>OZ271836.1:300377-600755 GCA_965601745.1 Alkalispirochaeta sp.
GGGGCTGCGTTGACGTTTACGCGGCGAATGTTGGCGTGTCCTTTTTTGGTGGGGACGCGTACGCCGTAGACGGTGTTGATGCTCTCCTCGAGGTATTCGATGTCTGAGGAGGGGTGCTCACCGTAGACGACGATAAGGCGCTTGTGACCGAATTTGCCGGTAAGCGCGCGCGTTTCCTTTTCGATCTCCTCGCGCGTGAGGCACATCCGCTGCATCTCCGTGTTCTCGCGGCGAAACCCGCAGTAGGTACAGCTGTTGACGCAATGGTTGGACATGTAAAGCGGGGCAAAGGTGACGATGCGGTTGTCGTAGGCGCGGAGCTTGATCTCGAGACCGGTCTGACGCATCTCCTCAAGGAGGTCCCGGTCCTCGACCTGGAGCAGAACCGCCGTCTCGTGAGGCTCGAGCGTCTGCATCGCCCGGGATTTATCGAGGATCGCTCGCACCTGGGCAGGGTCCGGATTGTGCGCGGCGGCGAGGTCGCGTTCGATCTTCTCGTCGTTGATAAAGTCATTGCCGTTTGCATCGAGATATTTCTCGATCTCCTCCGGACGGACGATTTCCTGCGCCCAATCCAGCTCTGATTGCCGAGTTGCGGTAAGCACGAGATGTACTCCTCATGTCTATCGTCGTGAGAGTTCCTCGTCCGTAAGCGCTCAGGGCGCCGTCGGAGTCGTAACATCCGATGCCCTTCGCTGGTCGCGTCCGGTAGCAGCGCACTGCCACCACGCCCAACGTAGTGCGTACAACTATTGCACCATATTTCACAAAAAGAGTCAATAAAAAATTATCGATATGAACCGCGAAGTCCGACTGGTTGTATACATGTTGCGCGTTTTTAAGAACTGAGACTCGTTGGGTCATATCGAACGTACCGCTTTATTTTTTTGAGAATCGACCTGGTTCAGATCCTGCTCGGATTTGTCGACTTGCGAAACGAATTTCGCCATGATATTGTTTCGTGTATTTTAAGATGTTATGTCCATTTCTTTTCGTGCGTGTTTTTCGGGGGACGGCGAATCGAGAGGCTTGCGCCCCGATGGTTTGTGAGTACGCGCGTTTCGAGTGGATCGAGATAAGAAGGATCGGGTGCCGTCATGGTTGAATCCATCATCCTCTGGGTGTTTGCGGGTGTCTCTGCACTTGTTTTCGTCATCGATCTCCGTTCGAGAGTAATCCCCGATGTTCTGGTTATACCCGGATTTGTTGGGACCACCGCGGCAAGGTTGATTGATGATTTAGGTTCGGGATTCGACTATCTGTTGACCGGCATCGCCTTGATTGTTTTCTTCGGCTCCGTCTGGTTTTTTTCTGGAGGGAAGATGGGGCTTGGCGACGTCAAGCTCGCCGGATATATAGGTTCCGTTCTCGGATTTCGACGGGTGTTAATTGCCGTATTTTCGGCTGGGATCATCAGTATTCTAATAACTATACCGCTGCTCGCGCTCCACAAAATCGACTTGTCGGCACGAATCGCGTTTGGACCGATTCTGTTGGCCGGGAGCTGGATCGCAATCGCCGTATACGCCACGGTGCCGTGGGTGAGGACCTTGTGATGGACTACGGCGTAATGTTCCCCGCCCTACCGATAAAACGGATGCGGATAACTTCGCGCATAGTTCTTTCCCTTGCCGTCGGACTCGTTAGTTTTTTTGCAACGAGCGAGGCCCACACCCAAGAGATCGAACAGTTAGCGTTTCAGAATCAACCGATTGTCGACATTCTCCTGGTTCTCGCTCGCGCTTCGGGAGAGACGATCGTCCCCGATGAGACGGTCTCCGGACGGGCCAGTTACTATTTTGACGATACCGATTTTGACACGGCGCTGCGTGTTTTTCTCGAGACATACGGACTCCAAGTTTGGCGGGAGGACGGAGTTTACTATGTGTCTCGCGTCCGCGCGGAAAGCGATCCGGAGTCAAGTCTTGTGACGATCCGCGCGATCGATGTTCCGATGGAAACGGCGATCACGCGCCTGGCGCGGTCGTTGGACGTTACAGTTCTCTACGATCGCTTGCCCAACGAGTTGATATCGATCAACGCGGTTCGGGTTTCGCCGGAGATCGCGTTAGAGATCCTCATCAGACGATTCTCGGAGTATGAGCTGTTAGTCGAGCCGGATTATTTCTATGTACGACGAATATCAAGCCAGGACCAAGGAGATCCTGCCGGTTTACGTTTTGGTGAGGACGTTGTCACGAGAGACGGCGACAGTTTTTCCGTAACCGGGGAGAGGATTCGTTTCTTTGATCTCATCGAGGAACTGTTCCGGCAGGGCGAACAGGAATACTCGATGCTCAAGCGATCGGATCAAGTTATCGAACGAGTATCGTTTTCTGAGCGCAGTTTTGATGAGCTGCTTCGGCTCATATTGGAACAAGCGGACGCCGACTTCACCATTACCAACGACGTTTACTATATCTTCGACGTTAATCGCAACGACGTGTTAAAAAAGTTTGACACGACAATGGTCGTTGCCCTCCGCTACGTGTCCGCTCGGGAAGTTCCCGAGCTTTTTCCCGCAGGACTCGCCTCGAGTAATCTGTACCGGATCGATAGCCAGGCGAATGCGATTATTCTCTCGGGTAGTCACGAGGAAATCGAACCGGTACGGCGCTTTGTTACTTCGATCGATCGTCCACTCGAGGGTCGTACCTATCATCGGTTCGATCTCACGCACATCAGTGTAGAAAACGCGATCAGTGCGCTTCCTGAGTCGCTCCAGTTTAGTGATACCCATGCGATCGCCGGCTCAAACTCGTTTGTGATGCTGTTGTCTCCCCATCAACACGAGTCGATCGAGAGTTACCTCACGCTAATCGATATCTCCGGCGTCGGCTTCCCAATCAACCTACGCTACATAAAGACGGAAGATTTGCTCTCCAACCTGCCACCGTCGGTGAGGGCAGAAAACGTGCACGCGACGTCGACGCCAACGCGATTTTTTTTCAGCGGATCCGCTGCGCAGCGAGAGTTGTTTCTCCGCGAGCTGGCGTTTATCGATCGGCCGACGCCACAAGTACGATACGAGTTGTTGGTTCTTCAGTTTCAGGAAAGTGACGCGCGCGATTGGGACTTTGACATTACGGCAAGAGAGTCGCAAGACGACGACGATACGATGTTGTTGGGCTCGTTCACGTCTCTACTAAACTTAAACTTTGACGTTCTCTCAACGTTCGGCACGACTTTCGCGCTACAGCTCAACTGGGAGTTGTCCCGTTCGCGAGCCGGAATCGTCGCGGATACGACCCTGAACGGTTTGTCGGGAGAACAAATTAGTTTTCAAAACACCAACACGTTCCGGTACCGAGATCAGGAGATCGATCCGGACACCGGAGAACAGCGCTCGACCGGCGTCACCCGAGAACTTACCTCGGGTCTTCTCGTAGATATCAACGGATGGGTTTCCGGCGACGGTATGATTACCATGGAGATCTCGAGCACGATATCCCGACAGGGAACAACTTCGGCGACCGACGATAATCCACCACCTACGTCCGAGCGAGTGATCACCACCCATGTACGCACAGCGTCGGGGGAACCCGTAGTAATCAGCGGATTAGTCCAGGAAGAGACGACCTTATCGGACCGAAGAGTACCCATACTTTGGCGTATACCGCTCCTAGGACGTCTCTTTAGAGATCGAAGTGAGACGATAGAAGAAACAGAACTTGCGATTTACATCGTCCCCTACGTCGAGTACACGGCGGGCCAAGAAGAATCGGTCGAAACCGCGTTTGAGTCCCTGTATCGCGAGCTTGTCGCTCGATGAATCAGGTTTCACTCTCTTCGTTTGACCCGTTGCCTCAAGGCGACGATCAATACCCACTGGCGTACATGGAACATCGCGGCGCCATCAAGCTCAAAGAGACGGAACTCACCGTCGACGTCGCTATTTGCGATCCTGAGGATGCCGTCTTGATCGCGCAATTGGAAGCGTATCATCAAAAGGCCGTACGGTTGCATCTCCTTGATCGCATGGAACTCGCCGCGTTTCTCGGCAAAGCCCACTCGCAACTCGCCGACGGCGAACGATACTCGGTAGCAGGTCAGGATGAGAAGCTACTTCTCGATAAGCTCGCTAACGATGCTCCAATCGTGAATCTCGTAAACAGTACGGTGATCGACGCGGTTCGTCGTGGCGCGAGCGACATTCACATCGAGTCATTTGAGAAGGAAGCCGTTGTCCGCTACCGTATCGACGGAGCGTTAGGTGTAGTTAATCGGCTACCGACTTCGAGTTTTCCGGCCGTTTCCTCACGACTCAAGATTATGGCGAACCTCAACATCATGGAGCGCCGCATCCCCCAGGACGGTCGTATTTCTGTTCACCTCGGTGGCGAGTCTATCGACGTCCGCATATCTGTTGTACCGACGGTCAACGGTGAGTCGATCGTTTTGCGGCTCCTTTACAAGCGGGGGGCGCCCGAGACTTTAGAAGAACTCGGGCTTGATCGAGAGACGCTAAGCGTTTTTCGTTCTGTGATGAATGTCTCGCACGGTCTGATTCTTGTCACCGGTCCGACCGGTAGTGGCAAGACAACAACCTTAAATGCCTGTCTTCGGGAGATGAAGTCGGATGAGGTCAAGATTATCACGATCGAAGATCCTGTTGAATACTCGATTCACGGTATAGATCAGATTCAAATCAATGAATCGATAGGGCTGACATTTGAATCTCTTCTGAGGCGCGTGCTCAGGCAGGATCCTAACGTCATCATGGTCGGCGAGATCCGCGACGAAGCAACAGCGACGCTTGCCGTTCGAGCGGCGTTAACGGGACATGTCGTTTTCTCGACCCTACATACTAACGATGCTGTAAGCTCGATCGGACGTCTTTTAGACATGGGCGTGCAACCCTATTTACTCGCGGCAGTACTGCGGGCGGTAGTTGCTCAACGTTTAGTACGAAAACCGGCGGGCGGACGCGTTGGTCTGTTCGAAGTATTCCGACCCGACGATTTCGCCTTGGAGTTGATCTCGAAAGGCGCAACGACGGCCGAACTTCTCGATCTCGCGCGGCGCGCGGGCATGCGGTCTCTCGAGGAAGATGGTCTTGAAAAAGTCGAACGAGGTGAAACCACGATCGACGAGGTTCGGAAGGCGGTGTACACGTGAGATCGCGGCGAGTCGTACTTGAGTTTTCAGAGGCGCTCAACATGCTGCTGAAGGCCGGGTTGTCGTTGCGTGACGCGTTATCGATCGCACAAACCGTGCTCGATAAACCCGAGCCAAAACGACTAATCGCGTCGCTGTCTCAAAGCGTCGCGGACGGATCGTCGTTCTCGCGCGCGATCGACGCGATGCCCGATTTGTTTTCGCCGGTGTATCGCGGCATGGTGCGGATAGGCGAACGAGTTGGTTCGCTCGAGACGGTTTTTGAGCGTCTCGTCTACTACCTTAAACTCCGTCATCGGATGCGAGAAAAACTCATTAGCGCACTGTTGTATCCGATCGTTGTTCTCGTCGTGTCGATCGCGGCGATGCTTCTATTGGTCGTTGTGATCCTTCCGACGATGGAGGAGTCGTTTATACCGATCGGGGGACGGGCAGGCGAATCGCTGGAGCTTGTTTTCTCGCGTATTCGCTTTGCCGGCTTCGCGTTTGGGTCGGTACTCGTTGTATTGGTTGCGCTCCCAAGCCTTGCAGCGTTTGCGCGGCGAGCGACCGGTCCGCTTGCCGTCGCGATTGATATGACGTTCCTTCGCTTGCCTTGGATCGGCGCGTTTGCGGTCAAAGCCCGCGTGCTACAACTTCTGTTTGCCTTAGAAACGCTGATTTCCGGAGGTGTTCCTCTTGACGTGGCATTGGTCGAGTCCGGTGGCGCCGTTGGTGACCAAACGGTGCGAACACTCGCCGAAAGGTGCGCAGAGAGAATACGGACGGGTATGCCGCTTTCTCGCGCTCTCGACCTCGAGTCGGTGCTCCCCAACCGCGTCGCGCGGTGGGTACAGATCGGCGAGCGAACGGGAAACGTTACCGCGGTTTTCGCGCAGCTCCGATCGTACTATCAGGCGGAGACGGAGCGCTGGAGCGAAAGGTTTATGGTGTTGATCGAACCTGCTCTTATGATTTTCGTCGGGGCGGGAATGATTCTGATCGTAGTCGGCATCGTTCTGCCACTTCTACAGGCGTTTGGTGGATTGTTGTGATCTTACTCGGCGATGAATACGGCGGTTTTGTGGATCCGTCAACCACGCGCCAGGTAGCTTCGCCAGGCCCAAAGGACACCGTTGTTCTTTCTCCATTGATCGCCACGACCGTCGTCACGAGATTACCTCGTGTCCCGGAGGCCGAACTACATACGCTTCTGCGGTACCAGCTTGATCGCCAGTTTCCAATGGGCGGAAAGGGAATCGAGCATGACCACGTGGTCCTGGACAGTAGCGATGGCGAGCGCTTGGTCGCCATCATCGGTATCGATGCCGAAACGCTCGCCGATATCCGGACCCGCACGAACGGTGCCCGTTTAACCACAGCTGTCGGATTGTTTGCCCGCGGTATGGTCGCCGGGCAACAGTTAACAGACGACGACGAGTCGATCCTCGTAATAGGTCCCGGCTGGACCACGAGTTTTAGCCTCTCGGGCGGGGATCCGCAGCTCATTTCGAGGCAGCGTCGCGACTCTCTCCTCACGGAATTGTCGCAGAACTCCTCCGCCTCGGAACCGGCCGACGAGAGCCAAAGATCCGCGACAGTAGTGATCGCGAGCGCGACGGACAATGAGGCCATGAGGACAGCCGCGTCTAGCGCTTCATCAAAACAGGCGATTCGTTTTCTGGATGTCGCGACGATCGATCCTCGAACTGTCGTACCGATCTTTCGTCGAAAACGTTCGCGCATGTCCCTTTTTACGCGACGGTATCGCTTGCTTAGGATCGGTGTTTTGGCCGCTCTGGTACTATCCGGCATGCTTGTCTCGTATTTCCGCGACATAGCGCACTCGCGAGAGTATCTCGAGAGCCTTCGCCGAGAGGTTATCGTCGCGCAGGCGCGTTCCCTTGAAAGCAGCTCGGCCAGTCGAGAGGCGACCCGTCTCCACGATGCCGTTAATCGACTCGAAGAACGCGTTCCTTTGGACGTCTATCGGCTCATCGCAACCTTCCTGTCGGCACTTGGAAATGACGTCCGCGTTGACGGTCTATCTGTCGCGGCCGGTCGCGTCGAAGTTACGGGGACAAGCGCCGAGCCTTTTGCCGCCGCTCGTCGGGTTCAGGAATCGGGTTACTTTACCGAGGTTCGCGTTTCGCAGATTGTTACGCTTTCACCGGGGGTGTATCAGTTTTCGATTGCAGGGGAGCTTAATCGTGGCAATGACGAATGAGCGGCGTATTCTCCTCATATTACTTGTGGTTGCTTCAGTCGTGAGTGGTGGGATCGTCCTCGTCCCGGTTATTCGAACGGAGAGAGCGGCGATAGAGGAGAGTATCGCGCAGCATGAAGCTCATCTGATTGAACTCCAAGGTGCGGAAGAGATAGCGCATTCGACCGCGGCGGATTTGGCGGCGCTCGAGGAACGTTACGATCAGCTATCGTCGCGTTTCTATGACGTAAACGAGATCGATCCGTATTTGTTCGCTTCACGGGTTAGCGACCGAATCGCCGCGCAAGGTATGACGATCGTCAGATCGCAACCTCGTACCGACGAGTCTGGGGGACAGGTTGAGATAGAGGTGAGGGGTCGGGCGTCGGAGCTGTTGGCGTTTCTCTCGGGTATCTCGGAACAAGACCAGTTATGGTCGGTACCCTTTGTTTCTGTTGTAACGGACGCCAACGACGATCGTACTCGTATACGGTTACAGGTCGAATATGAAACGTTTTCTCGCGACGATCGTTGAGCTAAGTCTGGCGATCCTCGCAATCGTCGTCTGGACGCGTGCGTTCACGGTGTCGCCGCGACCGCGTGTTGCGCTTATGACCGAATCGATGCTCAACCAAACGAGCGTTGCCGAACGGCGAGAATCCACCTCGACGCTCGTGACGGTCCCGGAGCCAATAGAGTTAGCGAGATGGTTCGGAGAAGTTCCGAGACCGGCATTTCGCGCTCCCGACGTTCTCGAAAGAGAGGCGCCGCAGGAACCGGAGCCCGAGTTTGCGCCCTTTATCCGTGTCTCGGGCACATTGACAATTGAAGGGCAGGAGCTAATCAGTGCGATCGACACACGCGTCGGTCGAGCGGTATTGATCGGTGAATCGAGCGAGCTGGCCGACTGGATTCTAATCGAAGAAAGATCCGAAGCTTTGTTGGTTGAGGCGGAGGGCGTTCGCTTGCTCGTACCCCGGGAGGTTCCATGATTATACGCACACCGAGTCTCGCGATGCGTTTTTTGCGGTTTTCTCTGATTGCTATGGCCTGTGTTGTATCGCTTGTCGCGTGTGCAACGCAGGAGGACCGGTTTGGAGTCGATCGAGATCTCGAAACACAGCAAACACTTCCCGGGATGGTATACGACGGGCGCAACCAAGCAGTCAGTAGCGCCGAGATATCCCTCGACGGACGACAGATCGCAGAGAGCGACGTCAACGGCAGGTTTTTTCTTCGCTTATCATTCGGCACGTACCAGATCGAGGTTCATCGCGAGGGATACGAATCGATCGTAACTACGCTCGAATACTCATCGATGGGACAAGCGCTCCATATTCGCATGACTTCGTTAGATGAGTTGCTGGGAAGCGTCGCGGAACAGATCGAACGACGTCGCTGGTATCGCGCTCAGGAGCTGCTGTCGCGGGCGTACGCGATCGAAGCGGAATCGCCCGAGGCGATCTATCTCGAAGCGATTCTGTTTTATCGGACGGAGCAACCGGCACGCGCGGTCAATCGTTTGGAGGACCTCGTAGAACGCGGATACGATGACGCATACGTGTACCTACTTCTGGCCGACCTGCACGAGCATTCGCTTGGTGAACCTCGACGCGCCGTTGAGTACCTCCGCCTCGTCGCGCAAAAGATTGGAAACGAGGAGATCTCGGCACGAATTGAAGACATCGAAGAAAAAATGGAGGAGATACCATGAGAGTCAGATCGTTTGTTCGACGATACGTTTTGACGTTGTGGCGGCAACGAGATCGTCGCGGCGGTTGGACCTTTGTCGAGACGATCATCGTCATTGCGATCGTCTTGATACTTACAAGCTCAGTGGGGTTTGTCGCGTTTCGCTACGTTGACCGGGCGCGCGTCGTCGCCGCGCGCAGCCAAATTGAAAACTACTCTATGGCATTGCATTCTTACTATCTCGATACGCGCACGTATCCAACGGAGGAACAAGGATTATCGGCGCTCTGGGAAGCTCCGATTCTGGATCCAGTGCCGCCCAACTGGAGCGGGCCGTATATAGAGAGGAACGTGGTTAGTGATCCCTGGGAACGCTCCTACGATTACCAGCGACCGGGTCCAAACGGCTTGCCTTTTGGCATTCAGAGTCTCGGCGCGGACGGTATGCCGGGAGGTATCGGCTCGGACGCGGACATAGCATCCTGGGGTGGCCTTGAGTGAGGAGACGTCGGAAGCCGAGACAACAAGGCGGCTTTATTATCGTCGATGTGCTCATCGCAATCGCTCTCGTGGCGGTGCTGTTTCCGGCGGTATTAGGCCTCATCGCGGCGACAGGACGCGTATCCGGTCGTACCGATGAACGCCTGGTAATCAGCCTGGCGGCGCGAAACAAACATGCGATCGAAAGATTTTTACTGCATCCGACGGAGTAGTCGGCAGGCAGGGAGCACCGTTGTTGAGCTGGTCATCGCCCTTTCAGTCTTAGCCATACTTTCCGGCTTAGTGTACGGTATCGCGTCTAACGGGTTTTTTCGGGCGCGCGAGAACCGGCAGCGAACCAGGGAGACGGTATTGCTGGCGACCGTCGACACGATGATTCGCGACTCTGTCGGGCGCGTACGTCCGCCCTATTGGATTCCCACGGCGCCGGTTGCGATTCGAAACGCCGGGCGGGATAGCTCAGTCGCGCTACGATACATTGACGGCGATCCCGAGAGTACGATCACGATCCAATCCATCGACAATATGACCACCTTTGGAGACCTCCGGTACGATGGAGTTTCTCTTGCCGGGATTGACCGGGTTTATGACGATACTGGAACGGTCGCCGCTATCCGTTTTGAGCTTGTGTTGAACGAGCGGCGTCTAACGACGATCGCTCCCCTCGGCGCGATCGTGTTGGAAGCGGAATGAGACGAAGCGGCCAAAGCGGATCGGCGACGATCGCGGTACTCGTTATTGGTTCGGTTCTTTCGATTATCGGCATCGCGACCGTGTCCCTGGTAGCCGCGCATATGTCCGTTGCGAGACGCATCGACCAGATCGCGTCACGCGAGACAAAAATGCTTGAGGCGGTGCAGCGCGTCATCGTAGATCTAGCACGTGATCCCACGCCGGAGGCCGATTCACCTGTCGACCCGATTTGGACGGCGACAAACGGTAGCGAGGGAAGCATCCACGTCACGGATATCTCAAGCGCAATAAATCCAAACTGGGTCAGGCCAACGTTTCTCAGCAGAAGCGGTTTGGAGGACCGGCTCCTGACTACCGGCCGGACGGCGGAAGAGCTGAGCCAATACCGAATTGACAATGGAATTGGCGTCGATGTTGTCGTCCGCTACGAAGATTTTTTTGCGCCGGCAACCATCGAGGAGTATCTCACGGGCTACGGTTTTTTTAACATCAACGTAACCCACGAAGCGGTACTCCGGGATCTCTACGAACTCAGGACCGGCTCGAGCGGTGCTGCGTCTCTTTTTCTCTCGGATGTACAGAGTGCACTCGAAGAGGGAACCCTGTGGAACGACGGTGACCTGCGATCGTTGTTCGGCGTGAATTACGATCGCGTGTACCCGGTAATCAACGCCGCGGCCGCGTTCAACGTTCACTATCTCCACGAAGAAATACTTCGCGCGATCGTCAGCTTTCCGTATGGTGGGAAACCCATCCCCGACGCGGCGACGGCGGTAGACGTGATACGTGCAGAGAGGGAACTCGGAGAGATTACTCCCGAACGTTTGCAGACTATTCTTACAGTCGAGTCGGACGCGCAGAGGCGTATTTTTTCGTATCTCGGTACCACGACCTGGTTCTGGCGAATCGGCGTCGAAATCGGTGAGGTACCGAACACCGCCGTAGGCTTCGCGATCGTGATGCGCGTCCCTTCACCGGAGCCACCTATCGGCGTCGAAATCCAACCACCGGTTTTTCGCGTTGTCGAGTGGCAGCTCACCCCGGCAGATTTGCCTATCAGATAGCAGTCTCGGATTACTGCCGCCGAATCGGTGGTTTATCGAACGGTAGGGCACGGATTGCGTCAAGTACCAAAAATAAACTTAAAAAACTAATTTTAAATTTAAAAGACTTAGCTATTTAAAAGGATATATTGTGGTATATATTGACATATAAGACAAATACTGATCACCTGCAAAGTGGACTTCAAAAAATCGGATGACGCCATGTCCATGTATATATGGTGTATCGAATGGTACCGGGGGTGATGGTAGATGAACGCGCTGGGGTCGCAGAGTGACAGACGACAGGTACTTTACCTCGCGAGCGTATCAGCCGCCGTCGCCGTACTGGCGGTTGTAACGGTGGTTGTCACAACGATACGTGGGCGGGCGGCACAAGAGCTTCTTGAGCAAGCGCGTATTCAATTAGACGAGGGGCGCCTCGATACGGCAGAGCGGCTCGCCTTAGTGGTTACCGCTCGTTATCGCCGATGGTCCGAGCAAGGCGCGTCTATTCTGGGCGAGATCGACGCGGATCGGCGAGCGAGCGACGCGCTATTTGACGCTGAACGCGCCGCCGATATGGAGCGCGCGTTTGAAGAGCAAACCAGGCGTTTTGACGAACTCACGGAGCGGTTTAGCGGTTTTGAAGAGTCCACGAGCGACTTACAGAGAGACGTGGATCTGCTCGACATTGCGATCGCGCGCGAACGTATCCGCACTGACCAACTTATGCAGATCGCTCAAGACATTGAGCGGGGAGTTCGTACACAACAAGCGCAAACGGCTGTACTCGCGGATCTCATAGTAGAAGCCACACCCGTCGAGCCGCCTACCCCCGACGAAGCGCTCGCCGCATCGGAGCTGGTGAGCGAGGGAATCGGATATTATCGCGCTGGAGCGCTCACTCGGGCGGAGGAGACGTTGCTCCGGGCACTAGATATCAATCCGCGCGACGAACGCGCCAGCGCCTACCTGGCAGCGGTGATTTATGCGGCCAACCCGCTCGACAACGAACGTCGACGGATCGCAATCAGACTGGCCCAGAACTCCACCACCAGCGGGGAAGCCGCAGTTGTAGCCCAGTACACCCTGGGGCAGATCTACGATCAGGAGAACGTACCGGAGCGCGCGATAGAGGCGTACGAAGAGGTCTTGAGTTTGCATCCGACCCACGTACCGGCCAACTACGCGATGGGGCGGTTGATGTTTCAGGATGGCCGACTTGAGGATGCCGATGAGCACTGGTCGCGCGTGGCGACTGCATTGCCGGATGATCAGGACGTTCGATTCGATCTCCTTCGATTGGCGGTTGAACGCGGTGATTGGCGCGACGTGGTTGAGTACGGTGAGGAACTCGAAACGATGGGCAACCGGCTACCCGCGACGTACGCGTCGCTCGCGGAGGCGCAACGGGAGCTAGGTAACTGTGAGGGGGCGATCGTCCATTGGCGCTACGCCTATGAGCTCAATCCCCGATGGCAATACCTTGCGGGAAGTGCCGAATGCATGGCCGAGACCGATGACCGCATCGCTTCGGCCGAGCTCTACCTGGAAGCTGTAGAAGAGCATCCCCGAAACTCCGAAGCAGCGCGCGATGAAGCCTACCGCCTGGTTGAATCCGCGGTCGCGATTTTGTCGGATCCGCAGCCGACCCGTCGAACGCTAAACACGGCAGAGCGCGGCGCGGAACTCTTAGGCGACGACGTGCGGGGATATCTACTCTTGGCGCGCGTACACGAGGAGATGGGGAACGTCCAACGGGCGTCACGGGTCTATCGAGAGCTGGTCGACACGGGACGAGCCGTTAACGGCGTCTATACATCCTTGGCCCGCACCTACCTGAGCTTGGACGACGACGTACAACGCGCCGAGGATCTGCTACGAGACGTACGTCGAAGCGGTAACGAACTCGAGTACCGCGAAATCCAACAGTTAATTGCAGAGCATATCGATGGATAGAAAAAGACTCTGGGCGTTTATGGCTCTGGTATTTATCGCGGGCACCGTTCACAGCGCGGAGTTTTTTGTCGCTCCGATATTTCTCTTTAGCGATGGACCGGGCGTTGGGTTGGACGAGCGGGATCGACGATTAAACGCCGATCTCATGAACCGGTTGGACGAGATAGATACCAGCGGTTTGTTGGCGTTCCGTGCCGTCGATGAGGACCTGGTCGACGCTGCGCCACGGTCCTTAGTTGAAGTCTCGCGTCTGGCCGAGACGCTCGGTATGCGGTTTGTACTCTACGGTATCGTTCGTAAGACGGACGCTTTCTACGACGCCCAACTGCGGATTTTTGACAATGAAGTCAAAGACGACATGGCCGTTTTTTACGCCAGATCGGGACTCGATGCCTACGAGCGAATTCCGAACGGCTTAGCGGAACAGGCCGCGCAATTCACCCGATCGTTTCTCGGTCTTTCCGAGGAGCAGCAGGCTGCCCGACGTCAGTTTGGCGGCGTGATGACACGGCTCGGAGGCGGGTACTGGATGCCGACGGGCGAGTGGTCCGAACGTACTCGCGGGATCGCCACGGGGACGCTTGGAGTTCGCCTGATACCGCTCACTCCGCTTGTGTGGCGACAGACCTGGGAGTTCGCTCTACGTATGGGAATCGAAACCGTTTACCAGGTCGGCGAAGAGGTTCCCGGATTGATCTCCGGGCAGATGTCAACATTTACGATCGACTTGCCGGTTGATGGATGTTGGCAGGTTCACGGTGCGCATTCGATATGCGTGGGAACCGCTCCCTCGCTACGAATAGACGCGGTGCAGTTAGAGCCCCTTTTTGAAGACGAACAAACCGAGGTGACGACCGCAGTCGGCGCGGTTTTTCGCACCGGATACGAATACTGGTTCGGCGTCGCTCGAAGACTCGCATTGGGAATCGAGATATCCGCGAGCGGCTACGCGTATGATCCCGCGTTGTTCAGCACAGGCGCGAGGATGTACACCGCAATACGTTTTCCACCGGTTAACCGGACGGATGGTGAACATGAGTAAAGGAACCTGCGTCGCGACGTTACTGGCGTTTGTCCTCGTCACCGCCGGCTGTAGCGGTGGCTTGTACGACGCAATGGGAGAAGAGACCGACGTGCCTGTTGTCGTTGTGCCGGACGTGGATCCGTTTGCGGTCGAGGATCAGATCACGATTAGTTGGGGGGCTGATAACGCCGCAGATACGTATCTGTTGTACCGCGATAATGTACCCGAACCGGACACGCCAACCTTGGTATACGAGGGCGTCGATTTGAACTACATCGACACGGCCGTCACGACAAACGGAATGTACTACTACCGACTCGGAAAGCGGCGCGGAACGAGGGTGTTTGGACCGTCGGAATACGTATATGCCGTGGCGACCGGAGTTCGAGAGGACGAATCTGAGCCAAACGACGCGCAGGAAACCGCCGCGCCGTTTAGCGACGGCCTCCAGGCAACGCTCCACGCATTTCAGGACGGATTTGATAATCGCCTTACCGACGAGGACTGGTACGAGGTGGAAGTAGCGGCCAACACGCGGATGATTATCCAGTTTACCGACTATCAGGGATTGGCAAATGGCGAGGTGCGGGTCTTGTTGCTCGGAGAGAGCTCACAGCTTTTGAACGTCAACGAGACGCTTCAGATCGAGAACTATGAGGCACGCGACCGGACGTTTTTCTTTCGGGTTGCGGTGGACGAGGCGAACTTTTTCGGAGCGCCGGGTATAGCCGGCGGCGGCGTCGGCGTATATCGCCTGCGACTCTTTCGGATTGAGAGTCTTTCGTTATGAGGCGCCGTTCGATGACGGGTCTTCTCCGGATTGTAGTTGCTGCGTCGGTGGTATTGGTACTGGTCGGGTGCATCGGGGCGGGCGCAGGCTCGTCAAATGACAGTGACGACGGGAACGGGGGGAGCGGCGACGACGTCGATCCAACCATTGAGACGGAGTTGTTCGTTGCCGGGAGCGAGCCGGGTAGTGTCGTGTTCCGGACGAACGATCCCGCCCATACGGGCCCCTCAGGTGCAACGTACTGGCACATGGGATCCTTGCGCCGCGAACCGATGAACGCGGTTGAGGTCGAGATGTTTAAAGTATCCGGCGACCCGGGAATGGGCTACGGCGTCACGTTTGCAATGCGTGACATCGGAACGTTTTTGCTCGCGCAGATCACCGTCGAAGGCACGTGGCAAATCGGACGGGTGGTAGAACGCGAATACACCGCATTGACCGATTGGACCGCCAGCACGGAATTGGGAACGGGGTACAACCGCATCAACACCGTAAGAATTGAGTACGACGGCGCGGAAAACGCGTTCACGCTCTTTATAAACGGGGTCGAGTCATGGACCTTTGACGATGATCCGGACCAGCCGTTAAACGGCGGGGCGTTTGGACATATCGTGACACTATCGCCGACCGAACAGTTTCCGAATGAGGAAGTTCACGTAGAGTTCCGCCAGCTTGAACCGTCGGATATCGGTTTAGTCGAGCCGGCCGTTAGCACCGCCGTTTCCACGCGAGCGATCGTGACGTTCCCCTACCGCGGGTCGATGCACGATACTCCGGGCGTGTCGCCATGAACATGTCGATAACGAATCGCGTCGTCGCCTATATCACGTTACTCGTTTTTGTAGCGGGTATCTCGCCGACGCCCCTCGCTGCGCTTGATGCAACCGATATCATCCCTCGATCGCTTGCGAGCGATGCCGACACGCCGGTTGAGACTGACGGAGGTGTAGCCCCTCATTCCACTCCGGCTTCCGGCGAAGATCGTTCCGTGCATCTTGAACTTGCGCATCCCGGTCAACGCGCGAGTGGTACCGCCAAACCCGATGCCAACACGACGATTCAACTCGGATCCGCTCGACTGGAGATACCCGCCGGAGCAGTCGAGCACGAGATCGACATTACGATTGAAGCGTTGTACGAGGTCGAACGTCTCGATCCCGGTATGAACAACGCGACGGCCGGTCCGTCCGGTTTTCGCTTTCTTCCGGCCGGAATGGAGTTCTTGCGACCGGTCTACGTAACTCTCCCGGTCGACGAAACGCAAGTGCAGACCGAGGCGCAGTGGGCGCAGCTTTACAGCTACTACTATAACTCGATCGACGAACGCTGGGTCCGCCTCGAGCGTGTGAGCGTGGACCAACGGCGTCGAGAAGTTACGAGTATCACGGCGCATTTTACCGACATGATTAACTCGACCTTGACCTTGCCGGAAAGCCCCGAACCGCTCGGGTTTGATCCAACGTCGATCAAATCGATCGAGGCGGCAAATCCGTTTACCGGGATCCCGGCGCTCGAGGGTTTTGAACCGAGCGCGTACGGTTCGGCGGCGTTCCAACTACCGCTCCGGCTTCCCCCCGGCCGGGGAGGAGCCACACCGCGACTGTCCCTGGATTACTCGAGCGAAAGCACGAACAGTTGGCTGGGGCGTGGTTTCGATATTTCGGTCTCGAGTATCACGATCGATACGAGCTTTGGACTTCCTGCCTACGACGGCGACGACACCTATTTACTCGACGGACAGGAGCTTGTCCGTGTTGGTACGCTCGGCGACGCCGTGGAGTATCGCGCGCGAACGGAGCGGGATTTCGCCCGAATCCGGTGGTATCGCAACGGGGGCGAAAGCTGGTGGGAGGTGACCGGGCGCGACGGGTTTGTCCGAGAATACGGGCGCGGCGAGGGATGGATCGGTCCCGCTCGCGGCGACCGGAGCCGCACGTTTGTCTGGTATTTGACGCGTGAACGCGATCCAAATGGAAATACCGTCACCTACGCCTACAACTACGATTCGGTTCACCTTTTCACCTACTTATCGCAGATTCGGTATTCGGGACATCAGGCCGGTACCGCGCATACCGAGGGACCGTTTTCCGTGAACTTTGTACGCGAGACCGAGCGGCGACAGGACCGCCGTAGCAGTGGCCGCGGTCGCTTTGACAGCAAACTCGCCTGGCGACTCGATCGGATCGATGTAGCATACGACGGAGAGGTGTTTCGGCGCTTTGTCCCGGAATACACGTACAACCTGTTTGGGCAGAGTCAGCTCGTGAGCTTTGGTGAAACCGACGCGGCCGGCGAGGTCTTCTGGGAGTATGACTTTAGTTACTACGACGTGCCCGCGCGTACCGACGGGTCGGGGAACGTCGTGGGTTATGACGCATTTGGCGCGAGCGACGTGAGTTGGGGCACCATGGATTCAAGTCGTGACGGGCTCGGGAGTGATCGGAGCTTTACGGTAGGCGCGGGGTTGTCGGTTGGCGTCGGCGTTGATTTGGCTCGGATCAAGAGGTGGAAACGCCGGTGGAAACCGCTGCTAAGGTTAACGGTGAGTGGCGGTGTGTCTTATACCAACAGCCTGACCACCGCAGCGTTGTTTGATATCAACGGTGACGGAATTGCCGACGCGGTGTGGCGTGACCGGGGACTGGGCGGTTCCTTCCGAGCCCAGCTTGGCACTCCGACCGGCTTTGTCCCGGACGCTAACTATTCCCTCGGTGGGCTCGGCGACTCGACGCGAATGACGGCGAGTAATCAGCTTTCCGCGTACGTAGGCGTGTCGGCGGTTGTAGGACAGGCGAGCGGCGGCGTGACGCGTAGTTGGTCGTTGACCGACGCGACGCACGGATTGTCGGACATCGACGGTGATGGACGGGTCGATGTCGTCAGCGCCGGACGCGGAAGCTACCACCGCAATACCGGTACCGCATTTCGAAACACCGGATACCAAGTTGAGAGTGACGAGACCCCGCAACTGATTATCTCGGCGGAGGAAGATGAGGCGTACCAGCGGGGGTACTTTTTACAGCAGCCGTTACGACGATGGAAAGCGCCTATCGCGGGAACGATAACGATCGATCAGACGGTATCAGCCGCGGCCGACGGGCAAGTTTCGACAGACGGATTTGTCGCGCGTACGTTTGCCGGGAATACAGCGATCGACGCAATCGCGATCACGCCGCAGCGCAGGAGCGCCCAGAGTACGCAATCACACACCGTAGAGGCGGGTGACAACCTCTACTTTCTGCTCGACACGGCCGACAATGATGTCGGCGACACCGCCGACTGGAACGTCCAGATCCGTTATACCGAGATCGAATTGTTTGCCGTCTTTACGCAGATACCCGTGCTCGCCGACCCGCCGGAGGAGATCGACGACGCGGTACCGTGGGCCAATGAGGCGTATCTGGCCTTATACGATACTGCAGAGATCCCGGTTCTGGATGACGACGGCAATCAAATCGATAACTTTGATCGACACACGCTGCGCGGAGAATGGCGTGAGCTGGTCACGCCCGAGCTTGAGCGTCAGTTTGTGCTCGACGGGCACTTTGTACCCGCGGTAATACCGGAAGAGCTCTTCGCCAGACTCCTGGACGAAACGCCGAACTTTCTCACCATTGACTACGCTGAGGGTATGGACGAGGACGGCTTATTTGGCTACACCCCCGATAGCAAGTTTAACACCGGTGAACTTATCACCTCCTATCGCTATGAGCCGGAGTGGAACCGCTTCGTACGCATCGACGGGAATGCGGACGATGTTGTCATAGACTACGGCTCCACCGCCTGGACCGAGGCCGACGAGCGATTGTCGCTTTACTACACGATCACCGATCCTGACGGTCAGGCGTTGGTTCCGGCACTTGACCAGCGCGGGTACCACGTCAACCGGCACGCGGAAGAGATCAGCGCCGGAGCAAATCTGTGGGACAGCGACCATACGGCAAGCACCGGCCAGACAACTATAGATCGGGGAACGCTACTCGACCGAATCCAGGCGCCAACGGGCATCCGCGAGTATTGGCTAGGCAGGGATACACAGGGCGCGTGGACACTCACGACCGTGGAAGCCGACGGGAGCGAGACGAGAAGCGCGGTCACCCCCGCCGCAACGACGCGCGAGATTCAAGCATCAGATAATCCCAATACCATGGTCTCGCAGGGGGGCTATGCCCTGACCTTGCATGATCAAGGTGTGGAGCGGAGCTACACCGTATGGGGTAACACCCATGAAGTGATTCGCATACCCGAGTCTTTGCACCAGAGCGCGAGCCTCGAAGCGTTTGCACCTGCGATCGTAATTGAGTATCCGCGTGTTGAAGTGATCGACGGAGCGTTGTGGGCGAACCTCACGGCGGGAATGGAGTCGTCTGAGCTTGCCGATTTTGAGCTACTGTTCGATCACGATGTAGAGACCGATACTCGCGTGATGAATGACAGCGCGACAGCCGTCGATTTTGCCGATTTGGTCCGGCAGATTGACGCGTTATACGATGACCCGGCGGACGTGTTGGATCGACCGTTGTACGACGAGAACGCCGATGCCGCGTTTGTTGCGCTCACCGAGACCGAACTCGCCGACCTCACTACCGGGCTCTACGACGTCAGCGACCTGGCCGAAGCGTTCGAGGAGATTACGACAAGCGACGGCAATGTCCTCTATATTCCGATCATAGAACCGGCTCAGGAGCTCAGGGACCGCATTGCCCACGCGTTTCGAGTGCGCAATCGCGATTTGGCGTTTCCATGGATGGAGCAGTTTGACTCCGGTCGTTATCGTCGACCGAGAAGCGACCTATCGCCCGAAGAGCTCGACGAAGTATACGCGTTTTTTACTTCGATCGGCATCTCGGTTCCTGTCGGTCTTGATCGCTCGATCCGATACAACGCCGACGATCGCTTGCCCGTCCACTACGACACGATCCCGTCGGGAGCGATAGGAACACAAATCGCGCCGGGAGGAAGTACGGCGGGTACGCCGCTAGAGCCCGGTTACGTGTTGATCCCGACTTTCGATGCGCAGGTAAGCAGGTATCGCGCACGGACGATTCATCTTTTCGATTCCGGTCGCGATTTCTCGGTCGAGGATCTCATTACATATCCGGTCGATATTTTTAACGAGGAGAATGGAACGCTCGAAAGTATCGGCGTGCCCGACGGGATCGATACGATCTCGCGCGATACCGAGGTGTTTCGCGGCGGCGTTTACGGATGGTATTACGGTACCTGGAGCGGCTACTATAACTGGAACGAGGACCGATTATGGGAGTTGGCGGCGCCGGCCGTACCGGAAGGTGAACCGAGCCTGCCGAACTACTTTGAGCCGATGCGCCACAACCGGTTACCCGAGGAACCGGGGACTCGTATTGTGACGACCAGCGGGCGCGACCTCCAGTACTCCGTGAGTCCGGATGCATGGATTGGCGGCGATAGCGTTTATGCCGAAGGCTCGTTTGATATCGACGGGAATCCGGAAAGCGTTGACTATACCTTTGCGCCGTTTATCGATGGCGATCTGATGCACCCGACGCGTGCATCAGGTGATACGTACCACCGTATCCCGCGCTACGCGGGCGGTCTGGCCGGCGGCAGCCTTTCCGATTTCCAATCGAGCAAGGCCCGCACCGACAACATCAACGGAGGGGTAACGTTCGCCGGATTTGGTGCAAACTTCTCGCGGTCTACGGGAACTTCCTGGCAATACCGCTCACTAATGGATTTTAACGGCGATCGCTATCCCGACCTACTTTCGATCAACCCAGGACGGGACGGAGCATCCAGCTTCTCGATGACGCCAGGTACGGGAAGTGGTTTTGGAACGCGCCGAACGATCGGAACACGGTTCTCGCACCTTACCCGGAGCCGAAACGAGACGCTCGGCTTTGGCGGCTCAATTAGCGGTGCGGCGGTCGGACTCACGATGCGGTTCGGTACCTCAAGCGACGTCAAAGGAACCGGGGTAACCGAGGCGGAGCCCAGCTTAGGTGCAAACGGTACACTTGGATCATCGATCCAAGTTCAGAATCTAACTGATTTAAACGGCGACGGGCTCCCGGATCACGTCAACCGAGGCGGGACTGGCGCGTTTAGCGTCGCGTTGAACACCGGCGAGAGCACGCTCTTGACCGCGCGTTCATGGGGCAGCGGCATGGGCCATCGGATCGTAGATCTGCACGGTCTTGGTACGATCGAAGACCGCGCCGCCGGTCTCAGCTACACGAATACCGCCAGTTTCGGCGGGAACCTCTCCATTACCGCGGGTCCGGTGACGGCTGGAGTCGGTTATACCAGCTCCTCAAACCGGACGTTGATGCAATTGATCGATATCAACGGCGACGGTTTGGCCGATCAGGTGATCAAAACGCGGGACAATCCGTACTTTGAAGTCCGTTTTAACCTCGGCGATGAGTTTGCGGAGACTACTACTCGTTTGTATGTACCTACGTGGAGTGTTGATTTCAACGCCGCGCGCGAAGAACTTGAGAACAAACTTGGCGCCGTCTTTGTGCCGATCGAAAACCTTGGTATGCTGAGTCGGTTGATCATTCCCGGTTTTGATGGATTGCCTACCGACGGCGGTCAGTTCAGAGACGTCATCAATCCAACTGCGATCGACGACGTGGTCAGTTATACCGCGTCTACCGGCCTTTCGATCTCCGGATCGGTCGAGATCGAGATAGGTTTCAACGCTGTGCTAGTACGCGCCGGGTTTACCATCACTCCCGGGGTCAACGCCAGCTATGCCCAGGGTATCACTTCACTCCAGATGATTGACCTCGACGGCGACGGTCTACCGGATCACGTATTGCGCGCGCCCGGAAGCAGCGGTGCGCGCGCGCGGATCAACGCGATGGGGCGCGCCGGGTTGTTACAGTCCATAGAAACGCCGGAGGGTGGCAGCGTTTCGATAGAGTACACACGGGTTGGCAACACGGTGCAAAATCCCAACTCTACATGGACGATGAGCGCCGTCACGCGCAGCGACGGCATGGCGGGTGTTGGCGAGAGTGAAGCGAGCTACCGAACCGATTTCTCTTACCTCGACGGACGCTACGATCGCGAAGAACGCAAGTTCTATGGATTCGCGCTTGTTACCAGCGCCAACGCCGAGGGTACCATCACCCGACAGTACTATGATAACGATGAGTATTGGAGCCAGGGGATTGCCCGGCAGATCGACACGATCGACGCTGAGAGTCGCGTATGGCAGCGTACCATTAACCAATATGTCCCGACGGTAAAGGCAACGGTGGATGACGTACAGGTGATCTTTCCCGAACTGGTGCAGACGACCGAGGAACGCTTTGACCCGACCGGCACAGGCGAAACGATTACAACGCGCCAGGTATTCACCTACGACGGCTACGGAAATGTTACGCAGCTCGACGATCTAGGCGATACCAACCGCGGTGACGACGACCGAACGATACGGATCCGCTATGCGTATCAAGACCAAGGCGAGTTGATTGCGCCGTATCTCGTCTCTTTGCCGGGTGAGATTGTCGTTCTCGACGGTGAGCTGTCGGTGACGCGACGCCGCAGCGGAACCTACGATTCTCGCGGCAATTTGGTCACCCAACGCGCATGGCTCGTCGAGCGTTCAGGGAGTCGCGCGGCTGTCAGCTCCTTGCAATGGGACCAGTACGGCAACCTGACCAGAGTTACCGGTCCATCGGGGTATACGATCGATTATGTGTACGATACGGATGTATTCACCTACATCGCGAGCGTCACCGATAGTTTTGGGTACCGCTCGTACACGGTGTGGGACTATCGGTGGGGTGCACCGGTGCGCGAGACCGACATCGGCGGCGCGGAGATGCGGCGCGACTACGATGCATTCGGCCGATTGCGACGGGTATGGGGACCGTATGACCGCTATCCGGACGGGACCCCCGCGTTGACGATGGAATACTATCCCGATGAGTTTCCCGGACGCGCCGTTACGCACAACAAGGTCCACTTTGACCCCGCGAACGATCGCACGATCGCGACGGTAATCATCACCGACGGTCTCCGGCGTGTCTTGCAAACCAAGGCGGACGGCGAGGTATACGATCCGGAAAGTGATCGGAGCACGATCGGGATGAGCGTGAGCGGCCGTGTCGAATACGACGAGGTGGGACGCGTACGCGCCGAGCACCAACCGGCGTTTGAACCCGGTACCGACTATACCTGGACCGGACGATCGCCGGAGCGGCGTCCCACAATACGCGAGTACGACATCCTCGGGCGCGTCGTACGACGGACCCTACCGGATACAAGCACAACCACCACCGCCTACCGCATCGAGGGTGGACGGGATGTGGTGGTGAGTACCGATCCGGAAGGACGGGTGGTCCGCCGAACTTCGGATGTACGCGGGAACATCATCGCCGTAACCGACTACCCGGCCGGCACCGCCACCACAACGGACTATACCTACAACATCCTCGGCGAGATCCTCACGGTGACCGACCCCCACGGCAACGTGATTGCAAGTACCTACGACACGCTGGGTCGGCGAACCGCGCTCCAGACACCGAACAGTGGAACGGTTGAGTACAGCTATGATCTGGCGGGGAACCTCCTGACCCGCGTCGACGAGGCGCTCCGGGAATCGGGGGGGATCATTCGCTACGAGTACGAGTTCAACCGGCTTACGCGGATACGCTACCCGGAAAGCGACGAGGTGAGCTACGAGTACGGTGAGGCAACCGCCGGATACGACGCGGGCCGAACGATTCGCGTGAGCGACCAGGCCGGTATCACGCGCTACCGCTACGGCGCGATGGGCGAGACCACCGAGATCACGCGTACGCTTGAGCGCCTGACGCCCGGGCGGGAAGATGCACCGGAGACCTATACCCTGGGGTATACCTGGGACTACCAGGGACGGATGGAACGGATCACGTACCCCGACGGCGAGGAACTCGTCTACAGCTACGACCACGGGGGGCAGGTTGCCCGCGCGGTCGGTGAGTGGGGTGCTACCGAGTACGTCTACGTTGATCAGATCGGCTACGACGAGTTTGGTCAGCGCAACTACATCCGCTACGGCAACGGCGTCGAGACCACCTACAGCTACGACCCGGACCGGCGGTGGCTGGATCACATTCACACGGCCACGGGGCGGGGCGAGGTGCTGCAGGACATGGACTACGGCTTTGACCGGGTCGGGAACATCCTCACCACGATCAACGACGGTGAACGGCGACGGGTGAGCCAGAGCTACCGCTACGACGATCGCCATCAACTCGTCGCCGCAGACGGCGAGACGATCGCCCGGATGGGTGGACTCGAGCTTTGGCGGAACGAGTATTCGCAAGCCTACGCCTATGACGCGATCGGGAACATGGTGAGTAAGACGGGGACGAACCGCATCATGCCGACCGGCGAGCGGCCGGAGCATCTGAACTACACGCTGGGGTACACATACGATGCGCTGCGTCCCCATCAGGCAACGGTGATCGGCGACCGTGAGTACCGCTACGATCTGAACGGAAACGTCCGGGAGGTGATCCGCGCGGGTACGGGAAGCGAGGGCGGCGGACACGATCCATCGGCGTATCGCGATCTCGGGGAGCACCGGGGGCATGCACCGGAGGCGTTCGGCCGCTTTGGTGCAGGCGGAGGCGAGGAGCCGGAGCGCATCGCCCGCTATGAGTGGAACGAGGAGAACCGCCTGGTGGAGAGCGAGACGGGAGACGGAATCGTTGCCCGCTACCGCTATGACGCGAACGGGATCAGGAGTACGAGATACTCAGCACTCTACGGCGAGACGCTCTATGCCGACCGGATGTATCAGGAGAACTTTGGGGCGAATCCACCGGCACTCGCGACCAAGCACATCTTTGTGGGAGAGACACGGATCGCGAGTAAGCTCCATTACCGAGACCAGACGGGCGGAACGCGGGCGCTCTTTATGGAACGGAACACCTACTGGTATCACGCCGATCACCTGGGAAGCACCAACTGGGTAACGGACCACGAGGGCGAAGGATACGAGCACTTTCAATACACCCCCTATGGAGAGAGCTGGATAAGCGAGCAGCTGGGCAATACGGTGTTTACAATGACGCACCGCTTTACGGGACAGGAGTTGGACCCGGAGACCGGGCTCTACGCCTTTCCTGCGAGGAACTATGACCCGCGGACGGGGAGGTGGTTGAGTGTGGATCCGGCGATGGAAGAGTACTTGCCGATAGCGCCGACTAGTGACCAGGCGAGAGAGCATAACCAGAACCTCCCGGGCATGGGGGGAGTGTTCACTTCGGTGAATCTACAGATTTACCACTACGGCGCGAACAATCCACTGAAATACGTCGATCCAACCGGCATGACGAATGAGACCGGTGGTAGCGGAGCCAACCCTGATGAGGACGTGCCCCTTGTCCACCTCAAAGTCGGTGTGCGAGGTGCGGCGACGATTGGCGGGGAAGCAGGCGTTGGGCTTGTAATCAATCCGAACAACTTGTGGGATTCTGGCGTGAGTTTAACTCTTGGCGTGGGCCTTGGCGCGGAAATTGCCGTAGATGTACCGGGCGTAGATGACGCACTTGAAGCAGCGGCGTCGGTCGTTATGGGGGCGGTGGATCTGACTCGACCGACAGAGTCGCGTGACTTGGAAGGGGTCACGACGAAAGTTGTAGCAGGGGCGATTCTCGGTGGCATCAGCTGGAATGTAGACGGCAATCCATTCACAGAAGCCGTAGACTTGGAACCCTCGGGTATCGAGGTACTGTCAGCCGGCGGAGGTCTTTATCGTACTGGAACCACAGTAGTAACCGCAGGCGAAGTAGTCGAGGCGGGGATTAACGCTTTGTTGTCACCGTTGATTTTTCTCAGAGTCTTGCGTCCGGTAGATGTAGATGGGATACCATGATGAAGATTTTTAACAGAGTGAGTGGCATAGTGATAATTGTGGGCACAATTATCCTGATGAATGTGCGCTACGATATTGCGTTGGTTGCTCAGGGTGTTATCGTTGCTGCCTCGATGATTGTTTGGGCTTTCGTTTTTTGCTTCATGTATCCCGTTCTCGCCAAAGTTAGAAAGGGGCATTGGTCAAACATTGGACAAGAAACGTTGGATAAATTTGTCCTGGTCTACAACTCGTTAGGGATTTTCATCCTGTTGCTTTTCCTGGTAACCCCGGAAGCGAGTGCCAGGAGCGCCGATTGGTTAGTCTTGCCTGGCCTTAGTCTCTACTATTTTTTGTGTCCTACGAGGTGCGTTGCGCCGGCTTCGGATAGTTCATAGAAGAAACTGGCCTTACCGCAGACGCCAGCCGCCCCTCGTGGTACTCGGGCTTGAACGGAATCCCGATTTTCCGCAGCGAGACGGTGGATAATCGAATACGACGCAATCGGGATCAGGAGTACGAGATACTCGGCACTCTACGGCGAGACGCTCTATGCCGACCGGATGTATCAGGAGAACTTTGGGGCGAACCCACCGGCCCTCGCGACCAAACACATCTTTGTGGGAGAGACGCGGATCGCGAGTAAGCTCCACTACCGTGATCAGACGGGCGGAACGCGCGCCCTCTTTATGGAACGGAACACCTACTGGTATCACGCCGATCACCTGGGAAGTACCAACTGGGTGACCGACCACGAGGGTGAAGGATACGAACACTTTCAATACACGCCGTATGGAGAGAGCTGGATAAGCGAGCAGCTGGGCGATACGGTGTTTACGATGACGCACCGCGTCACGGGACAGGAGTTGGACCCGGAGACGGGACTCTACGCGTTCCCCGCGAGGAACTATGACCCGCGGACCTCCCGGTGGTTGAGTGTGGATCCGGCGATGGAAGCTTTTCTTCCATATGTCGGACAGAACCCAGATGACCTTCCCGGGATGGGTGGGGTGTTCGATCCGACGAACTTGGTGGCCTATCACTACGCGAGTAACAGTCCGACTAGGTTCATTGATCCGTCCGGTAGCGTAGACTGGGACGCAGTAGCGGACGGCTTGATCAGCACAATAACCGGCGTTGGCAAGACCATTGTCGGTGTTGGTATTGTGAGCGCTTCTGGCGGTGGAGCCGTTCTTTCTGGGGGCGCCGCGACTCCGGTCGCGATTGCGGGAATCGCTGTCGGCGGAGCTTTCGCAGTTGATGGATTCGTCGAAGCAACGACAGGTGCGGCGACGCTATTGGCGGGTCTTTCGACCGCATCGGACGACATAGGACACGAAGATGTTCCCACCTCAATGTCCCAGATGGTCGGTATGGCGGCAGACGCCTACATCGAAGTTGTCTCCGGCAAAGAGACCGATGTAATGGAAAACGTTGGTGAATGGATTGGGCAACAACCGGCGGGAGTAGTTGATTTACTTTTGCTTCCGACGGATGTCGGAGCTCCCGGCTCTGGCGGGATGCAAGGTGCAGATAATTTGGACCAGCCGCGAGACCCAAGTTTGGAAATGGAGAGGCCATGATCGCAGCAATGTTGAGTTACCTTTCAAATGAGGGGCTGTCAATAGCAGGCATGATCCTTCTTGCAATCATCTTATTCGACGATAAGGCGTTAGAACGATTAGAAAGACATAAGATCCGTAGACTGATGTTGATACCAATCGCAATTTACTTCCTGACTATTGCAATTGAGCTTGTTCGAATCGGTATTCGCTATCGAAGTTGAGTGTCTTTCGATTATGAAATGCCGCATGCAGTTTTCGGGTCGAAAATCGTTTATCGGGGAGCGAGAGCGAGAATGAAACGAGTACTGAGTTGCCTATTGGCAATGAGTATGGCCACAACGGCCTGGGCGCAGACAGTGGCAGACCTGACATTGATTGGTGACGATGGGACGTTAATTCATTTCTACGATTCACCTGTCGATGTGATAGATCGACTATGAATCGACGGTGAGCTGACAATTCCTGGTCCACATTGGCGAGACTTTGGTAACGACAGCGTCGAGATTAGGGTTATCAGACTCCCGTTACCCGACGAGACTATCACTTACGAAATAAATCGAATTGATGTATCCTACGGATTCGAAACTATACGTGGCATCGGTGTCGGATCAACGATTTCGGAAGTAGTTGCGGCGTATCCCGGTGTTGGTTTTTACGTTCCAAGTACAGACTCCATATGGACATATCATCCCGAGTCCGCCGTACCTCGCAGTCTCTATGGCTACATTCGATGGGACTTTGGGACCAGAAAACGCGTAACTGATTGGGACGGCCCGTTAGAATACGGATTTCGGTTCTTTTTCGACGAGGACGGCTTGGTTGAGTTAGTGCGCATGGATTACATCGTCACCGAGATATAGCGCCGTTGTCGTCTAGGCCGGCTCCGGCGGCGATGTCTTGTGCGACTAGATCAAACGAAATCGGGCTTATCTTGAGTCGCCATCCATGGCGACGGTTCGTTCGTCGGAGAGGACTGCTTAGCCGACAACTAAGATTCCATACGGCTACGGATCGAGTGTTAGTCGCGGTGAAACGAGAAGGAGCCAATGACAATCGAGGTTCCCGGAGTGATTCCCGGAGCGGAAAAATCTGCGTTTCCTTCGGGAACTGCGGTCTGTTTCGAGCACTAATAGCGATAAACGATGGATCACTCCTGACCGGTCCAGGATACGCATCGACGAACACGCACGGAGAAGCGCGCGGGATCGCAGCGGTACCCCGCAGCCCCGGGCGGCGGGCGTAGGGCGGCGCAGAGCAAGCCCGTGAGCCCGCCGCGGTCTGGTTTTGCCTTTGCGCCAGCGATCCGGCACCCGGCTCCTTACCCAGCCGGGACGAGGAGTACAAGCGGAGAGCCCGGTCCCGCCGGCCCACAGATGAGAGTTCTCGGCTCAACGCGATGGAACGACGACACTGAGCGTATCCCGGCGGGACGCGCCCGAAGGACCCTCGATAACCACCACCGCCTACCGCATCGAAGGTGGACGGGATGTGGTGGTGAGTACCGATCCGGAAGGACGGGTGGTCCGCCGAAGTTCGGATGTACGCGGGAACATCATCGCCGTGACCGACTACCCGGCCGGCACCGCCACCACAACGGACTATACCTACAACATCCTCGGCGAGATCCTCACGGTAAGCGACCCCCACGGCAACGTGATTGACAGTACCTACGACACCCTAGGCCGGCGCACCGCGCTCCAGACACCGAACAGTGGAACGGTTGAGTATACCTATGATCTGGCGGGGAACCTCCTGACCCGCGTCGACGAAGCGCTCCGGGAATCAGGGGGGATCATTCGCTACGAGTACGAGTACAACCGGCTCACGCGGATACGCTACCCGGAAAGCGATGAGGTGAGCTACGAGTACGGTGAGGCAACCGCCGGATACGACGCGGGCCGAACGATTCGCGTGAGTGATCAGGCCGGTATCACGCGCTACCGCTACGGCGCGATGGGCGAGACAACCGAGATCACCCGTACGCTTGAGCGCCTCACGCCGGGGCGGGAGGACGCACCGGAGACCTATACCCTGGGGTATACCTGGGACTACCAGGGGCGGATGGAACGGATCGTCTACCCCGACGGCGAGGAACTCGTCTACAGCTACGACCACGGGGGTCAGGTTACCCGCGCGGTCGGCGAGTGGGGTACTACCGAGTACGTCTACGTTGATCAGATCGGCTACGACGAGTTTGGTCAGCGCAACTACATCCGCTACGGCAACGGTGTCGAGACCACCTACAGCTACGACCCGGACCGGCGATGGCTGGATCACATTCACACGGCCACGGGGCGGGGCGAGGTGTTGCAGGACATGGACTACGGCTTTGACCGGGTCGGGAACATCCTCACCACGATCAACGACGGTGAGCGACGACGGGTGAGCCAGAGCTACCGCTACGATGATCGCCATCAACTCATCGCCGCAGACGGCGAGACGATCGCCCGGATGGGTGGACTTGAGCTCTGGCGGAATGAGTATTCGCAAGCCTACGCCTATGACGCGATCGGGAACATGGTGAGTAAGACGGGGACGAACCGCATCATGCCGACCGGCGAGCGACCGGAGCATCTGAACTACACGCTGGGATACACATACGATGCGTTGCGTCCCCATCAGGCTACGGTGATCGGCGACCGTGAGTACCGCTATGACCTGAACGGAAATGTACGTGAGGTGATCCGCGCGGGTACGGGAAGCGAGGGCGGCGGACACGATCCATCGGCGTATCGCGATCTCGGTGAGCACCGGGGGCACGCGCCGGAGGCGTTCGGCCGCTTTGGCGCGGGCGGAGGCGAGGAGCCGGAGCGCATCGCCCGCTACGAGTGGAACGAGGAGAACCGCCTGGTGGAGAGCGAGATGGGAGACGGAATCGTTGCCCGCTACCGCTATGACGCCAATGGGGTCAGAAGCACGAGATACTCAGCACTCTACGGCGAGACGCTCTATGCCGACCGGATGTATCAGGAGAACTTTGGGGCGAACCCACCGGCACTCGCGACCAAGCACATCTTTGTGGGAGAGACACGGATCGCGAGCAAGCTCCATTACCGTGATCCGACGGGCGGAACGCGCGCCCTCTTTATGGAACGGAACACCTACTGGTATCACGCCGATCACCTGGGAAGCACCAACTGGGTGACCGACCATGAGGGTGAGGGATACGAACACTTTCAGTACACACCGTATGGAGAGAGCTGGATAAGCGAGCAGCTGGGCGATACGGTGTTTACGATGACGCACCGCTTCACGGGACAGGAGCTTGATCCGGAGACGGGACTCTATGCGTTCCCGGCGAGGAACTATTACCCCCGGACCTCCCGGTGGTTGAGTGTGGATCCGGCGGGAGTAGAGTTGATGAATCCGGATCGCGACAATTTCATGCTTGTGGAATCGACGAACTGGTACTCCTACGTTAGCAACAACCCGTTAAAGTACGTGGACCCGACTGGCACCGAAGGCCGGGTATTCATTGAAACCGAAAACACCAAACAGGGGTTTCTATTCAATAACAGCGCAAGCCTGACGATTACGCCTGCCGAAAATGGAGAAACCGAACAAGGCAATGCGATTCTCCCGCATATTCAAATGGGGGCAGACTACAACAATAACTACGTTGGCGCCGAAGTTTCAGCGACGACCGGTGGGGCAACGACCGGGGAAGGCAGTCTAGTTGATAGGGAAAACTTCGGAATATCGGGGGAGGCTCAGGTTAACGCAGTTGCTGGCGAGGCGGGTCTTGGGTTGTTTAGCGGTATCCCGCAAGGAGGCGCGCATGCTGCAATTCTGGAGGGCGAGGCCGGAGTGACGATCAGCTTTTTGGGTGTTAATGTGACTCTCGGGGTAAGTGGTTCTCTCGGCTCAATTGGGGCGAAACTCACTTTTAAGGATGGTTTTAGGCTTAAGGCGGCGGCGGGCGTCGGTGCCGGGATATTTGCGAGAATATCCAGTGATGAAATGGGTGGCTCGTTTGAGGTGGAGAATTGACCTGAATGTTCGTGAAAAAAAGATGGATAGTCTTGGGCTCGATAGGCGCCGCCCTGATCATCGTTACCTTTATTCTCGCCGGTCGATTACGAAGTGTCGAGCAAACGTATCCGATTGAAGTTTACGGATTTAGAACAGAAAACGGCGGATATCAGTTTGTTGATCGCGATGGCACCCTATTAGATGTAGAAAGAAGTGAATTTATTGAACTACGTCTTCTTTCGTTCTTGACTTTTCTTCTTGCATCGATCGGATCGGTCTTTGTGTTTCTTACCGTAGGGGCAATTACAACCCGCTTGTTGGTACATATTCTGTCGAAGTGGCAATCGAGGTCGAAAACTGAATAGCAAGAGAATCTTAAAGTTTCTTTCATTGTTGGGATTCGCTGGCATATTGTTTGTCGTCGCGATAGGGTCCAAACGCCCCGCGACGCTTCTCGCTGTGTTGCCATTTATAGTATGCGGTTACGTAAGCTTCTTTGCCTTCGTTATTCTCTGGATGGGGTCGCGCAAAACCAATACAGTTCGGAAACAGCCATTGACGCAATGGTATTTGATAACCGCAAACCTAATTCAAAATGGCGGAACAATTGACGCGTCACTCGTGATTCTTTGGAACCTGTCATGGGTTATCGCGGTTGCCTATGTGTCCACCTACAGCCACATCGTGGAACAGGTACCCTACAGAATGCCATCGCCGCTGCTCGTCGGTTGCCTACCGTTCACCCTTCTCTACGCGGCTTACGTAAATGGAATAAGCGCGGCAGACGACGGTGAATAGTCACTATTTGACCAAAACACCGCATTCGTCGTACCGCTAGGCACAACGTCGATGACAAGGCCGATGAAGTTCGTCTCGGCCCAAACAGTACGGTCAATGGCCGCGAGCCAAACCCGGTCAATTGCGAATCCAAAGGACGGAATCCCTTAGCCCTATCCAAGGCAGACCACATCGGCGGAGATCCGTTGATCGGGATGAGATTTGGGTTTCCTCGTCTGGTCTTAACGTTGTCCGAAAGCGCATGACTTCCGACCTCGCTTCATGAAATGGTTTATATAGCGGTAAGAAAACGCAATGCCGGTACCAGACTTTAGCAAGAACGGTTGGCAGATTATTCCTCGGAATACCGTTGATCCTTTTACCCGCATTCCGTTGGCCGGCGTCGCACCAGGAGCTGGAGTGCGCCGGAGTGGAAATACGTATGTTAATCGCTAAGGACCACGAACTTAGGAGTGAAACGATGCGGGTCGCGATTGCTATAACGATGGTTTTAGGTGTTTCCTTAGGAGCTTATTCAGACGGGACGTCGACCCTGGATTGGGAGCTCAATGAGCGATACGCGTTCATAGGATTACCAGATAGGTCGAGAAGTATGCTCAGATACTCAACGATTGAAGACGTAATGGCTTCGTTGGGCGAACCGGAAGAACGAGAGTACTATGCACAGGGGGCGGATGATTTCTTGTGGGTTGACTTCTACGTTGCTACTTATCGGGATGGCAATCTTTGGTTTCATTATGACGGTTCGGATGGCCGGATCATTCGAATTACGGTCAATATAAACATTCTTCGCGGACTAACGTTGCCGTTTGGAATCGATTCAGATACTGCGTTTTCCGATCTCCCAGAAATACCGTCCAAATCGCCTGGGATTACCGAAGTGTATGAGGACCAAGGCGTTTTCCTCTATCACGTCGGTCCTTGGAACAGGCATTTAGGTAACGCAATTTACTCGGATCCCGACGGTAGCGGCACCTGGTTCGACACGCTCTACGAAGCTCCATGGGATTAGCGATGATGTACTGTATAACCAAATGAGGCGGGCTTCTTTTTGAGGGAGTCGAACGCGATCGCTCCTTATAACTGATAGCCTAAATAGGTGGGCTCGCGCGCGGTAGATTAACTATCGAAGAGCACAAAACTCCGATTGGTATCGAGAGTCCATACCAGAGGTGGAGTTGAACACCGAGCAGGTCATACCCCCGAAACAGCTGGATTCCGTTTTGGGATAGGGTATATCAACTATACAGATACAATCGACGTTCGCATCAACGATTCTCCGGGGTTAGTGACTACCTCGGACGGCAGAAAGGTACGTAGAAATGGCGGTATATAAAACCTATATTGCGCTTCTATTCGCGATTATTTTAACGAGTTTCGTAACCGCCAATGGGTCCGAGGATTCCATTCGTTACGTGGAGCCAGGGATGTTTCGTGACCTAACGTATCTTGATGTGGACAATGCCACGATTCGTTTTGTGAACGGGCATTCAGGTTTTTATCTCCCTGGGAAGGATTCTCTCGTTCATGAGATCACCTTGAGTCCGTATCGCACAGACGCGTCCAGCGGACTTCCATTCATTGTTGATCAAAATGATGATCGGCGAATTCTTCTCTTGCGCAATAGAGAGTTGGCACATATCGTAATTGAAACAGTCGCCGAACCCAATGGATTGCCTACAGCACGTTCGGTTTTCTCTGGGGTCGCTACGAATTTATACGAGACGCTGAGCGGTTTTAGTCTTCACTTTACAGATGTCGAGGTCTCGTCGTATCTCCGAGAAGGATCAATCGCCTACGGCGTCGAAAACCTTAGGCGCAACGGATTGCAGGAGCCCTGGGTTGAAGGTGTGCCGGGTCATGGTATCGGAGAATTTATTGAATTTGATCTTAGCTCGGAGGCAGAGCTCGAAGTCGGGACGTTTAATGGTATCTATGTGTACAACGGGTTCATCGATTACGACCGACCGCATCTGTATCATCAGAACTCTCGCGTCCAACGGTTTCTGGTCCGTGATCTGACGACAAATGAGGAATGGACGGTGGAACTTGAAGACACGCCACATCCGCAGATTATCGAGATGGAAGGACGTGAACACCACCGGATTCAGCTTGTGATCGACGAAGTCTACCCCGGGTCTCGTTACGACGACACTTGCGTCGCATCGATTGTGCTTCGGGGGTTTTATCCAGATTGATTTTAGTTGCCGATGGCACGGCCATCGAGATTAGGAGGGGCGCTTTCGCGCAACGACACAGTAACAACTTGGCGTTTGAGTTGGTCGACACGTTCGCCAGAGGTTGCATACTCATCGGACGTCCGGTGTTCGAGAATGGTGTAGATATTTCCCGCTCGAGGTTTGTTAGAACGCCGTGCGATTGATACGCGACAGCCATTGATTAACTGATTCACATGATTGACAAGAAAAGAGCCTGTCCTTTACGGGTGTTTGACTTTGGACGCGCGGACAGAACGAGCGATTTTGGCGCTACCATTTAGATGCGCGCGGGATCGTAGCGATACCCCGCAGTCCCGGGCGGCGGGCGCAGGGCGGCGCGGAGCAAGCCCGTGAGCCCGCCGCGACGAGGTAATGCCTTTACGCCAGCGATCCGGCACACAGTTCCCTGCCCGGCCGGGACGAGGAGTGCAAGCGGAGAGCCCGGTCCCGCCGGACCGCAGACGACAATTCTCGGCTCAACGTAACAAAGCCGCGACTCCAAACTTGTTCGGCGGCGGGACGCGCCCGAAAACAGTGTACGGCAACCTGACCAGAGTTACCGGTCCATCGGGGTATACAATCGATTATGTGTACGATACGGATGTATTCACCTACATCGCGAGCGTCACCGATAGTTTTGGGTACCGCTCGCACACGGTGTGGGACTATCGGTGGGGTGCGCCGGTGCGCGAGACCGACATCGGCGGCGCGGAGATGCGTCGCGACTACGATGCATTCGGCCGATTGCGACGGGTATGGGGACCGTATGACCGCTATCCAGACGGAACCCCCGCGTTGACGATGGAATACTATCCCGATGAGTTTCCCGGACGCGCCGTTACGCACAACAAGGTCCACTTTGACCCCGCGAACGATCGCACGATCGCGACGGTAATCATCGCCGACGGTCTCCGGCGCGTCTTGCAAACCAAGGCGGACGGCGAGGTGTACGATCCGGAAAGTGATCGGAGCACGATCGGGATGAGCGTGAGCGGCCGTGTCGAATACGACGAGGTGGGACGCGTACGCGCCGAGCACCAACCGGCGTTTGAACCCGGTACCGACTATACCTGGACCGGACGATCGCCGGAGCGGCGGCCCACGATACGCGAGCACGACATCCTCGGGCGCGTCGTACGACAGACCCTGCCGGATACAAGCACAACCACCACCGCCTACCGCATTGAAGGTGGACGGGATGTGGTGGTGAGTACCGATCCGGAAGGACGGGTGGTCAGCCGAAGTTCGGATGTACGCGGGAACATCATCGCCGTGACCGACTACCCGGCCGGCACCGCCACCACAACAGCCTATACCTATAACATCCTCGGCGAGATCCTCACGGTGACCGACCCCCACGGAAACGTGATTGCAAGTACCTACGACACGCTGGGTCGGCGCACCGCGCTCCAGACACCGAACAGTGGAACGGTTGAGTACAGCTATGACCTGGCGGGGAACCTCCTGACCCGCGTCGATGAAGCGCTTCGGGAATCAGGGGGGATCATTCGCTACGAGTACGAGTTCAATCGGCTCACGCGGATACGCTACCCGGAAAGCGATGAGGTGAGCTACGAGTACGGTGAGGCAACCGCCGGATACGACGCGGGCCGAACGATTCGCGTGAGTGATCAGGCCGGTATCACGCGCTACCGCTACGGCGCGATGGGCGAGACAACCGAGATCACCCGTACGCTTGAACGCCTCACGCCGGGGCGGGAAGATGCACCGGAGACCTATACCCTGGGGTATACCTGGGACTATCAGGGACGGATGGAACGGATCGTCTATCCCGACGGCGAGGAACTCGTCTACAGCTACGACCACGGGGGTCAGGTTACCCGCGCGGTCGGCGAGTGGGGTACTACCGAGTACGTCTACGTTGATCAGATCGGCTACGACGAGTTTGGTCAGCGCAACTACATCCGCTACGGCAACGGTGTCGAGACCACCTACAGCTACGACCCGGACCGGCGATGGCTGGATCACATTCACACCGCGACGGGGCGGGGCGAGGTGCTGCAGGACATGGACTACGGCTTTGATCGTGTCGGGAACATCCTCACCACGATCAACGACGGTGAGCGACGACGGGTAAGCCAGAGTTACCGCTACGACGATCGCCATCAACTTATCGCCGCAGACGGCGAGACGATCGCCCGGATGGGTGGACTTGAGCTCTGGCGGAATGAGTATTCGCAAGCCTACGCCTATGACGCGATCGGGAACATGGTGAGTAAGACCGGGACGAACCGCATCATGCCGACCGGCGAGCGGCCGGAGCATCTGAACTACACGCTGGGATACACATACGATCCGCTGCGTCCCCATCAGGCTACGGTGATCGGCGACCGTGAGTACCGCTACGACCTGAACGGAAATGTACGTGAGGTGATCCGCGCGGGTACGGGAAGCGAGGGCGGCGGACACGATCCATCGGCGTATCGCGATCTCGGGGAGCACCGGGGGCACGCACCGGAGGCGTTTGGCCGCTTTGGTGCAGGCGGGGGGGAGGAGCCGGAGCGCATCGCCCGCTACGAGTGGAACGAAGAAAACCGCCTCGTGGAGAGCGAGACGGGAGACGGAATCGTTGCCCGCTATCGCTATGACGCGAATGGTATCAGAAGCACGAGATACTCAGCACTCTACGGCGAGACGCTCTATGCCGACCGGATGTATCAGGAGAACTTTGGGGCGAACCCACCGGCACTCGCGACCAAGCACATCTTTGTGGGAGAGACGCGGATTGCGAGCAAGCTCCATTACCGAGACCAGACGGGCGGAACGCGCGCCCTCTTTATGGAACGGAACACCTACTGGTATCACGCGGATCACCTGGGAAGTACCAACTGGGTGACCGACCACGAGGGTGAGGGATACGAACACTTTCAATACACGCCCTATGGGGAGAGCTGGATAAGCGAGCAACTGGGCGATACGGTGTTTACGATGACGCACCGCTTCACGGGGCAGGAGTTGGACCCGGAGACCGGACTCTATGCGTTCCCGGCGAGGAACTATGACCCCCGGACCTCCCGGTGGTTGAGTGTGGATCCGGCGATGGAAGCTTTTCTTCCCTATGTCGGACAGAACCCAGATGACCTTCCCGGGATGGGTGGGGTGTTCGATCCGACGAACTTGGCCGCGTACCATTTCTCAAGTAATAATCCTTTGAGATACGTTGATCCGACTGGAATGGCTGACGACGATAAAGCGTTAGATCCTACGTATTTCCAGCAGCAGGATTGGGAAGGTGACGGCGATTTTGACACGGGCTTTTGGGAAACAGCATGTGCGGCGACAGCGATACTAAACGAGGTCTCCGAGCGCTATACGATGGAGACTGGAGAGCAACTAACGACTGAGATGGGTAAGCAAATGCTCCTGGAAGGCATCGATAGTGGTAACTTAACCTCGGTCGGTTTCGTTAACAGCTGGGATGGCGCGGCAAATGCGATGTGGGATCTTACGGAGCTATCTGGAGAGTGGTCATATAGCGAGTCGCCTGGAATGCTGTCCGAGCACTCGATTTTCTTTGTATACACGCGGGGACAAGCGGCGGCTAATGCGACCGGTCCCGGAGGACACTTTGTTAATTCAACGAGTTCGGGGTATTTTGACACGTGGGGTGGCACGACGGGAAGCCGGCCGTATACCCCCCAACAAACCCAGATGGTCGAGCGGGCAAGTGGGGCTCGGTATGGACCGTCACACCAACGTCTACTTTCAACGGTACGAGGAGTGAGAAACTTATGGTTTGGAAAGCCAGAAGACTAACAGTATTGCTCGGACTAGTAGCGATAGTCGTGACGGATATCGATGCCAAGTATCTTGGAATCTACAATCAAATCTATCATAGATATGAGGTTGGATATCACCTAAATGAGTTTGAGCACCGCCCGATAGCACGACATTTCCAAAGATGGGACGGATCGAATTGGGTGACCGGATCTACAACCAATTACCGGTATACTTTCGACAACGATGGACGCGTCATCAGGATGGAGAGAAGACCTTCTGACAATCAAGGGTTTACGGTCTACGAGTACTTCTATGATGATTTTGCAATCTCAGAGGTGATATGGCAGCGGTACGAGATGGGCGTTTCCACCGAGCTCGCTGAAGAGGGCAACTTGGTTATAACGCGCACTTCATCAAGGATCGTTGAGTTGGATTATGAAAGCGGCGATTTGAAGAGCGAAGCAATTTATGAACTTGATGATTCTAGTCGAGTTGAGCGCATGGAGCTCCGACGGTGGAATCCGTTCGTCTCAGAAATGAGAACCAGTATCGAAAGAGACATCTTCTACCTTGCTGATGGATCCGAACGAGTTGATAGGATGGAGCTGAACCGTGGACGCAACCAACTTCTGCTCGTAAAGCAGTTTTCATATAGTGGCAATATTACGGAAATTTCCTACAGTGATGGTAGGAATCAGGAGCTCGAGATTGAACGCGGGCGTTTGATTCGGAGTAGTCAGACGACACCACAGGGTCAGTTTGCACGAGTAATTGAACTCTTTGAGTACGACCGCCGGGGCAGACTTATGTCTAGGCAAACGCATACATATCACGACGAGCGTGAAATATCGGTAACGCCTGATTTTGGAAGCACACGGGTCTTGCTGGAGTATCGTTAGAGTTGCGCCCGGTGTACTGGGCGAGTGATTTTGGCGCATCTCCATAAGAGCGCGCGGGATCGTAGCGATACCCCGCAGTCCCGGGCGGCGGGCGCAGGGCGGCGCGGAGCAAGCCCGTGAGCCCGCCGCGGTCTGGAAAATTCTCTCATGATTTATCCGGTCCCTACCTCCCTGCCCTGCCGGGACGAGGAGTACAAGCGGAGAGCCCGGTCCCGCCGGCCCACAGATGAGAGTTCTCGGCTCAACGCGATGGAACGACGACACTGAGCGTATCCCGGCGGGACGCGCCCGAAGGACCCTCGATAACCACCACCGCCTACCGCATCGAAGGTGGACGGGATGTGGTGGTGAGTACCGATCCGGAAGGACGGGTGGTCCGCCGAAGTTCGGATGTACGCGGGAACATCATCGCCGTGACCGACTACCCGGCCGGCACCGCCACCACAACGGACTATACCTACAACATCCTCGGCGAGATCCTCACGGTAAGCGACCCCCACGGCAACGTGATTGACAGTACCTACGACACCCTAGGCCGGCGCACCGCGCTCCAGACACCGAACAGTGGAACGGTTGAGTATACCTATGATCTGGCGGGGAACCTCCTGACCCGCGTCGACGAAGCGCTCCGGGAATCAGGGGGGATCATTCGCTACGAGTACGAGTACAACCGGCTCACGCGGATACGCTACCCGGAAAGCGATGAGGTGAGCTACGAGTACGGTGAGGCAACCGCCGGATACGACGCGGGCCGAACGATTCGCGTGAGTGATCAGGCCGGTATCACGCGCTACCGCTACGGCGCGATGGGCGAGACAACCGAGATCACCCGTACGCTTGAGCGCCTCACGCCGGGGCGGGAGGACGCACCGGAGACCTATACCCTGGGGTATACCTGGGACTACCAGGGGCGGATGGAACGGATCGTCTACCCCGACGGCGAGGAACTCGTCTACAGCTACGACCACGGGGGTCAGGTTACCCGCGCGGTCGGCGAGTGGGGTACTACCGAGTACGTCTACGTTGATCAGATCGGCTACGACGAGTTTGGTCAGCGCAACTACATCCGCTACGGCAACGGTGTCGAGACCACCTACAGCTACGACCCGGACCGGCGATGGCTGGATCACATTCACACGGCCACGGGGCGGGGCGAGGTGTTGCAGGACATGGACTACGGCTTTGACCGGGTCGGGAACATCCTCACCACGATCAACGACGGTGAGCGACGACGGGTGAGCCAGAGCTACCGCTACGATGATCGCCATCAACTCATCGCCGCAGACGGCGAGACGATCGCCCGGATGGGTGGACTTGAGCTCTGGCGGAATGAGTATTCGCAAGCCTACGCCTATGACGCGATCGGGAACATGGTGAGTAAGACGGGGACGAACCGCATCATGCCGACCGGCGAGCGACCGGAGCATCTGAACTACACGCTGGGATACACATACGATGCGTTGCGTCCCCATCAGGCTACGGTGATCGGCGACCGTGAGTACCGCTATGACCTGAACGGAAACGTCCGGGAGGTGATCCGCGCGGGTACGGGAAGCGAGGGCGGCGGACACGATCCATCGGCGTATCGCGATCTCGGTGAGCACCGGGGGCACGCGCCGGAGGCGTTCGGCCGCTTTGGCGCGGGCGGAGGCGAGGAGCCGGAGCGCATCGCCCGCTATGAGTGGAACGAAGAGAACCGCCTGGTGGAGAGCGAGACGGGAGACGGAATCGTTGCCCGCTACCGCTATGACGCGAATGGTATCAGGAGCACGAGATACTCCGCACTCTACGGCGAGACGCTCTATGCCGACCGGATGTATCAGGAGAACTTTGGGGCGAATCCACCGGCCCTCGCGACCAAGCACATCTTTGTGGGAGAGACGCGGATCGCCAGCAAGCTTCATTACCGTGATCAGACGGGCGGAACGCGCGCCCTCTTTATGGAACGCAATACCTACTGGTATCACGCCGATCACCTGGGAAGCACCAACTGGGTGACCGACCAAGAGGGTGAGGGATACGAGCACTTTCAATACACGCCGTATGGGGAGAGCTGGATAAGCGAGCAGCTGGGCGATACGGTGTTTACGATGACGCACCGCTTCACGGGACAGGAGCTTGATCCGGAAACCGGACTCTACGCGTTCCCGGCGAGGAACTACGACCCCCGGACCTCCCGGTGGTTGAGTGTGGATCCGGCGGGAGTAGAGTTGATGAATCCGGATCGCGACAATTTCATGCTTGTGGAATCGACGAACTGGTACAATTATGTGAGCAACAATCCGCTGCGCTACGTTGATCCGTTAGGATTGAGCGGCGGAGACGTCGTTGATCCACCAATAGCTTTAACGCAGACCGAAGGACTAAGCTCTGGGGCGCAGGCCTTGGCAAACAAAATCGATGACGTTATCAATCGAGAGGAATTCGCTCCTGGGTATCCGAATTGGAGAGGACTGAATATCCTTAACTTACCAGCCGAACGAGATGCGCAGCCGGGCGTAACTTGGTGCAATGAAGCGGCATGCGCGGTTGCCGATGAGCAGGGAATGAATACGGATTCCTTGCTAAATACTAATCCATACACCGGAACACCCGACGTCGGCTATACGAATGCGAACTCGCTGTATGATAACGCGGTTGCCGCCGCAAACGATCCCACGAGCGGTGTGCTCGAAGTTACGCCCGAACAGGCACACTCAAGAGCACAAAACGGGCAAGTCGTACTAGCACTCGCGCCCGGTAGTTTAAATGCAGCGGGCGAACGTGGAACTGGACATGCCGGTGTCGTATATCCGACGATGACACCGTTCAATGCTGACACTGGACCAATGGTCGGGCAGGCTGGGGCAGATGTAGGGGTAAGGAGCGCGCAATCGTCGTTCCAGGACTTCGGATTGACGCCGCAGTATTTCGTATTGCCAAGTAGGTAGGGAAACAACGATGAGATGGAGTATCACACGCGCTTGTATGCTCGGTTTTGTGGCGTGCACCGCGAACGGTCAAACATGGATCGATATGACCGAAATCGAGGTGGTTTCACAGCTTAGAGAGGTGATACCCCATGAACGGTTTTTAATGAGTATAACCGAAGTTACGAACGAACAATTCGCCGCTGTGATTAACGCTAGCGACCGGTTTCGCGTCGATGAAAGCGGGGTCTGGGATCCGGATTTTAACTACATCATTTGGTTTTCTGAGGCATCATTGTACCGGCAGATCGGCCTAACGCAGTTAGACGGAGTATTGGTAAGTCAACCCAATAAAAATAATCACCCGGTAGCGGGAATGACTTGGAATGGGGCAATCGCGTTTGCCAATGAACTCAGCTTACAGGAAGGTTTGGAGCCGACTTATACCGTTACTGACACGCGGACCGTGCTCGTAGACGTGACGAGAAATGGGTATCGTCTTCCGACCGAATCTGAATGGGAGTATGCAGCCAACGGTGGCGACCAGAGTCGACCCTATCCATGGGGCGATACTCTCGACGGATCCTACGCCAACTATATGGGGAGCGGTGACCCCTACGAAGAGGCGTATCCTTTTGAGAAAGGCATTGGACCGACAACACCAGTGGGTTGGTACAGCGGGCAAATACGTTGCGGATTTACTACGCACGACAATAGTTCGGTTTTCGGTGTCTTTGATATGGTTGGTAATGTCGCTGAGTGGACGTGGGGTGACGAGACGCGAAAACCTATTCGTGGCGGGAGTTTTTTTTCGAGAGCCAGTGGTACGTCGCTTGATTCAAGAGAGGTATTAGGGGGATTGCCCATAGAAGCCGGGATACGGTTGGTGCGAACCGTGCGATAGGAATCGTGTCGTTTGGAATAGTTTGCGGCGGCCGTTTGGCGTGACTCCGCGTCTCGCTTCCGCGATGCCGAGTCCAAATGGAAGCAACACGCCTACGTGAACATCGCCCAACTGGTAGATCTTCGCGAGGGACCGGAGGGATTTCGCAAGTGGAATCCTCGTAGAGCGACCGCCTCCTCACCGCACAGGAATGTTGCAGGACCGCCTATAGTCCGTCGACGGCCGCGTGCGTCAACTCGATAGGCAACGTCGATAAAGGAGCTAACCGGACAAGACGTTGTTGTCGCATCTATATCGGGAACACAAGAAGAGATGGTCGACGCACTCCAGAATCTCGATGCCTCGGCAGAGTCGTATTTCGCCGTTGGTCGGATTCTCACGACAAATGAGGACGAATCTGCCGAGTATGAACACCAAGTGAACATCGACGACGCAGCGAGCGAAGTCCGGATCGGACCGCGATTGAGTGTAAATGGCCCTCAGCCAATTAACGACACTATCAATGCCGGGCGCAGACGTCTTGGCACTCGCCATAGCGCCGGGCGAGATAGTGAACTATTGCGGGTCGATATATTCTTTATCGCGCCTGAAAATTTATTACGATGAGAGGAGCCGAAATGAAAAAGGCCATTTTTGTTACGACAACACTCATTGTGTTCATGCTACTGGGATGCGACCGATCGGACGAAGAGTCGGTGGGTGATACGGCGTCGGTCCCTAATGAGTCAGTGAATGAGGAGCCGGCGGCATCAACGTGGGCGCCAATCAACGTCGAGGAAGACCGAGCGACGGGACTCGAACAGTTAGTCCCCACGGACAGAGGATTCCGTCGGTGGGAATGGAGTTTACGGGACAGCCTCCACTGGTACTATCCGGGAAATGAGGCGTACGAAGCGATAATTGGCTTAGACTCGGTACGGCAGATTCACGCCTGGACGTCCGATAATGGAACCGAACCCGCGAGAGACGAAACAGGCGTATTGTATTTATTTGATCAGCCGGGAAGACTTGTAGAGTACCGGCAGTATAGTTTGGAAAACGGCTTCTGGTATGAGCGGTACTCCTACGACGAAGCCGGTCGATTGGAAGCGAAGGAAACCAGGACGGCCTCGGATAATACGGGTTGGGATAATGCACAAGTCGCGCCTGACCTTACCGTAGAGTACGAGTACTTCGAGCATCCGGGTTATCCTGATCGTATTTATCGCGTCGCGATGAGGCCGGACGGTGGGATCGACCGGGTAGTATACGAGGAGGAAACCGGCGATAGTTGGCAATTTACTTATGATGGCAGATTCGGTGGATGGACCTCTTTCGAAATCACGACGAACCGAACGACACCATTCCTAACTGGCCAAATCCGTCAAGAGTTTACTAGAATTCACTCAGTCGTCGACGTATCGATCATAGGTACTTCCATGATTCAATTATCCGAATCGACAAGAAGGACGAGTAGTCAAACCTGGAATACCAACCTCGGCATTACTTATGTCTTATCTGACAATGCCTCGTCTCTTCTACTTGCGGAACATCGAAATGAACGCGAAGGTACTGATGAAGGCGTAACTCAGTTCACCGAGCATGACGGACGGGGAAACTGGTTGCGCGCGACCCGAGTATTTGAGAATGCGGTTCAACAAATTATCGTGCGCGAGATAGAGTACATGCCGTGAGTCACTCGACTGGACTCGACCGCGCGTCGCAAGTGGCCACGAGTGATTCTCTTTAGAAGAGACCGGACGATTGATTGGCGTGGAATGCGACGATTCCATGATCACGTTCGAACCTGAAGTTGATTTTTTTGAACGATCTTCCGTAGCGGCGCAGTCCGTTTCTGCTACAGCCCTCGCCAGACCTTTACGTTGAACGCTAACGTAGTGAATAGGAGTTTCCGCCAATGAAGCATCCGTTTATTTTCGTATCGCTTCTGATCATCGGTGTTGGGTGCGTCGCGCAGGAACTACCGGGAGATCTCGAAGCGATCGTGGCCGAACGACAACCTCAATTGGACGTGTTGACAATATTGGAGGGGGATTTGCTATCGCCGCGGTTGGCGTCCGTGTTGGTGGTCTACCAAGATGATCGCGATCGACCCCGACGCCCCGGGCAGCAGGGATACAGTGCGAGTGCACTAAGCGAGTTTATCGTCTATGGATTTAATGGGTCGGAAATCACACAGGAAGTCGCGATCGATACGTGGTCAGTCGGTTACGAGAACCTTTCGTGGGACGTCGAGTCGTTCGACCTGGTGGTGCCGTGGAACGGATTCGCCTACGTCTACGACTACAACTCGAATGAAATCGATGAAGTTCTCGTTCTGAACCTGTTCGGCAACACTTTTCTCGCCAGTTTGTGGGAATACGACGGTGGAGAGTTTGCGCAAGTTTTGGATATGAGTCGGTATTCAGGGCTCATTCTTATCGATTTCATCTACAGTAATGTTGGTGGCTTCCCGGCGTTTACGGCCGTCTTAGGTGGAACAAACACTCGACGCGAAGTGACTTACATCTGGAATGAAGCGCGCGGAATCTACGAAGAGCAAAGATAACGCCGCAGTTCTTTCTCGATCTAGTTCAGAGCGCCGTGAAGCCCGAACGATCTGTCGGCGAATCGAAACGGTAGTAATCAGGTATCTAAGTCTGCACTCAAGTCAGTTCGATTGATGCGCTTCGCTACCTAACTGTTGACATCAAGGTGAAAAGGAATCTGAAATCGATTCATCGGGGGACCAACTTGGTTTCGTACCTCGAAGCTGCGAAGGACGACAGAGATTCGAGACCAACGCGCGAGGGATCGAAGCGGTACCCCGCAGTCCCGGGCGGCGGGCGCAGGGCGGCGCGGAGCAAGCCCGTGAGCCCGCCGCGACGAGGTAATGCCTTTGCGCCAGCGATCCGGCACCCGGCTCCCTGCCCAGCCGGGACGAGGAGTAAAAGCGGAGAGCCCGGTCCCGCCGGACCGTAGATGACGGTTTTCCACTCAGCACGTTAATTCCAGCAGATCGGACCGGTACCCCCGGCGGGACGCGCCCGAAGGACCCTCGATAACCACCACCGCCTACCGCATCGAAGGTGGACGGGATGTGGTGGTGAGTACCGATCCGGAAGGACGGGTGGTCCGCCGAAGTTCGGATGTACGCGGGAACATCATCGCCGTGACCGACTACCCGGCCGGCACCGCCACCACAACAGCCTATACCTATAACATCCTCGGCGAGATCCTCACGGTGACCGACCCCCACGGAAACGTGATTGCAAGTACCTACGACACGCTGGGTCGGCGCACCGCGCTCCAGACACCGAACAGTGGAACGGTTGAGTACAGCTATGACCTGGCGGGGAACCTCCTGACCCGCGTCGATGAAGCGCTTCGGGAATCAGGGGGGATCATTCGCTACGAGTACGAGTTCAATCGGCTCACGCGGATACGCTACCCGGAAAGCGATGAGGTGAGCTACGAGTACGGTGAGGCAACCGCCGGATACGACGCGGGCCGAACGATTCGCGTGAGTGATCAGGCCGGTATCACGCGCTACCGCTACGGCGCGATGGGCGAGACAACCGAGATCACCCGTACGCTTGAACGCCTCACGCCGGGGCGGGAAGATGCACCGGAGACCTATACCCTGGGGTATACCTGGGACTATCAGGGACGGATGGAACGGATCGTCTATCCCGACGGCGAGGAACTCGTCTACAGCTACGACCACGGGGGTCAGGTTACCCGCGCGGTCGGCGAGTGGGGTACTACCGAGTACGTCTACGTTGATCAGATCGGCTACGACGAGTTTGGTCAGCGCAACTACATCCGCTACGGCAACGGTGTCGAGACCACCTACAGCTACGACCCGGACCGGCGATGGCTGGATCACATTCACACCGCGACGGGGCGGGGCGAGGTGCTGCAGGACATGGACTACGGCTTTGATCGTGTCGGGAACATCCTCACCACGATCAACGACGGTGAGCGACGACGGGTAAGCCAGAGTTACCGCTACGACGATCGCCATCAACTTATCGCCGCAGACGGCGAGACGATCGCCCGGATGGGTGGACTTGAGCTCTGGCGGAATGAGTATTCGCAAGCCTACGCCTATGACGCGATCGGGAACATGGTGAGTAAGACGGGGACGAACCGCATCATGCCGACCGGCGAGCGGCCGGAGCATCTGAACTACACGCTGGGATACACATACGATCCGCTGCGTCCCCATCAGGCTACGGTGATCGGCGACCGTGAGTACCGCTACGACCTGAACGGAAATGTACGTGAGGTGATCCGCGCGGGTACGGGAAGCGAGGGCGGCGGACACGATCCATCGGCGTATCGCGATCTCGGGGAGCACCGGGGGCACGCACCGGAGGCGTTTGGCCGCTTTGGTGCAGGCGGGGGGGAGGAGCCGGAGCGCATCGCCCGCTACGAGTGGAACGAAGAAAACCGCCTCGTGGAGAGCGAGACGGGAGACGGAATCGTTGCCCGCTACCGCTATGACGCGAACGGGATCAGGAGCACGAGATACTCAGCACTCTACGGCGAGACGCTCTATGCCGACCGGATGTATCAGGAGAACTTTGGGGCGAACCCACCGGCACTCGCGACCAAGCACATCTTTGTGGGAGAGACGCGGATCGCGAGTAAGCTCCATTACCGTGATCAGACGGGCGGAACGCGCGCCCTCTTCATGGAACGGAACACCTACTGGTATCACGCGGATCACCTGGGAAGCACCAACTGGGTGACCGACTATGAGGGTGAGGGATACGAACACTTTCAGTTCACGCCGTATGGAGAGAGCTGGATAAGCGAGCAGCTGGGCGATACGGTGTTTACGATGACGCACCGCTTTACGGGACAGGAGCTTGATCCGGAAACCGGACTCTATGCGTTCCCGGCGAGGAACTACGACCCCCGGACGGGGAGGTGGTTGAGTGTGGATCCGGCGGGGCCAGAGTTGACGAATCCGGATCGCGACAATTTCATGCTTGTGGAATCGACGAATTGGTATAGCTATGTAAGTAACAATCCAGTCAAGTATCACGATCCTACGGGACTTGAGAGTGCCGATGCCGCATACAGTTGGCTACAGTTTTTCGAGAATGCACCGGACTTCCAGGAACCGTCGGATGGACGAGTGACGAGTAGGGCCGGACCACGCCCACCGGTAGTGGATCCGGATACCGGCCGCGAATCTGGCCCGATTCATCGAGGTTGGGATTATGGACCATCGGAGCAAGGTGGACCTCCTGAAAGCTACGAGGCGAGCGCGGATGGAACCGTTGCTGGCCATGGAGAACACCTCACTGCGGGCGGATACCTCATTCTTGACCATGGAGATGGTTGGGAGACGCACTATTACCACCAGGATATCGAGTCAATGTTCGAGAAAGGCGACGAGATCTCTCAAGGACAAACAGTAGGAGTAATGGGAAACTCAGGGGTTAGTAGCGGACCACACTTGCATTTCGAGATTCGAAAGAATGGGCAAGCAGTGGACCCTGAGTTGATCTTTAGTAGTGACCAGCTAAGGAATTTCATAGAGGGACATCGGTGATCGATAGGAGGGTCCAATCGGAGGTAAGTATGAGCGGTAAGGGGTTAAAGACCTTGATATGGTTTGGGCTACTTTTGTATGGCGGCTTTTTTATCGGCGCGCAGGAACGCTTTCTCATGGAAGCTGATTTCCACCTGTACGATGAAGCGCGCGGAGTTCCGATCGTGAGTCTCGGGGAAAGCGTTCAGGTTGTAACCCGTATGCTCGGATCACCGGTTTCGGAGGACCCGCTACCGGATCTCAGGCACAGTGCAGTTCTGTTCTATGATGGTCTTCGCATTACGTATCATCCTGGCCTTGAGTCAGTGGTCGTACTCACAATTCAAGGAGGCGAGTTTACTACTTATCGAGGTTTGCGAGTCGGTGATGGCTGGCGGGATGCGGAGGAGATGTATCCACCAGAGATGTTCCGCCATGATGGCGGGTTTATCTACGGAAGCATGTTAGTCCCGAGAGTACCTATTGATGATGACTATTTTATACGTATAACAAAATCTGAAGACGATACAGTGGGAAGCATCACGATGGGATTCGCTGTTCCTTAGTATCTTTGGAATCCCCATCCAGAACCCAGCCCCATCCACCGCTGATTCATAGGTGGAAGTCCCATAACCGCGACGAAGGTGAACTTACCGACGATCTTTGACAGCAACACGGGAGGTGATCCGCGCGGGTACGGGAAGCGAGGGCGGTGGACACGATCCATCGGCGTATCGGGATCTCGGTGAGCACCGGGGGCATGCGCCGGAGGCGTGCGGCCGCTTTGGTGCAGGCGGGGGCGAGGAGCCGGAGCGCATCGCCCGCTATGAGTGGAACGAGGAGAACCGCCTGGTGAAGAGCGAGACGGGAGACGGAATCGTTGCCCGCTACCGCTATGACGCCAATGGTATCAGAAGCACGAGATACTCCGCACTCTACGGCGAGACGCTCTATGCCGACCGGATGTATCAGGAGAACTTTGGGGCGAACCCACCGGCACTCGCGACCAAGCACATCTTTGTGGGAGAGACGCGGATCGCGAGCAAGCTCCATTACCGTGACCAGACGGGAGGAACGCGCGCCCTCTTTATGGAGCGCAATACCTACTGGTATCACGCGGATCACCTGGGAAGCACCAACTGGGTGACCGACCATGAGGGTGAGGGATACGAACACTTTCAATACACGCCCTATGGAGAGAGCTGGATAAGCGAGCAGCTGGGCGATACGGTGTTTACGATGACGCACCGCTTCACGGGACAGGAGTTGGACCCGGAGACGGGACTCTACGCATTCCCGGCGAGGAACTATGACCCGCGGACGGGGAGGTGGTTGAGTGTGGATCCGGCGATGGAAGAGTACTTGCCGATAGCGCCGATTAGTGACCGGGCGAGAGAGCACAACCAGAACCTACCGGGGATGGGGGGAGCGTTCAATGACGTGAATCTAGTTGTGTATCACTACGGGGCAAACAACCCACTGCGGTATGTTAATCCTAACGGCCGAACGAATGAATCGAGCGACATGCTCGACAAGATATCTTCTATCCGTTCTTCTTGGCTAGAACTAAGAGAAACGGTGAGCGACATGCGAATCCGTCGATCCGCACGACGTGGTGAGCTGTTTACTTGGCCGCTTCAGGAAGGACGACTAACCTCTGTTTTTGGAGATCGACCGACAATCGTCTTGTCGGACGGGAGAGCGATTGGAGGTCCTCATGGTGGTATCGATATCGCTAACGTGGTTGGAACGCAGATTGGGGCGGCGGCAGACGGTCGAGTATCCAGAGTCGGTAAGCACGACATCCTCGGGGACTACGTAGTCATAGATCACGGCGGAGGCTACGAAACGCTTTACGGCCATTTGTCTTCTGTAGACGTGCTCGAGGGCCAAGGTCTTTCGAGGGGTGATGCGATCGGTGGAATCGGTAATACCGGTGCCGGGACAGGCCCCCACCTGCATTTTGAAATACTGCGAAACGGAGTTAAACTCGATCCCATTCAGCAACTACCGTCGATGCCGGAGGGCATCCTCCCGGATGATCGGTATATTTTTCGTGCTGGAAACGGCAATTGGAGAAATCGATAATGAGGACGGGTGTCGTTCGCAACATAGGAGTTGCTCTATGTTTCTTTTTGGTACCGGCAATGGGTTCGATCGGATTGGGAGCAATAGAACCAACGTTAGATCAGTTGTCTCGGGTCGATACCGAGATTATCAGCTTACCTACCGGAGAGCGTATAGGATTGTCGTATAGTCCGGCAGACATTCGGAGAATTCTGGGACAACCCTTGAGTGAAGGACCGAACGAGCAACCCGGAAATTTGCGATTCATGGAGTATACCGGGCTAAGGATACTCTATATAGATGGTTTCTCCTCACTGAGTTCTTTACAAATTTTGGGAGCCGACTATTTAACATCGAGAGGGCTAACAGTCGGAGCAGGTATAGAGGAAATCAACGAAGCATATGGCGAGGGTCCCAAGCGAGACAATATCATTTATTATCGATATACGCGGCCGAGTACCGATCCCTACGTCGGCGATGTGCAGGTATTTTTAGCTTTCGTTTTGAATAGCGACGACGAGACCGAAAGAATTCTACTCAATTTTAACCTGCAGTAGACGTCTATTTCGAGTGTGCTTCGGCGAAATAAGCGGCCATCCCGAGCACGATTGGTGTCCGTCGAGATGGAACTACAACCAGAGCTATATGGCTAACATCGAATCAGAGCTAGTCGGTTGGGGTGCCCGTGTTCGAGGGAGTTGGCTTTCAGTTTTTCGTCGACTCTTGATAGCACGATACTGGCGCTTGTCGTCCAGAAGCGCGAGGGATCGTAGCGATACCCCGCAGTCCGGGCGGCGGGCGTAAGGCGGAGCAGGGTAAGCCCGTGAGCCCGCCGCGACGACGTAACGCCTGTGCGCCAGCGATCCGGCACCCAGCTCCCTACCCAGCCGGGACGAGGAGTACAAGCGGAGAGCCCGATCCCGCCGGACAAAAGATGACGGTTCTCGGCTCAACGCGATGGAACGACGACACTGAGCGTATCCCGGCGGGACGCGCCCGAAGGACCCTCGAAAGCTACCACCGCCTACCGCATCGAGGGTGGACGGGATGTGGTGGTGAGTAACGATCCGGAAGGACGGGTGGTCAGCCGAAGTTCGGATGTACGCGGGAACATCATCGCCGTGACCGACTACCCGGCCGGCACCGCCACCACAACAGCCTATACCTATAACATCCTCGGCGAGATCCTCACGTTATGCGACCCGCACGGCAACGTGATTGCAAATACCTACGATGCGCTCGGCTCGCGAACGCGCTACGAACGCCGAACCGTCGACGGGTTGAGGGTGCCTGGGATCTGGCGCGGATGATTACGATTCTAAAAACTCAATCCCGACAATTGGGACCGACGGAACCGCCAGAAGCACCCACGGGTAGGTTAACGCTTGGGTTACGACGATCCCGGGGCTGGGGCGTTGCTCTCGCACCGTGATATGGACGCCGTCATCGGTGGAAACGGCGAAGACCGGCACGATTGAATACCCGCCGGTCGGACGCTCACCGAGCACGACCAATGCCAACATGTCGCCGGCGTCAAGGCGGGCTTCTGCGTCGCTCCGCGCGGCGTCGCTCATCCGAGCGCCGGTCGCGCCAAGTGCAGCCTCCAACTGCCGGCGATCCTCGATTCCATACCACGAAGACCGACGCGCGGTTGATGCGTTGTTACCACGACCTATCACGGCAACCGCTATCTCTTCCGAGGCAGACTCATCTGAGTGCGTAGCCGTAACCTCTTCCGGCATTTGGCGGGTCGGCTCCGGGCTGCTGCCGCACGCCGTAACGAACATAAGCGCCACTGCTCCAGCGGCGGCAAGCAGCGAATTTCTCGATAGTGCCATCGCCTTACGAGCTCGGCACCACGAAGGAGAAAAACACATTTTGACCGACAGATTTCCGCAGGTAGCGAATGGCACCAACGGTTAGAGTTTCGGAATTGGTAAACGACGTGAGTCCGGCAACCGACGGCTGGGGTGCGCCGGTCATGTCGAACGACGGTAGTGGCGTCGTGGTGTCTGTCGACACGACCAGATTAATGTTCCCACTGACGAAGTTCGCCGGAACGCCAACTACGTCGGTAAGCACGACGTAGAAGGTATCACCGACAAGCAGGTTTGTCGTAATGCTCGGATAGATGTGTTCAAACGCGGTATCAGGGAAGTTTGGGTCGACCACGGCGGAGGCAATAGTGTTTAACGAGGAATCCACGAGCTCCAACGTCACCCGTACATCGTCAAAACCGTCGGTAGTAGGAGTCTCGAAATCTCGACTCGAATCGAATACCCACTGTGTATCCACGAGGATCGGACGTGTCGTTGGGAGAAAGGTCAAGTTTGCCGGCGTCGGCGAAGGCGAGACTCCGGTCAACGCGCGTTGTTCGCCGAGCAGGTTTGTCCGGATTTGATACGTGCCGGCGGGATCGAGCCCCCGGAAGTACGCGCGTCCGGCGGTTGCTACCGTGGTCACGTCGTCGGACGCGGTTGTGTTGCCGTCGCTGGTGATCGCGACCGACAAGAGCGTTGAACCGTCGTTTGATAGTAAGACTACCGTGTGACCGGTAAGCGGCGTCGTGTCCATCATGACATCAACTAGGATCGTACCCGAGTAGCTATCACTAAAGGCGGCGGGATTGGCGGCAAAGGCAGCGACCGGGTCGACGCGGCCGTGGCCGTATTCGTCGTCGTAACCAGCGGCGCCCAGGTCCTCGGCGGTAGCCTCCAGGATACCGCGAATCTGACCGGGCGTGAGGCTCGTGCCGTGTTTTTGCATCAAGAGGGCGGCGACGCCGCTCACAAACGGCGTGGCCATCGAGGTGCCGTCGAGTGTTAAGTAGCCGCCGTTGTCGAACGCGTCAAGCGACCAGATATCCTCGCCGGGCGCGGCGACCGAGAGGTGTTCACCTCGGGTCGAAAACGAGCTCACCTGGTCCCGCGAGTCGGTCGATCCGACCGCTATCACCCCGGGAAAAGCCGCCGGGTAGTTAATCTGGTCACGACCGTCGTTGCCCGCCGCGGCGATAACGGTGACGTTATTCGCCAGCGCGTAGTTGACCGCGTCGGCGAGCACTATCGAGGCGCCCACGCCACCGAGGCTCATGTTGATGATGTTCGCTCCGTTGTCCACGGCCCACACCACGCCCTCTGCAACGTCAATGTCGCTGCCGCCGGTAAGTCCCAAAGAGCGGATCGGCATGATATCTGCCTGCCACGTGACACCGGCGATACCGACGGCGTTGTTACCGGTAGCAGCGATGATGCCGGCTACATGGGTGCCGTGACCGTCGTCGTCCAGGTTTTGCCCTACGTTGTAGGCGCTCGAGCCGGGGCCGACCGTGTCGCGGCCGGTCACGACGCGTCCAATAAGATCTTCATGGACGGTGTTGACGCCGCTGTCGATCACGGCAACCACGACCGGGTCGAGTGTGTCGTCCAGTTCGCCAGCAGGCGCACTCCATACCGTCTCCAAGCCGGTCAGTTGTGGCGCGTACTGCAAAGCGTACGAACCGTCGTCGGGAGACAGAAAGTGGTCGTAGATGATCGTTTGCTCGGCAGCGAGAATCGCCGGAAGCGACCGCGCCAACAGAATCGCCTCGTCGACGCTCGTTGCCGGTACATCGAGTCGCGCGTAGCGATTAGCCCCGACCGTTATGACATCGATCACCGTAGTGTTTAGTTGCGCCTCGATCGTAGTGACATCGGCACCGGAGGCGAGCCGTACGGTAAGCGATCGCGACTCCCCTCGCGATAAGCGGCCAACTTCAGCACCGCGATCCGCGGGCTGAGGGTTGGAGGCGCCGGTCTGGACTCCGGCAAAAGAGCACGCCGACAAAATACCAGCGGTTAAGAGTATACTCGCTACGAGTAATCGGGTTTCTTTTATAGATACGTTCATAGCACTCTCCTACTGCACCGTGAATTGAAAGCCGCCATTATTGGCGAACGACGAGACGCCCGGAAGATACGGCAAGCCACCGAAATTGGACGGAAAGGCGACAGATGAACCACGCCCAGTTCCGGCAAGCGTCCAACTGCTAAAGACGTTCCACTCGTACACCGCCCCGGGCGCGAGCGATGCAGGCAACGTGTCGACTGTTACGTCGGTCACGATGTTGAGGTACAGCAACTGCGCGAACGTTGGGTCTACCAGGTAAACCCCGTCTTCCCGCTGCGCCCCCGCCGGCATCGTGCCGTCCACCGTAACGTCCCACTGCAACGTCACCGGATTGGCAACGTTGCCGGCCTGATCGGCGGGGGTAGTCAGGTTCAACCGATAGGCCGGAAGGATCGTGACGCCGTGGGTCGATCCGGTACTGGGGCCCTCCCCGGCACCGTTGAAGTAGGCAAATCGGTAGAAGTAGTCCTCGCCCGGGGTGAGGATAGACGAGGTATCGCTGAAGAAGAACACCTCCTTGGTACCGGGTGTCGCCGGATCACCATCGTCGTCAACGTTGATAATCGTCGTGGTCCGCCCGATCGGGATAAAGGGGCCGCTCGCCGTATTTGAACGATAGACGCGCAATCCGCTTATCGTCGTCGCCAGTCGATCGACCGATATACGCACCTGGATCGTGCTGTCTGCTCCGGCCGCGAGGGGGTGCATCTCGCTCGTGCTATAGAACGGCTGCTGCACGCCCCACGTCGTGGCCTCGACAAAGTTTACGTCGAAGTTGAATACCGATTGGAACGGCGCCGATCCGTTTCCTCCTGCGGTGTTCACGTCGAACGAGTACTGCGTGCGGTTGTTGTTGTTGTCGTACGCGACGAAGGTGACAGTGACCGGCCCATCGGGCAGATCTTCGCTATCAAACGTGAACGCGAGCGAACCGTTACCTGACACAGCAACGGCGTTAGCGCTATCTGCCGGACCGTCCACACCGACCGCGAGACCAAATCGGTCGCTGTTGCCTGCAATAGGGTTATCGCCGACCGCGGTGGCGGTGACCGATCTCGGGCTGGTGTAGGTGCCGCCCGGAACGATACCGTCCACGCTTATCGCAGGCGGGGTGAGAGAGCGAAAATCAGTCGCCGCTCGGTACACAGGTAACTCGATCGTTTGGTCATCAAGCGTCATCGTAAAGTCCCGGATGCGGCTCGTCGCGTAGCCCACATCGGTGACGTCGATCGTGTAGGAGCCGGGCAACACCGTCGGAAAGATGACCGTTCCGTCGGCGTCGGTAGTGTCGCTCAGATTCGACGGGCCGACGAGTGTAACGTCCGCGCCGTCTAAGAACGGTCCGCCGATCCCGTCGACCACATTTAGGGTGAGGCTGCCGGGGGTACCCACCTCCAGAGGAATCACCGTTTGGCGCGCCGGATTGTAGTCCGACGTGGCAACGATCTGCGTCGTACCTGGGCCGCTAGGGCTCACGGATCCGGTTGGCGTGATTGTCGCAATACCGGCGGCACCGTCCAACGACCATGTCACCCCCGACGGTGACAAGTCCGGTGAGACAGTTGCTTCAAGATCGACCGCCGACTGACCCACCAACAGCGCTAGTTCGCTTATCGGGGTTCCGTCTCGTCGTATCACGACATCCACGGGGAAAGGATCGACCGTTATGTCGACATCTACGTTGTCGGCCGGGTCGACAGCGGACGTAATTGTCACAGTTGTGCTACCGGGCGCCTCACCGGTAACTACACCAGCCGCGTTTACACTCGCGATTGCGCCATTATTCGAACTAAAGGAAAACGACTGCGTCACGAACTCGGCCGGAGTGAGTTCGGCGAATCCGGATATGTCCACGGTCTCAGTGTGTCTGACCGAAGCCGCCGGTGTTACCAAGTTGATACCCGGTTCGTACACGGTAACAGAAAGCGATGCGCTTTGCGTATCCGGGAGCGTCGCCACGATGTTCGTCTGACCAATAGCGACACCCGTTATCTCAACGCTGTTTCCGTTGGGATTCAGTGTCACTACGCCGTCACTATCGACACTCCACGTAACGGTTTGGCCCCCTTCGACAATGGCCGTGATCGCTAAGGTTTGAGAGACTTGTATGCCTTGAGCGGTGCTCGGGTTAAAATCGATCGGACCTGCGGGGCCACCCGGGTCGCCGGGTGCAGCCGGACTACCGTCGCCGCCTCCTCCCGTCGGGGAAGGACACCCAACGAGAAACAGCACTCCGAATAACATCAGCAATCGCAGTAGGATTGCATAGTTACGCGTCCATCCGGTCATATGACCTCCTATCGTGACATCGCCCGTGGCTATTTTCTTACGTACTTTGCGTGGGAAAGCATTACGCTGCCGGTGCATACTGGCGAGTATGCCACATTATTGGCTATAAAATAAAGTTATTGGCAGTTTATATCCAAAAATAATATACAATGAATGCGAGGCGGTACCGATGTTTGAGGACGGAGAGTTGAGATTGAGAACGATCAGCTTAGGATAGTGAAGATCATCGCGGAACGCGGATCGGAGACAGTCTCGATAAAGCGTGTGAAACTTACGGATACGAGATTATGTTTCGTGGTGTACTTCAGTACGGTGTCCCGCTTCTGGATGATCCCCTCGGCGGAGAGTATCCGCTGACATTCAGGTTCTCTGAAGATCAAGTTGTTACCCGTATTTCCATCATTTGAGTCAACTAATGACAAGGATCCCATGAGTATGGGCGCGTACCCTGAAACTCGCTTCCGGCATGGCAAAGGATATAGACGGTCGGTAAGTCCCTCGTAAAAGAACGCGGATATGATCGATGAATCGGCAGAGAGGTTTAAGAAAACGAAACGGATGAGATTAGGTTAATGACTACAACGCCGTTTTCCAACGATATATCACGAGAGAATCTGTCAGCTGACAAATCGACCGCAGCAAATTGATTTGTTGGAGAGGAGTATATGTCAAAGAAAGACCGCGCGGAAGTTTTGGATTATCTACGTCAGAACCGCGAACGGATTTAACGCGTATCCTCCATCGAGCGATTGGCAATGATCGGCTCCATCGCCCGCGACGAATATACAGACGATAGCGATGTCGACATCATCGTCCGTTTCCGACCAGCTATCGACAAAACCCATGACAAAAAAACGGCTTTGATCGAAGAGCTAACAGCGGCCTTCCGACGACCGGTCGAAATAGCATCTGAAAATATATCTAAAGCCGTATAACAGGTCCGAGATCCTCAAAGACGCGGTCTATGTCTAAAAGAAATATTGCGAATTTACTCGCCATACTCGAAGCGATTGAACAGATCCAGAAATACACCGCAGACATAGCTGACGCATAACGATTCTATCAAAACCGGCTCATCTTCGACGCTATACTGATGAACTTTCGACCCATTGTTAACCTACGTTTCAAGCGATTTACATTACGCTTCAACGTTTCATGATGACCACTAAATAAGAAATCATTCCGTATTGGAGCGAGGACGACGATTCGTTTGTAGCGAAAGTTCCGGAACTACCAGGACGTATGGCCGACGGAGCTACGTGCGAAGAGGCGCTAAAAAACGCTAAAGTTATTATCAACGAGTGGATTGAGACCGCCCGAGAGCTGGGACGTCCTATTCCTTAGCCAAAAGGTCGCCTGATGTTTGCGGAGACTGCAAGATTCGATAATGACGATGGTTGTGTCCGAAATCAACCGTACAGCCTATCGCGGTATCAACATACAGAATTGAGGCGGATTTCAATCGTCGATTTCCCGGGTCCACGCGGTACGGTCGGTTTAGAGGGAAGTATGGGCGTCGATAGTTCTACAAGGTGAACGACATCTACTTGCTAACCACGTAACGCGCGAGGGATCGAAGCGGTACCCCGCAGTCCGCAGGCGGCGCGCGCCGGGCGGTGCGGAGCGAGCCCGGGAGCCCGCCGCGGCCGACTAGCACCTCCACGCCGGCAAATCCGCCCCGTGCTCCGTACCCCGGCCGGGACGAGGAGTACAAGCGGAGAGCCCGGTCCCGCCGGACCTCGCGCTCCACGCTCACGCCCCGCTCCCGACAACGATCCTGCCGTACGATCTCCCGGCGGGACGCGCCCGAATCGATGCTCTCTGTCGCGGTCTTCGTGCTACGACCTGCGCGCGTTTTCGCGACGGCGCCGCGCGCGTTTGTCTCCTTCCACACATCCCAATTCAGCCTCTGCCACCACACTTTTGCACGCTACCTTACCACTTTGACAATTGGTAAAGCAATTTGTTGATAAATGCAGTAAATTGGACTTGACGGATTTCTCAGTGGGTGTATTCTAATAAGTAGGCCAATCTCATGAAGGAGGTACTATTATGAGAAAGACGCTCTCTCTCGCCCTTGTACTGGTCATCGCGCTCAGCGCGTCGCTTTTTGCCGGTGGAGGTGCCGAGGAACAGGACGATAGCTTTGAAATCGTCTTTATTCCCAAGCTTGTCGGTATTCCGTGGTTTACCGCCATGGAAAATGGTTTTGTCGACTACGCCGCCGAAAGCGGTGATCTCGAGATCCGCGTCCTTGGCGCGCCGGACACCGATCCCGCGGCCCAGGCCAGAATCCTCGAGGATGCGATCGCCCAGCAGCCCGACGCGATCGTCGTTGTTCCCAACGACACCGCGGTACTCGAGCCGATTATGGCCCGCGGCCGTGACGCGGGTATTCTGATGGTCTCCCAGGAGGCTCCGGGAATCGAGAATGCCGATCTGGACATCGAGTTCCTCATCGCCGAGCGCTACGGCTCCGAAATGATGGACCTCTTTGTGCGCGAGGCCGGCACCGAAGGCGGCTATGCGATTATGGTCGGTGGCCTGACGGTTACCTCGCACAACCAGCGCGCGGATATGGCGGTTGTCCACCAGGAAGCCAACTATCCCGGTCTCTACCAGATCACCTCGCGGCTCGAAGGATCGGAAAGCGTCGAAGACGCCCAGAACCGAACGCTCGAGCTCATCGCGGCCCACGACGACCTGGTTGGTCTGATCTACATCGGCAGCCTCGGCGCGATCGGCGGAGCCCAGGCGGTTACCTCGCTCAACCGCGACGACATCGCGATCGTCGGTGGTTCGGTACCGAGCCAAGCCAAGTCCTACCTTGAAGAGGACTCGATCAACGCCAACTACATCAGCAACCCGTACCGCATCGGTCGTGACTCCGCGCACCTCGTGCGTCACTTCCTCATGGACGGATCGTTTGACGACATCGGCGATTTGCCCGAGTATGGAATTCCGGCGATCGAGGGAAACGTGATTACCTTTCACGCCCCGTCCGAGGTAACGGCTGAAAACGCCGACGCGTTTGGCTTCTAAGCGAGTGGATTAGGGTTCCTCGTCCGGGTACGAGGTGACGATGAACAGCTTCATCGATTTTCGCAACGTAACCAAGCTCTACCCGGGCGTACGCGCCCTGGACCGAGTGGATTTCGCCCTGGATCAGGGCGAGATCCACTGCCTTGTTGGGGAGAACGGGTCCGGCAAGTCCACGATGATCAAGATCATCTCGGGCGTCGTTCAACCGGAACCCGGCGCGCACATGGTGATCGACGGTCAGGAGGTGGCGACGGTCCACGCCCGTGATGCCCTCGACCGCGGCGTGCGCGTGATCTACCAGGACCTCTCCCTTTTTCCCAACCTCAGCGTCAAGGAGAACATCGCCTTTGGCCTCTACGGCGGAACGCCATCGCCGTTTGTCGATTGGCGCGAGGTGGAGTCCCGAGCGGTTGAGGCGGTCGAGACGATCGGTCTCGATGTGGACCTGGACCGCCTTGTCTCATCGCTTTCTATCGCCGAGCAGCAACAGGTCGAGATAGCCGGATCGATTATCGGTGATCTCAAGCTGCTGATACTCGACGAACCGACCGCTTCCTTAACGAGAAAGGAAGTTGATCGCCTCTTTGAAACGATCCATACGCTCAAATCGCGCGGGATCGCCACCCTGTTTGTGAGCCACAAACTCAACGAAATCTTCGAGATCGCCGAGCGGGTCACCGTCTTTCGTGACGGCCAGAAGATCGGCGTCTACCAGCCACAGGAACTTGATCAGAAGAAGCTGATCTATCTGATGACCGGTCACGAGGTCGAGATCGAACCGCCGGTCCCCGTCGCCTACGACGCGCCCGAGGTGCTCCGCGTGGAGTCCCTCTCGCGCGAGGGCAACTACCGCGACGTCTCATTCTCGGTCCGCGCCGGAGAGATCCTCGGCATAACCGGACGTCTCGGATCAGGCCGAACCGAACTCGCCTTGAGCCTCTTTGGGATGAATCCCGCGGAGTCCGGGGAGATCTTTGTCTCCGGTCAAAAGACCCCGATCAGCTCCAACCGCGCGGCGACCCGGGCGGGGATCGCCTACGTACCGGAAAACCGTCTCACCCAGGGCGTGGTGATGGCACAGTCTATCCTGGCCAACATCACCGTCGCGGTGCTCAAGACCTTACTCAACGCCCTCCGGCTCCTCGATCATACCAAGAGCGAGGAGCTGGCCCGCGAGTGGGTGGATCGCCTGTCGATCCGCATCCCATCGCTCGAGTCGCCCGTGGGCACGCTCTCCGGTGGTAATCAGCAGAAGGTGGTACTTTCCAAGTGGCTGGCCACCAAGCCGCGCATTCTGATCCTCGACGAGCCGACCGTCGGTATCGATGTCCTCGCCAAAAACAGCGTCCACCGCTTTGTAAAGCAACTGGCGACCGAAGGGATCGCCATTATTCTCATCTCCGACGAGGTTCACGAGGTGTTGTCAAATTGTCATCGCGTCCTGGTTATGGACCGCGGGAGAATTCTCGACGAGGTGGTTCCGGGGCCGGACGCCGAGACGGTACTTTTGGAGCGGTTTAACCTTGCGTAACGGTCGACAACAACGCAGCACGCTCGCCCGGCTGTTCTCTCAGAACGAAACCTATCTCCTCATCATTCTCGTCGTCCTGATCGCGGTTGTTTCGCTCGTCAATCCGCGCTTCTTTACCGCCCGCAACGCGTTTCAGATTCTGCGGACCTCGGCATTTACCGGAATTCTCTCGATCGGCTTTCTCTTTGTCCTTGTGCAGGGTGGGTTGGATATCTCGTTTACCGCGACCGCGACCGTCGCGCAGTACCTCATGGCGGTCATGCTCGCCTCGAATCCCGAGATTCCGATTATCATCGCGATCATCGTCCCGATCCTCGTCGGTACGCTACTCGGGAGCATCAACGCGCTTCTGATCCACGCGCTTAACGCGCCGTCGATCATCATCGCGATCTCCAATCTCAACATCTACTACGGGGTTCTCCAGATCGTCTCCGGCGGTACCTGGCTTTACGACTTTCCCGATTGGTTTAACGCCCTCGGTAAGGGATTTGTCTTTAACTTTGTCGATGAAAACGACGCCTCCTTTGGGCTCGCCTACCTCACCCTCATCTGGATCGGCGTGGCGATCGTCGGTGTCGTGCTCCTGCGCCGCGCCAAACTCGGACGCCGACTCTACGCGCTCGGCGGTAACCTTGAGGCGGCCCGGCGGGCGGGCTTGAGTCTCTTTCGCCTGCGCCTTTTTGCCTACGCTTTTCTCGGAACGCTCTCCGGGCTCGCCGGGATCGTACAGGCGCTCGACACCCAGACCGTTGCGCCAAACGCGCTCGTGGGACGCGAGTTTGACGTTGTGGCGGCCGTTGTCCTCGGCGGGGCCAACATCTTTGGCGGCGCGGGATCGGTGGGCGGAACGGTCCTTGGGGTGCTTCTCATCACCGTAATTACCAACGCGCTCACCATCCTCCGAGTGCCCGCCTATTGGCACCAAGTCTTTATCGGGGCAGTAGTTCTCGGCAGTATCAGCGTGACCTCGCTGAGAACGCTGCTTGCCCGGCGCAGGGAGCGCACGATCGATGTTAGCTAAGCTTGTCAGTCGCTATCGGGGATGGCACGAGCGCAATCACGACGTGGCGGCGCTTCCCTGGCTCTTTGCGGGCGTCCTGGTGACGATGACGATCGCCACCGGCGGTCGCTTTATCAACGCTTTTAACATCTCGAACCTCCTGACGCAGATGCCGGAGCTCGGTCTCCTTTCCCTTGCGATGATGGTCGCGATGGTGACCGCCGGTATTAACCTTTCGATCATCAGCTCGGCCAATTTGAGCGCGGTGCTGATGGCGCTCTTTTTAACCCGCTTGTATCCGCCTGAGGCCGGCGGCCTCACCGCTGCCCTTTTTGTGATCGCGGCGATCGCCATCGGTATCGGCGTGTCGATCGTCCTCGGCGCGATCAACGGTTACCTCGTCGGCTACGTCGAGGTACCGGCCGTGCTCACCACCCTGGGGACGATGATTCTCTACGAGGGCGTGACCCTGGCGATAACGCGCGGCTTTGTGATCTCGGGCTTACCGCCCGCCTTTCTCTTTTTGGGAAACGCACGGGTACTCGGCATACCGATCCAGATGATCATCTTTGTGATCGTCGCGTTTGTCGTCGCGGTCATCCTGCGGCGGCGGCCCTACGGCGTCCACCTGTACTTTGTGGGTTCCAATCCGACGGCGACCGAGTACTCCGGCGTCGACGTCCGGTCGGTCCTCATGAAGACCTACATCCTCTCCGGCATCCTCGCCGGTATTGCGGCGGTGGTGATGCTGGCCCGCTTTAACTCGGCGAACGCCCGCCAGGGTTCTTCGCTTTTGCTCTCGACAGTGTTGATCTGTATGCTGGGCGGGACCGATCCGTTCGGCGGATTTGGCAAGGTATCGGGACTGGTAATGGCGCTGGTCATCCTGCAAATGGTCACCAGCGGTCTGAATCTCCTCGGCGTTCGCTCGTTTGCGACGGTCGCGATCTGGGGATTTATGCTCATCGGCGTTATGGTGTATCGCTTTTATCAGCACCGCCGCTGGGAGAAAAAGGGAAAACAACAGCAGACAGAAGGAGGCGAATCATGACCTTTGGAGCGCATGCGTTTGTATGGGAGGCCGAGTGGAACGAAGAAACCGGACGCCGGGTTATTAGCGAAGCCGCGCGAACGGGGCTCGACTTTGTCGAAATACCGCTCCTTCATCCCGAGAGTTTTGACGGGCCGGCGACAAAGGCGACCCTCGACGAGTTTGGGATCTACGCGACCTATTCGCTTGGCCTGCCCAAGACCGCCAGTCTGCCCGACAAACCGAAGGAGGCCGAGGCGTTTCTCCGCGTCGCGGTCGACACAATCCAATCCGCCGGCGGTGATGTCCTCACCGGCGTGATCTACGGTACGCTCGGGGAGCTCCCCGGCCGACCGCCCAACGACGACGACTACCGCGTGATCGCCAAAGTGTTGCGCAACGTCTCCGACTACGCTGAGGAACGGGGCATTCGCCTCGGTATCGAGCCGGTCAACCGCTACGAGACCTTTCTTGTGAATACCGCGGAGCAGGCGATGGACCTGCTCGATCGAATCGATTCGGACAACGTCTTTGCCCACCTCGACACCTACCACCTCAACATCGAAGAGGAATCGTTTGGCGACGCGATCCGCCTCGCGGGAGCGCGAATGGGCTACATCCACCTTTCCGAAAGCCATCGTGGTACGCCGGGTCGCGGTACCGTCGACTGGGACGACGTCTTTTCCGGCCTGCGCGACATCGGGTTTACCGGGGCACTCGTGATGGAATCGTTTGTGAAGCTCAATCCCGATATCGCCCGGGCCACCTGTATGTGGCGCGACATCGTCAAGGATCCCGAAGCGCTGATTCGCGACGGCGTGGCGTTCCTGACCGGTAAGGCCAAGGAGTACGGGCTGCCCTAGGCGGGAGTGGGCGTTTAGTACCGCGAGGCGCCGGCAACGAGCGCGTGGCGCCCGCCGAAATTATCGATAACGAATCATGCGCCGCTGTACGTCCGGAAGTTTGTCCGTTCCACCCTCCAGGGTCGCCGCGGCGAGCATCGCCGCCCCCCGGGCGGCAACCTCTGTCTCCGTCGGCTGACAGAGCGGTCGTCCGATCTCCTCGCCAAGGATCGTCTGAGCGGCTGTGCTCCGTTCCAGTGCGTTGCCCGAGATCGTCACGTAACTCTCGGGGCGCTTGAGAATTTTCCGATGCGGACCGAGCATATCCACCAGCTCTCGAACGACGCCCGCGGCAAATCCCCAATAGAGATGCTCCAGGGTAAAGTTATCTAACGCGATCGAGGAGATCGCGCCGCGGCTATTAGGGTCTATTCGGCTCCCGGCAAAGCGGGGGTCGACCCCGAGCGGGTGGTCGGGCCTCGCCAGTTGTTCAAACAAAGCATACGGGTCAGTTTTTGTTGCCCCGGATAACCGCGCGATCTGGTCGACGAGGCTCGCGAGGATCTCGAACGACTTGCCGCCCGAGAGGCTCGCACCGACGAGAAGCAGGCCGTCGCCGGGATAGGGTCGGGCTTCCAAGGCGCTGCCGCGGTCATCGGCGTCGCCCGCAAAATCGACGAACGATACCTGCCCACTCGTGCCGATGTTAAACGCGATCGCCCGATCGGGATCGCGAACGGTCGCGAGAAAGCTGCACTGGTTGTCGCCCTCCGGCGTGACAACCGGCGTACCGGAGCGGGTCTCGCCGAGAATTTCCAGACCGCCCGCGACGCAGGGCGGGGCGATGCCAAGTCGCTCCCATTGTTCCGCGAGAAAGTCCTGCTCGGCGATCGAATAGAGACCGAGGCTGTGCGCAAGTCCGGCCGCGGTACATCCGCGCGTACGACCGGTAAGCTGTAACGCGATCCACGAAGGGATATCGACCACCGAGGTTACCCGCGCGTCGATCGCCCCGCTCTGTACGAGCGTATAGAGCGTTCCCGCTCCGTAACCGACGGGGACGCCAACGCCGTGCCGCTCCCAAAGCTCCTCGCGGTAGCTCGTCCCCGATCCGTTAGTATTGGCGAGACGACCGTCGAGCCAGGTGTACGCCGGTCCCACCGCGTTACCGCCGTCGTCGATCGGGACGATTCCGTGCATCTGACCGGTAATTCCGATTCCCGAAAGGGTGGGGTAGGATGCCGCTACCTGGTCCATCGCGGCGACGACGGTTGATAGTAATTGCTCGGGCGACTGAAGATGGGCGCCGGGTACATCGGGCGGAAGTTCGGCCTGGTGCGGAAGACTGTGGGAATAAAGGTTGCGCCCGTCGGCGCTGTCGATGACGACTATCGATATGGTCGTTGTCCCGACGTCGATTCCGAGCAACGGATCCACAACGTCCTCCTTGCAACTACCTTTCCAATTCATAGAATTGGATATAAAATGAACTACATTGGAAATGACAATTTGTCAAGGGAAGGTGGGGGCCACGGTGGGTGACGATTCAAAAAAGAAGTACGAGCAAATTAGTCGCGACATCCGCGAACGCATCCGTTCCGGTGCATTGGCGCCCGGCGCGCGCCTGGCAACCGAACGGGAGCTGGCCTTAAAACACGGTGTGTCGCGTCCGACGGTCACTCGGGCGCTAAACGATCTGGCGGCCGAGGGGTTGATCCATCGCCGCGTCGGATCTGGAAGTTTTGTCTCTCCCCCGCATGGCGAAGCCCGCCAGTTGACCTTTGGGTTGCTGGTTCCCGGACTCGGGCGAGGCGAGATTTTTGAGCCGATATGTGCGCGGATTGCCGAGCGCGCGGCGACCGGCCGCTACACGCTGAGTTGGGGCGGATCGACCGCGACGGGAAACTCACAGAACGATCTTCTCAAGACGATCGACGGATACGCCGCCCAACGCGTTGACGGGATATTCTTCCAGCCGGCGGAGCTCGATCCCGCCCGTGGCGAGACAAACCGACTCGTCGTTGAAAGGCTTTTAGAGACGCAGATCCCGGTCGTTTTGCTTGATGCCGACTACCTCCCGTTCCCCGAGCGGAGTAACTTCGACATCGTGGGGATCGATAACATTCGCGCGGCCTTGGTCGCGACCGCCCACTTCACCTCGCAGGGCGCCTCGCGCGTCGATTTTGTTACGCGACCCTTCACCGCCACCACCGTAGAGCGTCGCATCGACGGGTACCGACTTGGTCTCCTGGAGGCAGGTATCACTCCCTCAGCGGATTGGGTCCATTCGATCGATCCGGAGGATCTCGATGAGGTAAAGGAAACGGTTGCCGGTGGCGCCGAAGACATCGTCTGCGTCAACGACGAAACCGCCGCCCTCCTTATGCTTTCGCTCGAGCGCCTCGGCCTCGCCGTACCGCAGGACGTACGGGTCATCGGTTTTGACGACGTCAAATACGCGCGCCTCGTCCGCGTTCCGCTCACCACCCTGAGGCAGCCCTGTCCTGCGATTGGCGACGCCGCAGTTGATGCGATGTTCAGCCGGATCACCCGCCCCGATCAGGCACCCAAAGAAATCCTTCTTGAGGCGGAGTTTATGGTCCGCGAGTCCTCGCACCGGCCCGCAGATTAGGCGCGCCTGTTTCCCACAGTTTTGCTTGGAGATCTCACAGAGTCATCTGCCGTTGTTCGGTGCGCTTGCACCCGACCGGTAGACGGCGGTTATTTGCTCGCGATTGGTCTGTTGTGAGGGAGTTGCAGCGGCGGACGGGAGTCGAACCCGCGTCTCCAGCTTGGGAAGCTGGGGTAATGCCGTTATACGACCGCCGCGCGTCTTGGCATGATAATATGCGATGAGAAGAATCGCCGTCAAGAAAGGAAATATCTATGGACAAACCGATCATCGTCTACTACTCGCTTGAGGGGAACACCGAGCTGATCGCCAAAGCGATCGCCGCGGATCGCGGTTGGGATCTTCTCCGTATCGAACCCAAAAAATCGATTCCCGGCACCGGACTAAAAAAATACTTCTGGGGCGGCCGACAGGTCGTCCTCGGCCAACGACCCGAGCTGCAAGCCATTGAGTTTTCCGCGGCCGAACGTCCCTTTGTGCTCATCGGATCGCCGATCTGGGCAGGCAGTTGCGCGCCTCCGATAGCGACGTTTCTTGACATTTACGGAGGTCAGATATCTCGAGTGGCGGCTTTTTTCTGTCATGCGGGAGGACGTACGAGCCGCGCCGAAGACCTCGTTGCCCGATCGACCGTGGCCGGTTCTCTCATGACGACGCTCGCTCTTCTCGATCCGGAGAAAAAAGATAGCGACGCCAAGGTGGCGCGGGCACTCGAGTGGGCACGTTCAATCCAGACATAAGATCGTCACGCTTGTAGATACTTCCCCGAGTCGACGCTATAGTCATCGACGATGCGCGACAACATATCCCCTCGATCGGTGGGCGTCAGCTCGGCAATCGGGGCATTTCTTTTATGGGGTCTCTTTCCGCTCTACTGGCGCTACCTATCCGCTGTAGACGCCTTGGAGATCACCGCTCATCGGGTGGTGTGGGCGGCAATCCTGGCCTGGGGGATCGTCCTCCTTGGCGGTCGCACGGCCGATCAGGATCGCCTGATACCGCGCGGTCGCGTGCTCGCGCTCTTACTTCTCAACGGGGTGCTCGTCGTCATCAATTGGTTGATCTATATCTGGGCGGTAACCAACGACCGAACCCTCGACGCCTCGCTCGGGTATTACATCAATCCTTTGGTAAGTATCTTTATTGGGATGCTCGTGTTTCGTGAGCGTCTCTCGCGGCTTCAATGGATGGCACTCGCCTGCGCGGCCGTCGGCGTGCTCTACTTGGCGCTGCGCCTCGGCGTATTCCCCTGGGCAAGTATCGCCCTCGCCCTCACTTTCGGAACCTATGGCCTGATAAAGAAACGGACGCCGCTTTCCTCAATCCACAGTTTGTCCGTTGAGCTCTTGCCGATCGCATTTGCCGCGACCGCCGCGATTATCTGGTTCGCGCGTTCGGATCAAGGCGCGTTTCTGGCGGGGGACGGGCTCGTCACGGCGTTCTTGATTGGCGGCGGCGCGGTTACCGTAGCGCCGCTGCTCTTGTTCGGGATCGCCGCGCAGCGCATTCGACTCGCGGACGTCGGGTTTTTGCAGTACCTCACGCCAACGATGCTGTTTGTCCTTGCCGTCGGTTTTTTTGGTGATCCGATGCCGACCGATCGTCTCATCGGATTTGCGTTTGTTTGGGTCGGACTGGCCCTCTATACAACGAGTAACTTCGTGGGTCGTACGTCTTACCGGAGGTCGACGTGAGTAAAAACGTGTTGGTCGCTCAATCGGGCGGTCCATCTCCCGTTATCAACGCCTCGTTGCTTGGTGTGATCGACCGCTGTCGGTCATATCCCGACCGTTTTGGCAAGCTCATCGCCGGTGAGCACGGGATAGAAGGGGTGTTGACCGAGAACCTGGTCGATCTCGACCGCGAGGACCCGGAAGAGATCCGGCGGCTCCGCTGGACGCCCGGGGCGGGCGCAATCGGAACCTGTCGCTACAAGCTGGCCGAGTCCAACACCGAAGACATCGCCCGGATCGTCGACGTGATCGGCGCGCATGATATCGGCTATTTCTTTTACATCGGCGGAAACGATTCGATGGATACCGCCGCGCGAGTTGCCGCCCTCGCCGAAAAGCGGGGCATCGATCTCCGTGTCGTCGGCGTTCCCAAAACGATCGATAACGACGTTGGCGATGACGACTTTGCCCTCGTCGATCACACGCCGGGTTACGGGAGTACCGCTCGCTACTGGGCAACGATCACGCAGATCGTCGAGGAAGAGAATCGGGGCATGTGTCCAAGCGAGCCCGTCCACATTCTCCAGGCTATGGGGCGCCGCGCCGGATTTATCCCCGCGGCCGCGCGACTGGCCGATCCCGAACGTCGCCTACCGCTTCAGATCTACACCGCCGAGTCGGGACACTCGCTCGACTCACTTACCGATCACGTCGCCGATATGGTGAGGGAGCGGAGGCGATGCATCGCCGTGGTGAGCGAGGGATTTGATCTCGGCGCCGCGGCCGCGGAGGTTGAAGCGGTCCGCGACTCGTTTGGTCACGTTGAGTACGGCGCGGCGCGTTCAACGCCGATGCAGGTTGTGGTCAATCATTTAAACCGGGTCGGGCTTCCCGCACGGGGGCACGCGTTTGGCGCGGTACCGGGTGTGCTGCAACGCTCAACGAGTGTCTGTAGCTCTGCGGTAGACCGCGACGAATCCTATGCGGTCGGCGGGCACGCTGCGGAGCTCGCCGCCGGCGGCAAGAATGGGGTGATGGCCGCGATCCAGCGTCGCGGAGGCGGACTCGCGGCCGGTACGGTCCCCTACGAGGTCGAATACGGATCGGTTGAACTCGAGGAGGTCGCCAACTTTCACCGGACGATGCCCCCCAGCTGGTTAACGCCCGATGGTCTCGATGTGACCGACGCGTTTATCGCCTACGCCCGTCCGCTTATCGGCGACGAGCCGGGAGCACTTGAAATCGAAGCGGGCTTGCCACGCTTTGCCCGGCTACGACGTGTTCGCGTACCCCAGCTTCTGCCCGCGTTTGTCCCGCAAAACTACCGCTAAGCCTTTCGACCGATCGCTTGAGCCGGGCGCCTGACGCCGCCGCCTAACGCGGGTGCCTAACGCGACCGCCTAACGCCGCCGCCGGGCTACCACGAGAATCGCAAGCGTTATTAGTTTCCGCCGAGATTAAAGCTCCCACCGATCCCGAATGAGATACCGCGCATAATGAGGCGAAGGTCGTCAATCGGAAATCCGTCGTCGGTTGTGTCAAACTCGTCGGTCCCGGTGCTCCCGCTCTCGAACGAGCGCCCGGTAATTTCGAGATCGTGAATGATGTGTCGATAGGTGGCGCTTAGTCCGACGCTGATATCGCCGAACGCGACACCAAAACCGGCTCCGGCGAGCCATCCCCAGCCAAGACCACTGTCGATATCGAGGGCGTCCACCGCGGGAGATCCCGTCCCTCCGATCGCGCCGACATCGCGCAGGTCGTCGGCGATCTGGTCTTCAAATGGCCGCAGGCTGATGTTCCAGTTAGCCGCGCCCCCGCCAAACGCCTCGAAGTAGATTGGTCCGATCGGCAGCGTTATCTTGGCCATGAGGTAGGGCATAAAGCTGTCCGCGTAGAACCACGGGTCGTCGGAGGACCAATCCTCGTCTCCCTCTTCTCCGTAGGCCGATTGGCCGTAGACCTGGGCGTAGGTAAATCCGATCGGGAAGCTGAGAAACTCGCCGAATCCAAGGGATGTCGAGAGCGACTGTTCGAACGCGATGCTACCCGTTTCACCCTCAAACATATCGTAGGGAACAAAGATGGATATCCCGCCACCGACGCTTTGCGCGTCGAGGGGTACGAGTACCGCCGCGCCAATGAGAACAACGATCAAAATGGGCTTTGCTTTCATAGAGCCTCCCGTGACAAGTATCGCGTGCTTTAGACGGCTTCGCAAACCTTAGCCAATCGGGGGTGGGTCCGCGTGATCTCGGCACCATTGAAATGATACATCATAGCTGTCGCCCGCTCGCGCGGCGGGCCGGCCGCCTCGACGGTTCGCTTCGATGTGTTCGATTCGCCCATAGGGTGTATCGAGTCGTCGTCGTCGCCGCCGTTTTTGGATCCGGTCTCGCGCCGCCGCCCGCAGCCGAAGACCTCGTCCCCTGGTCGGTCGCCTCGCGATTCACGAGCGACGTGGACGGCGAGATCGCCGGACGAGTCGTCTATTCGATCGAAGAGATCCGTCTTTTTGTCGCAACGGGCGCGAGAATCAGTCCCGAGCACGAACGTCGCGCTCCCGCAGGCTACACCGAGTTGCGCTATACGCCGGATTCTTTTCTTGGCGATCAGTGGACTAGCGTTGGGGTGGAGGCGGGCCCGCTTGTCTTTGGCCCCATTACGCATAAAGGAGTCTACACGCGGGCGGTCGATCCCACCGCGGGGAGCTGGTCGTGGCGCGCCCTTACGCAGGAGGACGGATTTCGGCTGGAAACGGCGGTCGAAGAACCACGACAACTCGGAATCGCCCTCTCCGGCGTCGCCGATCGACGTCTTTCTCCCGGGGCGGGCGCGTGGTTGGTCGAGAAGTACGACGGGCGACAATGGCGCGGCGCGGCGTTGACGTTCGCCGGTCTGACTCTCCTGGGCGCCGAGACTACGAGGATCCGTGATCCCCGTGCGGCGGACATCGTAGTCGAGGAGGGCTGGTGGTATCCCGTACCGCCACCGCGCTCCCGGAGTATCGACCATTTCGGCGCAAGTTGGCGTTGTGAGGTCGATCGATGGTCGGCGCTCAGCGAAGCGTGGTTCCAGGCGGCCGGCCGCTCGCCGTATAGCTCCGCCGAAACGATCGCACTCCGCTACAACGCCGATCGCGTCACCGTCGGAGTACGAGCCTCGGCGGCAAGTGTCGGCTTTCGCGATGCCTGGGACGCGCTTCCCGATCGATCGCGCCTCGTGTCGATCGGAGCAACGGGGCGCACGCCGGTTTGGCGCCGTTCGCCACCCGCTCGGGCCGCCGATCGTTGGACATGGCGGACAAGCTGGGAGCACCGCGCCGGTTGGGATGAACAACTCCCGGGTCCGCCGGAACAGGAAATCTCGCTTCGTGTGACGCAACTTGTCCGCGGTTCGTGGGTCTTACGCCGCCGCGTGAGTTCGACGATTCGTTTTGCCCTATCGGAGGTGGAGGAGTGGAGTCCTGACGGCGTTGAACCTCGCCACCTCCTGGCGACGGAACCATTTGTCTTTCCGTCCCGGGCGCGCGCCGTTGACCTGGACAGCACGCTCGCAGTTCGTCTCGTACCGTGGGAGACGCGGGGGTACTTTGTCGACCTCGAATCGCGCGGGCGCTGGCGTGTCGAGGAACCGGGAGAACTCGGCGGGATCGGCTCTCCGGGTTGGCGCGGCCCGATCGGCTCGGCGCGGCGGACCTGCTCGCTCCGTGTGGAGGCGGCGCTCGGTTGGGACAGTCGTCGCCTTTCGCGCGACTACGCCGTCGAGCTGTCCGTCCCACTCGGCGGAGGCGGCCGGCTCGCGGGTGAGCTTGGCTGGGAGGACGAGGAGCTCGCCGCTTCGCTCGCGTTGGAATGGCGATTTTCCGGCTCGGTACCGGACTAGAGCCCCAATATCATCCGTGCGGATTGAAAGTAGATCGTCAATCCGGCGACGTCGATCACGGTGGCCATCAGCGGTCCGGCCATGACTGTTGGATCAAAGCCCATGCGGTAGATGACGAGCGGGGCGAGCGCACCGACGACGCTCGAAAACACGACGACAAACACAAGTGCTGCGCCGATCGCCGCGGCTTGGAGCCAATCGACACCCGGGGGAAGGTAGACGCTGCGCATAATAATCACGAGCGCAAGTACCAGGCCCATGATCGCGCCGACCACAAGCTCTTTGAGGATCACCATTCCGATGTCGCGAAACCGGATTTCGCCGGTGGCGATACCACGGATCATGAGCGTCGAACTCTGGGTACCCGAGTTGCCGCCGGTCTGGGTGATGACGGGCACAAACCAGACGAGGAACCCTGCGGCAAGGATAAGCGGCTCAAACGCGCTGATGACGTTTGTCGTGAGGGTTCCGGCGACGAGGAGGACGATGAGCCACGGTATTCGCTTGCGGACGAGTTTGCCGATCGATGAATCGGTGTAGCGGTCGACCGATCCCTCCATCGCACCCATTTTGTACACGTCCTCGGTCTGTTCCTCACGGATAACATCGATCGCATCGTCAAAGGTGACGATACCGAGCAGACGGTTGTAACCGTCGACGACGGGGAGGGCGACGAGGTCGTACGCATCGAGGATGCGAGCGACCTCCTCCTGGTCGGTGTGCTCGGGAACGCTCACTACTTTCTGGACCATGATATCGCTCACGGTGACTGCGTCGTCGGCAAAGAGAAGGTCTTTTAGACTCAGCACGCCCTGAAGTCGTTTTAAGGTGTCGACGACGTAGATGTAGTAAATCGTCTCAACTTTGTTGGCGTTGACGCGGATAAACGCGATAGCCTGGCCAACGGTGATGTTGGGACGGATCGCCAGATACCGCGTGGTCATGATGCCCGCGGCGTGCTCCTCGTCAAACCGAAGGAGGAACTGCATCTGGCTTCGCGCTTCGTCCGAGAGGCTTTGCCAGACGTTTTCGCGGACCTTGGGATTGACTTCCTGGATGATGTCGACCAGGTCGTCGGGTTCGACCTTTTCGAAGATCTCCCGCGCGTTGTCGAGCGGAAGGTTCTTGATCAACTCTTCCTGCTCACTCGGTGCGAGCTCGGTAATCAACTCGGCTTTTTGCTCTATTGGGAGGAGTAAAAAAAGGTTGATCGCTTCCAGGTCGGAAAGATCGGACCAGAGATCGATGATCTCATGCACGGGCATCTCGTGAACGATCGCCCGGAGTTCCTGGTCGCTAAGGTCATGGATGTACTCGCGGAGGTTCTCCAATGGGCGCTCCATATGTCTCCTCCTCCCGGTTTTACGTCCAGTCCCCTACAAACAGCACTTCCGGTTCGAGTAGGAACCCCGTGTCACGATACACCTGCTCCCGCGTCTCTGTCATCAGCCGATGGATGTCGCTCGCCGTCGCGTCGCCGGTGTTGATGATAATGTTGCCGTGCCAGTCGCTGATTCGGGCGCCACCGACTTGACGCCCGCGCAATCCGCAACGATCGATGATTTTGCCGCTCGGTTCGCCAAACGCGCGGTTGTTTTTAAAGATTGAACCGGCGCACGGCGAGTGAAAATGACCTTTGGCCCTTCGGTCCGCCTCGTGGTGTTCCATCCGCCGCCAAATAGCCTCCGAACCGTCGGGACCGGACATAAGATCAAATCGTACTTCCGTGATGACGCGTCGCCCGTCCTGAAACGGAGAGATCTTGTAGGCAAAGTCCTCGGCGCGCGGCACATAGCGTTCGACTTCGCCGACTCGTTCACCGTCGATGTAGATCGATTTAACCTCGCCGAGGATTCCCGCGATCTCGCCGTCGTAACAGCGTGCGTTCATCCAAACGGCCCCGCCGGTTGACCCGGGCATCGCGTAGATAAAATCAAGGCCGGAGAGCGCCGCGTCGGCGGCCGCATGACTGACGTCGCTGATCTGCTCACCCGCACCGGCGCGAACGGAAGATTTCTCGACGCTGATTCCCGAAAGCGATCCGGTGTGAATCACGATCCCGCTGACGCCGTCGTCGGCCACGACGATATTGGCACCGCCACCGAGAATAAACGGTCGAATACCGAGCTCTCGGGCGGCAAGTAAAACCTCGGAGAGCTCGTCCGTGTTGCGCGGTCGCGCGAGTACCTCAGCGATCCCGCCGACCCGAAACGTCGTGAGCTCGCTCATCGAAACGTTGTAGCTGAGCGGTACCGAAAGCTTGAAACTTTCCAGGCGAGTCTGTACGGTGGGCACCAATTCAGAATACTTGATGCCCTGAGCTGTCACAATATCTGTAACCTCGGGGCGTTCTGTCGGTTTGTTTGATGAGACGAGATGAGCGCGCTTTCTTCGACAACGTATACTCAGACGTTTTCCCCGTTCTCTACAGGGTGGTTCTTCGTATCGTCAACGATCCGGAGAGCGCCGAAGAAGTCTGTCACGACGCGTTTGTTCGCTTTTACCAGAACAGCCCGAAACTTCCCGACGAGCAACAAGCGCGGTATTGGTTGTTACGGGTCGGAAAAAACCTGGCCTACAACATCTCAAAACGTCGCGGACGCGAGCAACGTGCGTACGAGCGGGTCTACCACGAACCTGTCGGTGAGACCGAACGTGCGGACGAGCACGCGCTGCGTGAAGAAACGCGTGAGCACGTCCAACGTGCTCTCGACAAGTTGCCCCGCAACTTGCGTGACGTCATTATATTAAAAGAGTACGGAGACCTGGCCTACGCCGAGATTGCCAAAACCCTTGGTATCAGCGTCGCCAACGTCAAAGTCCGCGCGTATCGTGCGCGCGAGCGGCTGAGCCGCTACCTGGAGGCCGAGGATGTCCATTTCCCCGATTGAGATAAACGCGTTTTTGGACGGCGAGCTATCGCCGACGGAACAAGACCGTGTTCGTCGAAGCGTTGCGGAAGATACAAACAGCGGCGCCCTCCATAAACGACTCGCCGCTGTGCAATCGATCAGCGCGCTCGATCGCGGTCGGCTCTCGGCTGCGGAGGTCGATGCCGCGGCAGGTCGCGTACGATCCCGGCTCCAACACAGTGTTCGTGGATTGAGTATCCGACGACCGTGGTGGGAGACCAACGTCCGCGTCCCACTACCGCTCGCGGCGGCGGCCAGTTTTGCGTTTCTCTTGATGACGGTCATGTTTGTCGTCCAATCCGGTCGAACCGGTTACCGCGACGTAGGTGGACTGGCGGTAGATAGCGGCACGGTCAATCTCCAGGTCAACGTGGACGGTGCGGCGACCGAGGAACTCCTCGACTGGCTCAACGAGCAGGAGTCGCTCAACTCCGTATCCATTCAGCTCCCTGAACAAGCGCAGTTCCAACTTCGCGGCGATCCCGTGCTGATGCGTCGCGACGGCCAGAATCCACACATCGAACCGGCGGCACGCTCTGATTCCGAGTTGGAGATCGTCCCACTCGAGGAAGGGGAGCGATGAGTCCGAAGGTCGGACCGCTTTTTCTTGCCGCGTTGCTATTTGTCTCGACGGGCGTCGCGAGCCAATCGACTGAGCCCACCGAACTTCCCGACGCAGTCCAGGATCTGCTCGACGGCGCGCTCAAACTCTACATAAACGCCCGAATCGTCGACGAGAGTGAAACATCGGTCGACACGGTCTGGACGATGGACCTTACCCGCATAACCGTGAGTGGGCGGGCGGTCAACGTTCGCCTCGACGGGAGCAATATCACGGTTCTTGCCGAGTTTACGCCGTATTGGGAGAACGATGATTCACTCACTCTGCTCGTCCAGGGACAGACGTGGATCTACGACGAACAGACCGATTCCGAACCCGAATACCGAACCTCTTTTACCACACTTCCGATTCGGCTTGGCGAGCCGATCGTTTTTTTACCGCTTGGAACCGGCCACCTGCCGCTTGACACGGAACGCTTCGGTCGACTCAATATCGAGCTCGAAGTAAACGTGGAGCGCTATCAATCGTAAATCGCCGACAGTCTTTTCCGCTTATTCCCGTGCTTGTCCTCCTCGTGATAGCTGTCGCCGCGATCGTAACCTTGACGCTCGCGGGTCGCGATCCACGTATTACCGACGTTCGCATCCAGAACCGCAGCGTTGAGATCGACGGCGCATTCTTCGGCGATTCCGGCCGAGTGGAGATCGACGGCCTGGCGATCGAATCGCGACAGCTCGAGTCGTGGGACGCAAATCGAATCATTTTTCGGATAAATACCGGACAGGCAAGCGGGCTTCTTCGTGTTGAAACGCGGGACGGGCGGAGTAATCCCGTGTTCTTCTCCGGTCCGGACGATATCCCTCGCGTCGCCGACGATCGTCTCATTCGGGTGACCTCTCTCGTCCCTGAATCTCTGACGCCCGGCGTGGTATCGACGATCGCCGGATTCGGTTTTGGACCCCGTTCGTCGCTCGCGCGGATCGACATCGGTACCGGCGAGAATCGCGTGTCGTTTACCGGAACCGATCGTTGGGTCGCTCATTGGTCGAATCGAGAAATCCGTTTTGTCGTCCCGCCGGAGATACCGACCGGTAATATCGCCCTATCGATAAACGCAGAGACGATCGAGATCGAATCACGCGCCTTCACCGTACCGATCCCCCGCCGTCTCGGACCCGCCCAGCGTTTGTCGCTCGTTCAACGAGTGTCGCTTTCCGACCTGGAAACGTCGGCGCTCGTCATGATTCCCCGAATCCCGGAACTCGTCGAGCAACCGCGAGTCGACCTCGTTGAGGACTCGGGAGAGCTCGCGGACGAGGCGACGGCCAGTTCTTGGATCTATCGCACCCCCATGGCGGAGCGCGTCGGCGAGGACGATGAACTCCTCCCGGTTGAGATAGTCCGTACGGACATCGTTGAGCGGCGATCGATCATATACGCCGTTCCGCCCGAGCTGCCGGCGATCGATGCCGGTGCGCTCGACGTCGACGAGTTTCGAGAGGCGTTTAGGCCGGATCTGGGATGGCTCGACGGTATGCGTCCCGAAGATCCGGTTATCGGTCAGGTTGGACGGTCCGCGCTTGAGGGATTCCAGAATCCGCTTGGAATCGCGCGGCAGATTCACCAGATCGTAGTTGATCGCTTTACGCCGGACCCGCTGGCGCCGCCGCAGATCAAGGAGGCGCTGACCTCCGGCATCGCGCCGGCGCGCGCGTACGCCGATCTGGCCGTGCTGCTGGCTCGGGGTCGCGGCTTACCGGCCAGGCGGCACCTCGGCGTATACGTGGACGAGACCGGCGTGAGCTATCCCCACGCGTGGGCCGAGCTCTTTGTGCCGAGTCTCGGTTGGGTTCCGTCCGATCCCGCGCTGGACGACGCGATCTACGGAGCGACTGAGTCTCCATTTGGTACCTTGGACGCTCGCCGTATATCGATCGACGTGAGTGATCGTCACGACCCAAGAAACGCGGGCGACGCGCTTGTGATTGCGCCGACCGACAGTTATGCGCCCGGTTTGCTGTTTATCGAGCTAGCCACGGATAGCGACCCGGAGAGTATTAGTGTCGAGTGGATCGATCCGCTCCTCAGCGTTCAATAGTAATACGTTTATGCGACGCCGCGGAGCCGGCAATCGGTACCGGTGTTGGCAATCGTTTTTTGCCACTCGGCGAGCTGGGTAGGGGAATACGGCGTTGTCTCCGCCTGAAGCGGGTCGAGTGTGTTTCCGGGGCGGAACTGGACGAGATAGTAGAGTTCTCCGGGCCTGAGCATCTCGGCGATCGCGACGATGTCCTCATAGGTCACGACCCCCGGCGCGACCGTTGTCCTCAGTTCGTAGGCAACCCCGCTCTCGCGGAGGATCGCGAGCGAGCGGAGAAACTCCCCTCCGTCGGCGCTCACGCGTCGGTAGTTATCCGGCGCGGTTTTAACGTCGATCGCAACGTAGTCCACTAACCCCGCGTCGAGCAGGCGCGCGAGATGGTCGGGATAGACACCGGCAGTGTCGAGTTTGACGGCCAGACCGTGCGATTGAACTTCGCGCATTAAATCGCCCAGATCCTGGTGGAGAAGCGGTTCCCCCCCGCTGATGCAAACGCCCTCGATGCGAGCGGAACGATGCTCCAGAAACGCCGATATCTCCTCGCGAGAAAGAAAACTTTCCGGGACCGGTCCCGCGACGAGTTCCGGATTGTGGCAGAACGGACAACGCAGCGAACAGCCGTGGGTAAACAGCGTCGCCGCTACGCGTCCGGGAAAGTCTACCAGTGTGGTCTTTTGGAGACCGAGGCGGGTCAACACCGTCTAGGCGACGACCGGCGTTTCGAGATGGTTTTTCAACTCGATCGGATCACTTGTTCGAAAAACCTCGACGCCGTCGGCGTCAAAAAATGTGACCGTCGGGGTCGCCATGATCACCTCTTCGCGCGCCTGGGCAAACCCGTTGTCCTCATCGACGTTGAACTCGACTCGAGTCGTCGCTTCATCGGCCATCTCATCGAGAACGGTCTTGATCGCCCGACAGTTTGGGCAGGTCGTTCGGTAGAAGTAATGGTAGCGTGTCGCCCCGGTGACACCGGTTTTCTCAACGGATGTCTGAGTAACGGCGCCCGGCGATTGCTGCGGCGATGGCTCGACCGTCTGCGGGCGGGCCGCGCCGACTGCGTAGGTCGTTCGATACCGAAACTCCTCACGCTTGCCGAGGTTCCAGTTTTTTAAGCTTCGATAGTACCCGACGATACGCGAGTAGATCTCCGTCTCCTGGCCCGTCACCGTGCTGAGCTCAGCCTTTCGTTCGGCGAGTTCTCGCTCAACTTCCTGTAATGTCCGCATTCTGTCCCTCCCAGTTTGCTATCGATATCCGCCGACGACGGATCAGTTTTTCTGACTTGCGAGGATCTCCTCGCGTTCGGCCTCCAGCGCGCGTATCTCGGCGTTAATCCGGTCTCGTTCCTCCCGCTCGCAGGTCGGACAGGTGGCATGCTCACCGACGAGATAGCCATGTTTCGGGCACACCGAAAACGTCGGACTGATCGTAAAGTAGGGGAGATGGTAGTTATGGGCGATCGTCTTAACGAGCATCCGTATCGATCGCCAATCGTCTACCGCCTCACCGAGAAACGAGTGAAAAACGGTGCCGCCGGTGTACTTCGTCTGCAGGCTATCCTGATGGTCAAGGGCGTCAAAGACATCCGGCGTGTGATCAACCGGGAGCATCGTGCTGTTGGTGTAGTACGGCGCGTTGATTCCCGAGCTGACGATGTCATGAAAACGTTCCGCGTCGTGCTTGGCTAGACGGAAACTGGTGCTTTCGGCCGGCGTCGCCTCGAGATTAAAGAGCTCACCGGTCTTTTCCTGGTAGTCGGCCATCCGCCCGCGCATGTGCTCGAGGATTTCCTCGGCAAACGCCCGTGCTTCGGCGTCGGCGATGTCTTTCCCGAGAAAGTTGAGAAGCGCCTCGTTCATACCGACGATCCCGATCGTATTAAAGTGGTTGTCGAGGTGTTTGAGGTACCGCTTGGTATACGGAAACAATCCCGCGTCCAACAGGCGTCCGACAACTTTTCTTTTGATCGAAAGCGACTCGGCGGCGAGGTCCATCAGCCGATCGAGACGCTCGTAGAACTCCCGTCGCGTCGCCGACAGATAGCCGATCCGTGGGAGATTGATCGTGACAACGCCGATCGAGCCGGTAAACTCGTCCGATCCAAAGAGTCCGCCGCCCCGTTTCCGTAGTTCGCGTTTGTCCAACTGCAGGCGACAACACATACTGCGGACATCGCCCGGATCGAGATCGGAATTGACGAAATTTTGAAAATAGGGCGTCCCGTATTTGGCCGTCATCTCAAAGAGAAGCTCCGCGTTTGTGCTTTCCCAGTTAAAATCGCGGGTAATGTTATAGGTCGGGATCGGATACTGAAATCCACGACCGTTGGCGTCACCGGCGATCATGATCTCAAGCAACGCTCGGTTTACCATCGCCATTTCCGCACCGAGGCTACCGTAGGTATACGGCTGCGCCTCCCCGCCGACGACCGCAGCGCGATCACGTAAGTCGTTCGGAACGGTCCAATCGAGCGTGATGTTGGTAAACGGCGCCTGGCTTCCCCAGCGGCTCGGTGTGTTAACGCCGAACACAAACGCCTGGATCGACTGCTTGACCTCGGCATAGCTCAGTTCGTCGTGGCGGACAAACGGCGCGAGGTAGGTGTCGAAGCTCGAAAACGCCTGGGCGCCGGCCCATTCGTTCTGCATGATGCCGAGGAAATTGACCATCTGCTGGACGAGCGTCGACAGGTGCTTGGCCGGTTTTGACGTGATTTTATCGGGAACCCCGCCTAGACCTTCCTCGATGAGTTGACGCAGACTCCATCCGGCGCAGTATCCGGAAAACATCGAGAGGTCATGAATGTGAAAGTCCGCGTTGCGGTGCGCTTCGGCGACCGCCGCCGGATAGATGTTTTTAAGCCAGTAATTGGCGGTGATCGTTCCCGAGTTGTGGAGTATCAGCCCGCCGAGCGAGAAGTTAACGTTGGCGTTCTCGTTGACTCGCCAATCGGACATCGACAGGTAGCCATCCATCGTCTGGTCGATATCGAGCATGAGGGTACGCGTGTCTCGAATCGCCTCGTGTCGCGCGCGATAGATGATGTAGGCCTTGGCCACCCGTGATTCTTTTGATTCGATCAACACGTCCTCAACGACGTCCTGAATTTCCTCAATCGCGGGCGCGCTGTTGGCGTGTCGATCCGCCGTGATCTCGTCGAGGCGCTCTTCCACGCGGGTTGTGAGCATGTCGATTTTGATCTCGGGTGCCTGCTCGCCGGGATAGACGGCGGCAAACGCCTTTGAGATCGCCTGAGCGATCTTTTTGCGCGCAAAACTCTCGAGTCGGCCGTCGCGCTTGACGACGTACCGGAGTTGATTACCCATTCGTTCCCCTCCCAGTTCTTCTCGCAACAAACAGCGTTACCGCTTCTTTTTCCCCGTGGGCTTGTTAAGCTTCTCTATTTCACGCACAAACTCTCCGAGACTCTCAAAGTTGCGATAGACCGACGCAAATCGGATGTAGGCAACTTTGTCGAGATCGTGAAGGCGCTCGAGCACGAGTTCGCCCAGTCGAGCCGAGCTTATCTCGTGAGAATCCATCCCTTCATGAACGGCTCGCTCCTCAAGCTCGTCGATCATCGTGGCGATCTGCGTTTGAGCGACCGGCCGTTTACGAACTGCTTGTTGGATTCCCTTCTCGAGCTTTGTACGGTCGAACGGTTCCCGACGGTCTTTTGTGCTTTTGACCACCATAAACTGCTTCTCCTCGATGCGTTCGTACGAGGTAAAGCGATACCCACACGAAGCGCACTCTCGACGCCGCCGAATCGTCCGACCGTCGGCGAGAGATCGGGATTCGATCACTCGCTCGTCTATCGATCCGCATTTAGGGCAGCGCACGCTGGACACTCCATATATGGTGTATATCGACCAGTTTTTTTATTTTTTAACACCATATCGTGAACACAAAAAGTGCGCAAGTAAAAACCTCGATTGGACTGTGTTTTTTCGTATATACTGAGATTATGGAACTCAAACACAGCACAATTCCGATTGAATTTCTTCGTTCGATCCCCGAGGGAATTAAACTCGTCAACCGGCACGGCCGCGAGTTCCTCGTTGTCGAGGACGTTCGTAGCCGGGCGGGCGTTTCGCTCATGTCCGACAGCGTACGCATTCACGGCGAACCGACGATCAGATTTGAGGCTCGAATTGGGGACGCCCACGGATTGATATTTATCGATGCATTCTGGGGGAGTCACGCCAAACTCTTTAGTTTTATCCCCGAAGGGATTCGGTCCGCCGACTACGTCGAAGCCTATGTCCCGGAGACGGGCGAGAGCCTGATGATCGACCGCGTCTGTGATGTCGAGGGCTGCGGTTGCACCAAGGGGATCGAGTTTGTGCTCCCCGGCGGCGCCAACACAATTCAGGTGTGTGCGCGATTTGGGTGTCCGGGGCACCAGATCGTCCTCGCCGATCTGTCCAAACCGGTGGCGGACTCGATCAGCGGGATAAACTTTTTTGGCGCCGGATCCGTCGAAGACGACTGGTTTGCCTCTGTCGATTGACCCTTGTAAAAAGCACTCGCGAACGATAACGTCGAAAACATATGGATAAAGCTCCGCTTTACGAGCGCATTCCGCTCACGCTCTTCAACTCTCTTAAACGCAGTAAAGAACGCTTTGAGGCGCTGCGTCCCCCGGCGGTCGGACTCTACGTCTGCGGTCCAACCGTTTACTCCGATCCTCATCTGGGCCACGCGCGAACGGCGATAGCCTTTGATATCGTGTTTCGCTATCTCCAGGTACTCGGATACAAGGTACGCTACGTCCGTAACATCACCGACGTCGGTCACCTCGAGGACGAGACCGCCGACGCGGGCGAGGACAAGATCGCCAAGCGAGCCCGGCTCGAACAGCTCGAACCGATGGAGGTTGTACAGCGATACACGTTGAGCTATCACGACGGCATGCGGCGTTGCGGCTGTCTCCCGCCGTCGATTGAACCACGAGCAACCGGGCACATAATCGAACAGATAGACGTTATCAAACGTATTCTTGACGCCGGTTTAGCCTACGAGCGCGACGGCTCCGTGTACTTCGATCTCGATCGTTACGTACGCGAAGATGCAGGCGAAACTCAGTACGGGACACTATCGGGGCGAGTTTTTGAGGATCTGATTGCCAACACCAGGGCCACTGCCGGAGCAGAGGAAAAGCAAAATCCGCTGGACTTTGCCCTCTGGAAACGGGCGGAGCCGGGGCACATCATGCACTGGGCGAGTCCTTGGGGTGAGGGATTCCCAGGCTGGCACGTCGAGTGCACCACGATGAGCACGCGGTACCTCGGGGACAAGTTCGATATTCATGGCGGCGGACTTGACTTACAGTTTCCTCACCATGAGGCGGAGATCGCGCAGAATCACGCCGCGTTTGGGAGCGATCCGGCACAGTACTGGTTGCACAGCAACATGCTCACGGTCGACGGTCAGAAGATGGCCAAGAGCCTCGGCAACTTTATCACGCTTGACGAGATCTTTACGGGAAACCACAAACGCCTCGCTCAGGCGTTCGATCCGATGGTTCTGCGGTTTTTTGTATTACAATCCCATTACCGGAGTTCGGTCGACTTCTCCAACGAAGCGCTCGCCGCGGCCGAACGCGGTTATGAGCGCCTCATCGCCGGACTCGCCAAGGCCGAGGCGATCGTCACCGACGCGGAAGAGGTCCCCGAGCCGATCGATCCCGCCGATGAGACCGGCGCCTCAGCCGTTATTGAGAGTCAGATTGCCGCGTGTTGGGCCGCGATGAGCGACGATTTTCATACGCCGCGCACGATTGCTGCGCTCTTTGAGCTCGGTCGTGTCATGGGCCGGAGCGAGTGGGACGCCGCGTCTGAGGCAGCGCGCGCCCGGGCGGCCCGTTGCTACGTCTTATTTACGCGCGAGGTGCTCGGGCTTAGTCCTCCGGATTCGGCGCCCGCCGCGCACGACTCCCAACTCAGCGATGCCCTCGTCAACATCCTCGTCGAGATGCGCTCGGAGGCCCGATCGCAAAAAGAGTACGCCCGTGCCGATGAGATCCGCGATCGACTTATTCAAGTCGGGATTCGGATTGAAGATTCGCGAGACGGCGGAACATCGTGGAAGGTGGAACGATGAAACGCAAGACGCCGGCAGAGATGCGCGAGTATCTCGAAGAGGTTCGCGATGAGCTCCTCACGATGCGCGAGATCGACAACCTGGAGATGTACCGTGTCCTCACCGACCTCGGTAAGGAGCTCGAAGGTATTAGCGAGGAGGAGCGCATCGACGAGAACTTTGTCTACGGCTGTGTGAGTAACGTGTACGTTGCCGACGACCTGGAAGAGGGCGGGATGCATTACCGTGCGGTCTCGGATGCCCACGTTATCCGCGGTTATCTGGCCGTTCTCGCGCACGCGTTAAGCGGATTGTCGCCGCGAGAGGTACTCGAGGAAAGTCAAGACGCAATCGAAACGTTTGCGAGAGAAACGGATCTCAAGGCGTCATTGACGCCGAATCGGGCCAACGCCTTTGGGAACATCTACAAACTGATGCGCGACAAGGCCGAGCGAAGACTCGCCGACAAGTAGCGGGAGGACGGGGGTGGCGTTTCGACTGTTTGGAAAACGAACGTCTGAGCCGACCCGTCGGATCGTTATCGGCGATATACACGGTTGTCCCCGCACCTTTCGGGCCCTCGTCGACCAGGCGCTTGATATCACCAGCCGGGATCACGTGTTTCTGCTCGGCGATCTGATTAACAAAGGCCCCGATAGTAAATCGGTGCTTGCCTACGTACTTGAACTTCGGGATCGCGGCGTACGCGTTGAACTCATCCGTGGAAACCATGAGGCGGATCTTATCCATTATCTCGGTAAATCGCCGTCTAAGTTCCGCTCGTTTCTCGATCGCACCGACAACACCGCGCTCCTCGATAATAAAGGTAAGACGCTCGACGACCGATGGCGGACGCTCATCGCTTCGTCGCATTACTACATCGAGACGGGGAATACGCTCCTGTCCCACGCCGGTTTTAACTTTGCGGCCAAGGATCCGTTTAGCGATACCGACGCGATGCTCAACACCAAGAGCATATCCTACGACGCCGAGGTCGCGGCGGGACGACAGGTCGTTCACGGACATGTACCGACGCCGTTGTCCAGAATCGTGCAAAGTGTCGCTTCGAATGATCGGATTATACCGCTGGACAATCGGGTTGTCGGTTCCGTGGGAGCATCACCGTGGAAGATCGGTGAGTATGGGAATCTTTGCGCCCTGGATCTCGATACCCGGGCGCTCTACGTTCAGCCTAATCTCGACCGCCTCGAAAATGAGGCGGTCGACGATACCTTCTACAGCTTTTGTCTAAAACCCCAGAGCTTACTTGACTGATATGTCGACCGTCGGTCGATACTCGAGGAGTTTGTCCACCGCATCGTGAACCGGATGAGCCACAAACGCGGCGATCACTTTGGCGTCTACCTCGGCGCCGGTGTCCACGGCGGTGTAGGCGAGCTGCGATAAAAGGTAATCGAGGCGCGGAGCCCATTTACGACTACCGAGACGCGCGGTTGTCGAACAGTTATCGACCATGTAGCTCACCCCCCGGGCGTGCATATACGGGTTGAGACTGTCGACCGCCTCGATCACCGACTCGTTCACAACCTCCGAGTAGACGTGACCGTTCTCGATGAGGATATCGATCTGCGCGATCATCGTTGCGAGGTAGACCCCGGCGGTAAATGGATTGAGCGGGGCCGAATCGGCGGTGCGCGCATCGCGCACGGATTTGCCGACCTGCCACATCGGGGTTGCGTCGATCGTATCAAAGGGAAACTCTTTCAGGCGCTCGTCGGCCAGCACCACCGATCGAATCTCGTTTCCGGACGAGACTTCGTCGTAGATCTCCTGGAGCACTTCACGCGCCGGTCGGTAGGAGGCGCTGTACGCGGTTTCAAACCTCCGGCGACCCGCCTCGTCGAGACTTTCGTATACCGCCCGGATTCCACGATGAGAAATCGTGTCGGAAATCGGACCGGTAATCGATTCGACCGTATTGTTAAACGCGTCTGACTCGCTCATACCCTCAGCGACGTAGCGCCGGTAAAGGCTCTCGACGATTCCGTGGACCGCCCCGAGCAGAATCCCCCGCTCGCCGTATATGTCGGAGCGATACTCCATTTCAAGAGAGGTCATAAAGGTAAACGGAGCACCAACGGCGATAGACCATGCGATCGCGTAATCTGTCGCGCGACCGTCGATATCCTGCTCAACCGCAAAGCTCGTGTTGATTCCGGCGCCGTCGGTCGTCCGACCCTGTTCGTACAGGCGTCGTACACTCGGGCCCATTCCTTTGGGACATACGCCGATGACGTTGATGTCGTTGGGGAAGTACTCACCGTTGCTCTTGAGAAAGCCGAGCAAAAAGCCGTGCGATAGACCGAGCGTCGCCCCGGACCGCATCGCCCGAAAAACCGCGCCGTAGAGCTCTGCCTGCGCGGCGTCCGAGATGAGCAGAAGAACGATATCACTGGCGGAAATGACGCCCATCATTTCGCCGAGCGTCCCATCGGCCGCGGTAAAACCGACCGCTTCGGCCTTACTCCAGGATGAGGAGTTTTCACGGAGTCCGACGACAACTTTAATGTCACTGCCTGCTTCGGAGAGCGAGTCGCGGAGGTTTTGCGCCTGGGCGGGGCCCTGGCTGCCCCAGCCGATCACGCCGATTTGTTTTACGCCTGCAAATGCTTCTGGAAGCTTGGAGAAAAGATGGCGACCGCCCCGGACGATAAACTCCTGGGTATCGGCAAGGTCGATCTTTTCTTTCGCAAAAACGGTGGTCTCGAAATCGAATTTCATAATGGCCGAGAATAGCAGATCGGAGGAAGTACCGGCAAGCAGTCGCCGACCGAAAAAAATCGCGTTCGCGGGCAAGGGGCGCCGCCGTCACGGCGCTATGCCGCGGCGCTCAGACGAGTGCCGAGACGATGTCGATTGCACCCCGGGCGTCGGGCGAAAACGAGTCCGCGCCAATGTCGCGCCATAACCCGGGGTTCTGGTTAAACGCATACCCGCCGACGATGACGTGGATCTTCGGTTTGACCTCGCGCCGCACAAGATCGATGAGATCGTAGGCGAGGCGCACCTGCAGGGTCATCGTCGCCGACAACGCGAGCACCCCCGGGCGCGAGCGGCGCAGCTCGGTTAATATCTGATCGTGTGGCGTGTTTGCGCCGGTAAAGTAGGTTTGAAAACCGGCGAGCGTAAAAAAATCATGCACCATATGGGCGCCGAGATCGTGGAGTTCGCCCCCTAAACAGGCGGTGAGAACGGAGGAATCGCGGCGCTCGATCGGCGCAAAGTTGGCGCGAAGTCGTGCCATCAGCGTGCGTCCGGCGTCAGTCGCGTAGTGTTCCTCGAGGACGCTCATCTCGTCGCGTTGCCACAGGCGACCAACCTCCTGTTGAACGGGCTGAATAAGCTCGAGATACACGCGCGTGACATCGAGTCCCTCCTCGACCGCGGTCACGATCTCGGCGATCGCGTCTTCGGCGCGGCGCTCCCGGATGAGCTCGAGAAAGCGATGTGCGAGGCGGTACAGCGGTGCCTCGGGATCAAGCGCACTCCGCTCCTCGGCGAGAACGCCGTTGAGTGCGGCGTATCCCGCGGCAATCATCGGTTCGACTATGCTCATCGCCTCGTTGTCCAGACGTTTGGCGAGTGTGCGCTCGAGAACGCCAAGGTGAGCGTGTACGACGGCCATCGGGATGTCGCGGTGGAAGAACAGAGATCGCTGCCACTCCATGTAGCGGCGAAACAGATCGGGCCGATGACTCACGACGGCGATAAACAGCTTGCCTACATCGCGTAAGGCAAACTCGAGTAGTAGCTCCCGCCCGAGGCCCCACTTGGATGCATGGTGGGGAGCGTCGGTCATGAGTTGCTCGACGATTTCGACCGCAATATCGTATCGGTCGCGGTTGATTGCCGCACCAACGACCTGTGCTTTGTCCATTTTTACCTGCTACAATGATCCATCATGAGTTTGGTTCTTGCTAATCTACAACCGACAGCCCTTTGGGGCCATTTTGAGGCAATTTCGGCGATTCCGCGGTGCTCCAAGAAAGAGCAGGCGGTCGTTAAGTACGTCGTCGAGCAGGCCCAACGTCTCGGTCTCGACCATAAAACCGATGCCGCCGGCAATATCGTTGTTTCGAAGCCCGCCGCCGCGGCTTATGCGGGCCGCCCAACGGTGGTTCTTCAGGGGCATCTCGATATGGTCTGTGAAAAGAACATGGGCGTCGAGCACGATTTCTCCCGCGATCCGATTCGACTTGTTCAGGATGGTGATTGGGTCCGTGCGGCCGACACAACGCTCGGCGCCGACAACGGGATCGCAGTGGCGATGATGCTCGCTATCCTCGAGGGGACCGAGGAAACCGGCCCCATAGAATGCCTCTTTACCCTCGACGAAGAGTCGGGTCTGACCGGCGCTCTCGGCCTTGATCCCGCCTTGGTCTCGGGTCGCCTCCTGATCAACCTGGACACCGAGGACGAAGGCTTTTTCTGTATCGGTTGCGCCGGTGGTCTCAACAGCTATATCAGCGCGCCGATCGTGTACTTTGACTCATCTACCGACGGGAGCGATGGCCTCCGCCTCGAGGTTACCGGATTGCGTGGCGGACACTCGGGGGTCGAGATCCACGAGCAACGGGGAAACGCGCTGCAGATCGGCGGCCGCTTGCTGAGTGCGGTGTCCGCGGCAGCGCCCGGAGCGCGCGTTGCCACCGTTCGGGGCGGTGATAAACACAACGCGATCCCGCGCGAACTACGCTTTGATGTACGGGTTCCAAAAGCGGAGCGCGCCGCGTTTGACGCGGCGCTTGAGGCGTTTACGTCGATCATCGCAGACGAGCTCGGCGATCAGGAAAAGGACCTGCAGATCTCGAAATCGGAAATCGAGACGCCCGGTCGGGTTCTCGCCGATGCGTCCCATACACTGCTCGTTAACCTCCTCAATGCGGTCCCAAACGGCGTGTTACGAATGAGTCCGGACGTGGAGGGCCTCGTCGAGACGTCGACCAACCTTGCGGCGATTCGGATAGATGGACAGGAGCTCAAGGTTCTCACCAGCCAGCGATCGAGTCGCGAGTCGGCGATCGACTGGGCCGGCGGAATCCTTGCGGCTGTCGCGGGTCTGGCCGGAGCGAGTTACCGGGCCGGCGAGCGGTACCCGTCGTGGACTCCCGATCCGACAAGCGGAATACTCGCAACCGCCCGTGAAGTTTATCGGGAGATGACGGGAACGGAGGCAAAGGTGGTCGCGTTTCACGCCGGCCTCGAGTGTGGGGTGATCGGCGCCAAAATACCGGGGATAGAGATGATCTCATTTGGCCCGGATATCAAAGGGGCGCACACGCCGACCGAGCGCCTCTCGATATCTTCGACCGAGCGGGTATACAAGTTGCTCGTACTCCTCCTACAACGGATCGGGGCGTAGTCCGATGAGAACCGGTCCGCGGGCGCTGGCGATTGTCGCGGTCCTGACGATTTGGGTGATACCGGTAGCGGCTACCGGACACGGCGAGACGCGCGATACCCGTCTTCCACCGGTGGGCGCCCCGGTAAAGCTCCTGATGGTTGGAGGTGGCCTGCCGGGGTCGGTCTGGGGACCGATTCGCGCGGGCGCGTTCGCCGCAGCACGGGATTTGTTGATCGATCTCGAAATCCCATCTATCGCTGAGGCACCGCTTCCCGTCGCCCGCGATGCGCAAATCCTCCTCGTCGAGAGCGCAGCGACCGCCGGATTCGAGGCCGTTCTGATCGCGCCTGTTGATGTTACCGCGCTTGTTCCCTACGCGGCGGATGCTGTGGACGCCGACCTACCGGTCGTGACGATTCTCAGACCGCTCGATCCGGCGATTCCGCACGTCGCGAACGATCGCGCAGCAACGGGTACGCTCCTGGCCGAACAAATCGCGCCGCGTCTCCCGGACCGACCGCTTATCGCCACGATCACGGACCGCGCAGAGGATGCCGCCGACCTGGCGCTGCGCGCCGAGATCGCGGAACGCGTGCCGGATGTTCGCGCGTTGCCGGCTTTTGTTGTCCATAGCCCGGACGATGCGACGAGCGCCGTGGAGAACCTTTTCTTCGATAATCCCGACGTGTCGCTCATCTTTGTTACGGACGATCACGTGCTTTCCGCCGTCGTCGAAGCGATGCGATTTGAATCGCGACCGCTCGTGGTCGCCATGGGAAACCTGCGATCGTCACTTGATTCTTGGGAAAACGGAGAGCTCGATCTTCTCGCGATCCCCGACCTCTGGGAGATCGGATACCGCGGAATCGAAACAACGGAGCAACGCCGACGGGGCGATCGCAACGTGGACGATACCCCGGTCAGCCCCGTGGTTCTGAACGCGCCGCCGATTCCGCCGGGTTTGGTCGATGTCGTTGAGCGGAACGTTCGTTAACCCTTGCACTCTCGATTGTGAGAGATCATAGTTAACAAAGGGGTAAATAAGATGTCAAAACGTGTGCTTGTTGTGGACGATTCCGCGGCGGTTCGACAGAGTGTGGCTTTTGTCCTCGATCAGGCCGGATACGAGATCGTTCAGGCGGAAGACGGTAAAGACGCTCTTTCTAAGCTGGACGGTCAGACCTTTCATCTGGTCATTACCGACGTGAATATGCCCAACATGGACGGTATCGAGCTGACGGGAAAGATTCGTACGCTCGACGCATACAAGTTTGTCCCCATCGTTGTCCTCACTACGGAGTCGCAGGAAGAGAAAATGAACGCCGGAAAGGAAGCCGGCGCTACCGGTTGGATCGTAAAACCGTTTGATTCCGACAAACTCCTTCAGGTCGTCAAGCGGCTCGCTGGATGAACTCGGTTGTCCTTCTCCTGTCGGTGCTCGCCGTAGAACTCGGCGGCGCCGCAGTCGATACGAGCGTAGATATCGAACTTCTCGTGACGGTACAGGGCCAGTTGGACGCTCAGTTGACGCTTACCTCCCGGGACGCCGGGATCTATCGTTTTGGCGATACCTCCGAGCGCCTCACGATCACGCGCCTCGCCGAGCCGGACTTGACCTACACCGCAACCTACTCCTCTGGTGGTCAGGTCAGCGCGATCTCCGCCGTCTCGCTCCTGTCCGTGGCAAACGATCTGGCGACAATTCGTCGGCAAGGTCGCGGCGACCTAATATCGACGGACATCGTCGCCGGTAGTTCCGGCGACGACGCGGCCGATCTCGCGACGTCCGAGCAAACCGAAGATCCTCCCGACGAGCCGGATCTGAACTCCGAGACAGGCGAGGCGATGGAGCTCGGATCCACGGGAGACATCACCGTTAGGCGAACGGCCACCGCCCTTCATATCGAACACCGCGGCGCCGCAACGGTTTTGTCGCTGAGCAATCTCCGCTAAAACGTCGCTTGCCTTATAGACCCGTGATCGGGTAACACAGTACCCCGTGATACAAATACAAGTCGTTTGCACCGGAAATATCTGCCGAAGTCCGCTCGCCCACCGAATGATCGAGAAGATCGCCTCCGAACGAGGAATGGACGGTTCGATCAGCGTCGAATCGTCGGGAACCGGCGCCTGGCACGTCGGTGAGAACGCCGATGGACGCATGCGCCGAACCGCCCGGCGGCACGGCTTGGACCTCCATCACCTCGCCCGACGGGTTACGACTCAGGATCTCGCCGAGTCGGATTTGCTCATCGCGATGAGCCCCGGTCATCTCCGTGATTTGCGTTCGCTGGCGAGTCGGGCCCGCATTGAGGTCGACCACAAACTTTACCTTTTGCGCCAGTTTGATCCGGAACTCGGTGCCCACGAGGGTGAGTACCTCGATGCGTCACGAGTACCGGAGGTTCCCGATCCGTACTACGGTGGCGATCAGGGATTTGAGGACGTCTACGCAATCGTCGAGCGTAGCGCGACGTTACTCCTCGATCACATAGCCGCGGGTGGTTTGCCATGACCGTTCCCGAGATTGACGCGTCCAGTCTCGACGCTGCGATACGATCCCGTTTTGGCACCGAGATGACCGCGCGGACGAGATCGATAGGTGGCGGGAGTATCAATCGAGCTCGGAGAATCGAGCTTGCCGACGGTCGGTCGATCTTTTGTAAAGAAAACAGCGTGCGCCATAAAGGCCTGTTCACCGAGGAGGCGAGAGGTCTCATGGCGCTCCGTTCCGCCGATGGTCCGCGCGTACCCGACGTCTACGGCTACTTTGAGGACGATAGCTCACAGTACCTGTTCCTCGAGTGGATCGAACCGGGACGTCGCGGCGCGGATTTTTCTCGACGATTCGGGCGCGCGCTGGCCACGATGCACGCCGAGAACCGATCCGCACGCTGTGGATTTGCGCACGACAATCATATCGGCGCCACTGCCCAGAAGAACGGCTGGCATGACGATTGGCATACGTTCTTTGCTGAATGTCGAATCATGTTTCAAATAAAGCTCGCGCACCAACACGCGCGTCTGGATACCTCGATGGTGCGAGCCGGCGAGTCTGTTGCACGGCGACTACCCACCATGTTGCCGCCGCTCGACGACGGCGGCGCAAGCATTCTTCACGGCGACCTATGGGGAGGTAACTACCTCGTCGACGCGTCCGGAAATCCCGTCTTGATCGATCCGGCCGTGTACTTCGGCCACCGGGAGGCCGACATCGCGATGACCGAGCTCTTTGGTGGGTTTGACGGGAGTTTTTATGCGGCCTACGACGAACGATGGCCCCGGGAACCGGGTTACCGCGACCGCCGCGACCTGTACAACCTCTACCATCTTCTCAACCATCTCAACCTTTTTGGCAGTTCCTATTACTCCCAATGTGCGGCCATTCTGCGGCGCTACAGTTAACGGGCGAATCCGGAGACGATATGTTAGACTTGGTTTTGTTATGAGTGACGCGGCTGGAGGAGAGCAAACCGCTCAGGACCCATTTGGTTTTCTCTCGGCATCATTTCCGTTTCGCGATAGCCAGGAGGAGATTCGGCGCAATCTCCAGTTAATCATTCGAATTCGCTGGTTCGTCTCTCCTAGTATCCTCATTATCATGGTGCTCGCCGGATTGATCGGCGTCGCCAACCAGTTTTCTTTTTCGGCCGAGGAGATCCTCATTAACGGCGCCAACGTCGTCATAATGCTGGCTCTCAACCTCGGGTACGCGATTCTTGCCAAGCGTCTCGTCGATCTGGGACCACTCGTCGTGTTACAACTCATGATCGACGTCGTCCATTTTGCGTTTACCGTGTACAAAACCGGCGCGGTCACAAGCCCGTTCTCGTTTCTGTTCTTTTTTGTGATTTTCTCAGGCGCGCTCCTCGTCTCCGGCAAGACGGCCTACCTCGTCGCGGGAATCTCCTCCGCTTTGTACGGAGCTATCGTCCTTCTCGAACGATTCGGCGTGATTCCTCATCAGGCCTACTTCAGTCCACTGTCCGGTCTACAGGAAAATCCGTCGTACTTCTTCCTGAGCGTGGGATTTACGATCGGCTCGATGTTTGCCTTTGCGGGGCTTGCCGGCTTTTTGACCGGTCTGATCCATCGGCGGCAGGAGGAGCTTCGCAAAACCGTCGGGCTCCTACGTACTAAAAACAACACGATGTTGATGCTCTTTCGCACCGCCGAGGCGCTCAACCAGCACACGCGAATTGACGAGGTCGGTGAGTATGTTCTTGACCAGTTGATGGGCCATCTCGACCTCGACCGTGCCCTACTTTATATAAACGAGGGGGAGACGCTTCGGCTCCTCCTGGTCCGTACGCGTGGTGGCACAACCGACGAGTCCGTCACTCTCGAGATACCACTTAATCTCGAGGCAGGTTTAACGGCCCGCGTCGCGATCGAACAGACCGCGTACAACGTTCGCGAACCGGAAAACTCTGAGCTTATCAACCGCGAGCTTGCTAAAAAGATCGGTCTCAATCCGTTTGCGATGGCACCCCTGGTCCTCCGCGGGCGTACCGTCGGTGTGATCGGAATAGATCGAAGCGAAAAGCCGATAATGAGCGACGAATTTCAGATTCTCAAGGCATTTGCCAACCAAGCGGCGATCGCGATCGACAGCGTCCGTCGTGCCGCTACAGTCTGATCCGGTACCACAGGTAACCGATCCGCTCCCGAATCACCGTTGCACTTTGATAGAGACGGGTCGCCGAGGGCAGGAGCATGTACGCCCGCCAGGGGCGAGTGTCCGACCACGTCGGCGCACCTACCGGTAGTGCTTCGACCCCTACGGTCTCAAACGCGAGGGTTGCTCTCCGGAGGTGCCAGGCGCTTGTTACAACGATCACGGTGGAAAAACCAAAGCGCTCTCGCGTGTACCGCGCGTTCTCAGCGGTTGTTCGCGAGCGATCTTCGATCAACACGTCGGAGCGGCGCATCCCGAGCTCGGCGAGGCGGCGCGCCATGATTTCCGCTTCGGAGGAAATCGATACAGTATCAAGAACACGCCCACCGGACACCACGATCGGGATGCTGCGATCGCGGGCGACCAGGTATCCCTCGACGAGGCGCGCTTCGGCCTCGGGGCTGAGAGAGTCGTAGCGCGGTCCGATAACCGCCCCGCCGCCGAGCACGACAACCGCCTGCGCCGAGCGGAGAGCTCCCGGATCGACCGGCGCGACCGACTCCTCAAGTCCGCGGACCAGCGTTCGAGCTACGGTTTCAGTTGATAGAAGATAGATACTCGCGCCGACTACACTCAGAATGGCGATTGCGATCCCGAGAATACGAATCGGCCTGAGCAGACCGTCGGATCGACGCGGGTGGAAGGCACAGCCGTCGAGGTACTCTTTTTTTAGCCGTCGCCGTACGATCGTCAACAGACCAACTACCACAAAGATAAGAACGATCGTTGCGCCGACAGGGAGGATCCACGGCTCGACAAACTTGGATATCACGACCGATCACAACCAGCGCTGAGCAAGCTCAACGAGCTCCGCCAGCCAGCGACGACGTTCGGCGCCGCTACTCGATCGAACGTCGTAAAACGCCTTAAACGTGACATGCGTTATCCCTACGTAGCCAAAGATCCGCTCGCGCCAGAGGGCAAACATCGCTTCCTGACTCAGCGGATTTGTTTCGTCAGTTGTACAGACGACGATTGCCCGCTTACCGCTCATCAGCGGAACCGCCTGCTTGGATCCAAACTCCTCGCCCTGGAGGTCGAACACGATCCCCGGGCGAAAAATCCTGTCGATCCACCCTTTTAGTATCGCCGGCGGCATCCCCCACCAATCGGGGTACACGATCGCTATTCCGTCAGCCTCGGTCAGCTCTCGCGTGTGCCGCGCAAAAACGGCGTCAAAACTGAAGCGCCGTTGAATTTCTTCGTTTTCGAGTACCGGTTCAAAATGCTCAGCGTAAAGGTCGTGAAATCGAACGCTGTGCCCTTCCTCGCTAAGCGCTTCGACGATGTGCTCCGCGGCCGCGTGGTTAAAACTTCCCGGTCGGGGATGGGCGAGAATGCAAATTACGTTCACTCGTTTATTATACTCGATAAATCGTCATCGCCATGTCCGACGTAATTCAGAATCGTTCTGAATTTGCGACAAAAACGCTTGCAATTCGCCATCCCGATCGGTATTTTGAAGCCAAGTTAGGGAAGGTAAACATGGTTAGTAAAACCGACGTATTAGAATCGCTCAAGAAAGTAATCGACCCGGAAATTGGCATCAACATTGTCGACGTCGGGCTGATCTATCGGGTAGACGTGCGCGAGGACGAGGTTGAAATAGACTTTACCCTCACAGCGCCGGGTTGTCCGCTCGGAGACACGATCAACAACGACATCATCACCGTTGTCCGCGAGGATACCAACATCAACAACGTGATTACCAATTTGGTATGGAATCCGCCGTGGAGTGTTGAGTTCCTCAGCGAGGAAGCGAGACTCGACCTGGGATACCCGATTTAGGAATACGCAAGGAGATTGGCAGTGAAGATAGAGATAAAGAATCTGCAGGCGAAAATCGAAGACAACGAAATCCTTAAAGGGGTAGATCTCACGCTTTCGAGCGGCGAGGTTCACGCGTTGATGGGTCCAAACGGATCGGGGAAGTCAACGCTTTCAAACGTCGTATTTGGTAGCGAGTCGTACGAGGTCACCGGCGGGGAAATACTCGTCGACGGCGAGAACATCCTCGAGATGGAAACTCACGAGCGAGCCCAACTCGGGTTGTTTATGGCATTTCAGTATCCCGTCGAGATACCTGGTTTAAGCGTCGGACGATTTCTCAAGCGCGCGTCGGAGATCCGCTTTGCCGATGACGAGGCCAAAACACGAACCTTTGTCAAACGACTTCGAGCCAACATGACCTATATGGACATCGACCAGCAGTTTATCAACCGCTACCTCAACGAAGGGTTTTCCGGCGGAGAAAAAAAGCGCATGGAAATTCTCCAGATGTTAATGCTGGAACCGAGTTTCGCGATTCTCGATGAGACCGACAGCGGTCTGGATATCGACGCGCTCAAAATCGTCGCTCAGGGTGTTAACAAACTCAGAGAAGAGAGCGATTTCGGTGCCCTCGTTATCACGCACTACCAGCGGATCCTCAACCACATCAAGCCCGATTTTGTTCATATCATGTATCGCGGCAAGATCGTGACGTCGGGAGGACATGAACTGGTCGAGGAGCTTGAGGCAAAAGGCTATGACTGGGTAAAGAAACAACACGGTATCCAGGAAGAAGAGGAGGCGCGCAGTGAGTAGTCAACCCGTCGATATCGGCGATTACAAATACGGATTTCACTACGAGGACAAGTCGGTCTTTAAGACCCGCAAAGGTCTCGATGAAGAAATTGTACGGGCGATCAGCGGATTTAAGGACGAACCCGACTGGATGCTCGAGTTTCGACTGCGATCGCTCGAGGCGTTTAACTCCAAACCGATGCCGAACTGGGGCGCCGATCTCAGCGATATCGACTTTGACGACATCTATTACTATGCGCGCCCGACCGAAGAGCAGGCCCGAAGCTGGGATGATCTGCCCGAGGATATCAAAGAAACCTACGACCGCCTCGGTATTCCCGAGGCCGAACAGAAGTTTCTGGCGGGCGTCGGCGCTCAATACGATTCCGAGGTGGTCTACCACAGCACTAAGGAGTACCTCAAAGAGCAGGGCGTTGTGTTTCTCTCGCCCGAAGATGCCGTTCGCGAGTATCCGGAGTTGGTTCGGAAGTACTTTGGAACGATCATCCCGTACAACGACAACAAGTTTGCTGCGCTCAACAGTGCGGTGTGGAGCGGGGGCAGTTTTGTCTACGTACCCAAGGGCGTCAACGTCGACGTCCCGCTCCAAGCGTACTTCCGTATCAACAGCGAGAACTTTGGCCAGTTCGAGCGCACGTTGATCATCGCCGACGAAGGTAGTTTCGTTCATTACGTTGAGGGATGTACCGCGCCGATCTATACCACCGACAGTCTCCACAGCGCGGTGGTCGAAATCGTCGCTCTCGAGGGAGCGCGGGTACGTTATTCGACGATCCAGAATTGGTCGTCCGACGTGTACAACCTCGTTACCAAGCGCGCGGTCGCGCATCGTAACGCCACGGTCGAGTGGGTCGACGGAAACCTCGGAAGCAAGCGCACGATGAAGTACCCCGCCGTATACCTCATGGGCGAAAATGCCCACGGCGAGGTTCTGTCTATCGCCTTTGCCGGAAGCGGTCAGGAGCAGGACTCCGGCGGGAAAATCGTCCACGCCGCCAACAACACGAGCTCCCAGATTACGAGTAAGTCGATCAGTAAGGACGGCGGTACGTCGACTTACCGCGGTCACATCAAGGTAGAGGAAGGCGTCGAAAACGCCCGGAGCAAAGTAGAGTGTGACGCGCTGCTCATCGATGGCGAGAGCACGACAAACACCTATCCGTACATGGACATCAAGAGCGACGACGTGGCGATCGAGCACGAGGCCACCGTGAGTAAAATCTCCGACGATCAGGTCTTCTATCTGATGAGTCGCGGATTGTCTGAGGAAGAGGCGTCAACGATGATCGTCAACGGTTTCCTCGATCCTCTCGTAAAACAGTTGCCGATGGAATACGCGGTCGAGCTCAACCGCTTGATCGAACTCGAGATGGAAGGATCGGTTGGATGAGCACTGAGACCATTGCAGCCGGCAGTTTCGCCACGCTTGAGCGCTTCGTCGAGCAACGTGTCGAACCGGATTGGCTCAAGTCGATCCGACGTCTGGCGTTGGAGCGCTTTGGCCAACTCGATTGGCCGACATCCGAGGACGAGGAGTTCCGGCGGAGCGACGTATCCAACTACGATTTTGAAAACTTTACAGCAGAAATCGTGCCCGGAGAGCCCGCACAGGTTGAGAATCCCGTCGGTCAGGCGGGAAGCATAACGTTTCACGGCGCCGCGGCGGTCCGAAGATCGCTCGCTGAGGGTCTCCTTGAGAAAGGCGTCGTGCTGGTCTCGTTGGACCAGGCGGCCACGCTTCCGGTGGACGTCGCCGAGCGAATCGCCGCGACGCTCAAAGCGGGGGTTGAGAACGCCGATAACCGACTAGCGGCGTGGCACTACGCGTCGATGACCCACGGTGCGATTCTCTACGTTCCCCGATTCGTCGAGATCGCCGATCCCTTTGTTGTCACATTTGAAGAGTCCGGCGACGGTATCCTTCGCTCACCTGAACTTGTCGTCGTCGGCGACGAGGGCGCTCGTTTTCCGGTCGTTCAACGCGTATTGGGCGGCGAAGAGGGCGAGGTGCTTTTTAACGAAGGTATCGACGTTCTGGTCGGTGATGCCGGCAAAATCGAGATGTTCTCCATGCAGGACGTCAACCTGGATTCGAGCTACATCTCCAACGGTATCGGGCGTGTCGGCCGGGACGCGGTCCTAAAAACCTACGCCGGCGTCTTCGGCGGTATGTTCAGCAAGTATCGATTTGACGTTGAGATGCGCGGCGAGGGCGGGGACGCGTTTATCGGTGGGGTGTACTTTCCCCACGAGGACCAACACGTTGACCTGCGCACCGTCCAGCATCACATCTCGCCGCGCGCGCACAGCCTCACCCTCTACAAAGGTGCAGCGATCGACGAGGCGCACAGTATTTACCAGGGCTTGATTGCGGTCGATCATGATGCGCTGTATACGGACGCCTATCTCACGAATAACAACCTTTTGTTGAGCGACGATGCGCGTTCCGATTCGATCCCGACGCTTCAAATCAACACCGACGAGGTGCGTTGTAGCCACGGATCAACAACCGGCAAGTTGGACGCTCGTCACGTCTACTATCTCGGGACCCGTGGCTACTCCCCCGAAGAAGCCGGACATATGCTTGTCGAGGGATTTTTTGAGGAGATCGTTGCGAGCTTTCCTGAGTTTATCGTCGATGATATCCGCGCTATCGTAGAAAGCCGGATCGACAGCGAGTAGAGTTTCTGCCTTCGGGCGGAGTAGAGTAGAGGCGGGCCGTTTGGGCTCGCCTTTTTTTCTAGGAGTTGAGTAGATGGCACAATGGCGCGAGGTATGTCGCGACGACGCGTTTAATAAAACATACAAGTTTGTGCATCGCCGTAAGGAGATCGCGCTCTATAAGTTATCCGACGGGGTGTTCGCGACGGAGAACTCCTGCAGTCATGAATACTCCGAGCTCAGCGAAGGAATGATCGTCGGTGAAGACGTCTACTGCCCTAAGCACGGATCCCGCTTTGATATTCGCAGCGGTGCCGTTCGTGATCTCCCGGCGACACGCCCCGTAAAGACCTACGAGGTAAAGATCGAAGACGGAGTAATCTACGTCTACGTCTAGTCGCTCCTCGCCCCGCTCGACGGAGATTCTCGATGCAACGGGTTCCGCACGCGACGACGCGATCGCGCGGGCAGGTCACCTTATCGCGTCCGGCGAATTGGTTGTGATACCGACGGAAACGGTTTACGGCCTGGCCGCAGACGCGAAAAACTCAGTCGCCGTTCGAGCGATATTTGAGGCCAAGGGCCGTCCTCAGGACAATCCCTTGATCGTTCACGTTGCCGATCGCTCTCAGGCGTTGTCGCTTTGCCCTCCCGATAATCGCAGTGCACGAGCTTTGTTCGAACGATTTGCGCCCGGGCCGATCACCGTCGTCGTTCCCGACGACGGCAGCCTCGCACCCGAGGTAAACCGGGGACTCGGCACGATCGCGATCCGGGTACCCGCCGCGCCGACGGCGCGAGCGATCATCAGCGCCGCGGGCGTACCGGTAGCGGCCCCAAGCGCCAATCGCAGCGGGCGACCGAGCCCGACCAATTTCGCCATGGCTCGAGCTGAGATGGATGGCCTCGTTTCCGCTATCGTCGACGGCGGGCCGAGCACGATCGGGATCGAATCTACCGTTGTCGATGCGGTGGACGCAAAGAACCCGCGGGTGCTCCGACCGGGGCAGATCACCTCGAACGATATTGCGCTATGCCTTGGCCTCGAGCCCGAGATTCTCGTGGCCTCGGTGGACGCCGACCGGCGGGCGCGGAGTCCGGGTACACGGTTTCGCCATTACAAACCGGGGATACCGGTCGTTCTTGTCGATCTTCGTGATATTGAGCGCGCGATCGGCGAACTTCGCGTTCGATTTGGAGATAGGACTCGCGAACGCGTTTGGGTCGTGTGTAGTCGTGATCATCACCTCGCAAAGGGAACCCACGGATTCCGTTTCCGCGACTACGGCGATTATGCGCGCGGACTGTTTGCCGCGTTCTGGGAAGCCGAGCGAGCGGGTGCCACAGTAATCCTCGCGGAAACCGTCGACGTCACACGCGCCCCCGGCCTCGCCGATCGCCTCGAGCGCGCCGCGTTTGGACGATACCCCGACGTTCCGCTCGAAGCCTTATCCGTGGACTGAAAAAACCTTCTCCGGCGCGAGGTACCGCGACAGCTCGGTTTCGAGAAAAGCAAAAACTTCACCGCGCAGATACTCCGAGTAGGATGCTGGCGCATCACCCGAGCCCACGATCGCCGCGCCCCATAGCGGTGCGTCGTCATCCCGGGCCCCGGGGAGGCGTTCAAAGAAGTCCTGTTGCATTCGAAAGACACCAAAGGTCACGGCCTCGATTCCATCGGCCGAAACGCGCCTAAAGAGCTCAGCGATCGACTCGCGGTACGCCGTTTGCCACTCGGGATGGACGATAACCGGGTCAAAGCAAAGGCGCACCCGCCAGCCGCGTTGGATCGCGCGCGCCGCGTCGAGAACTCGCTGCCGAAACGCCGCGGTTCCGTACTCGTGACGACTGGCGATTGCCGATGGCGACAACGACCAGGTAAGAATCGTCCCGGGATCGGGTTTGAGGTCGGCGATTGCGGCGTATCCGTCGCTCTTGGTTCGAACCTCGATCTCCAGTCCCGGGCGATCGCGGCGCGCGGAAATCCACCGGCGAACGAGCCCAAAGAGCCGTTCAAAGCCAAGAAGATCGCTGAGGTAACTGATGCTGAGGTAGAGCGATTTGTGCTCCTGGAGGTGCCGATCCACTGCGGCCAGATAGTCGCGAAAGTTAACGTGGTAGAGGATGTTGGCGCTTCGGTGCATTCCCTGTAGGAAGCAATAGTCACAGTCGTACAGACAGTTGCGCACCGGATCGGTGTAGAATAACTGCTGTTCCGTTCCAAAACTCTGAATGCGCTCATCGCCGGCGTACAGGAGCGTCCCGGTCTTCCTGGCCAGAACGAGTTTTGGCCGCCGCTTCTGCACGCTAAACTCCTGGCCGGGACGGTTGAAGTACGAGGCCGCGTTCTCGATCGTGGTGACGTGGTTTGGAGCGATCGTGCGTAAAAGTAGCTGGACTTCCGCGTCTTCCTCGAGGGCGCTCTCCACGTACACATGGTCAAAGTCGATCATCGAACCTGCTCCGCGAGCGTATCGACCGCGCCCCGAAGCGTTCGGTAGAATTCGGCGCCCGTCTCCTCCGCTGGAACGCTCAGTACCGCGTACCGGTGCGGCGCCAGACGCCGGGATAGCCACGCGGCGGCCTCGTGTACCGCGATATCGCTGATGGGGGCGATCTCGATCGGCGTTTTTTCTATCAGATCGGGATAGACGGGAGGCACACCCTCATTCCCGGAAACTGCGTCGGCAAAAGCAAACGAATCTCCGGCGCGACAAAAAAGGACGGCCGTTGCGCCCGTCGCCAACAGATGCCACGCCAATTCCGCTGCCGGATAGTCGCGCCCGACCGGCGCGATCGTCAGCTCCTGAGCGCGGAGGATCACGCCAGCGTTACGCATAGCCGGACGCTCGATGTACTCGCGGGTTGACCGAAAACAGGAGCGAAATCGTGGCAGGAGTGAAACGTCGAGGAGCGCGGCGAGGAGCGTGTTATCCATCGTGGCGGACGAAACTGGCGGTGAGGCGCGGATCCTCGCCGTCCTCAATTCCGGTGATCGTTACCGAGTACATTTGATTTGGTGAAATATCGGCGCCCGACGGCAGGGATGCGCGAATCGGGATATAGTGCTCGCCCAGACCTTCGGCCCATGTCCCCGTCGTGTCGATGCGCTCGACGAGAAGGGTTTGGGTGCGACCGAGGAATCCCGCGCGATATCGGCGCTTTGATTCTTCGGCCGAGCGTCGAATCTCCTCGGCGCGTTGACGCTTTGTCCGCTCGTCGACGTGATTTGTCATACGATCCGCGCGCGTTCCGCTCCGCCGCGAGTATGGAAAGGTATGGACGTGTCCAAATCCCAACTCCGCGATCGCCGTTAACCCGGACGCGTGTTCCTCCGGGGTTTCGCCGGGAAATCCGACGATCATATCGGTCGTGATGTTAAACGACGGATCGATCTCACGGAGAAGGCGAACCGTTTTTTCATACTCGGCATAGGTATACATCCGTCTCATCGCGAGGAGAACGCGTGGACTTGCACTTTGCATACACAAGTGCAGGTGGGGAGTCAGCTTGGGATGCCGAAAAAGCTCAGCAAACTCAGGCGTAAGACCGTCGGGTTCGAGAGAGGAGATCCTCAAGCGAAACTCTCCGGGGAGATCGAGGATAGCGCCGACGAGCGTCGTAAACGATAGGTTTGTGTCGCTCGTCTCGGCGCGATAGCGACTCATGTTTACACCGGTGAGGATGAGCTCACGGGCGCCGCCGGCGATAGCCGCTCGCGCCTCATCCAATACCTGTTGGGGGGCACGGCTTTGGGCCCGGCCGCGGACAAACGGGATGATGCAAAACGTGCAGAAGTTGTCGCAGCCGTCCTGGATTTTGATCGTCGTTCTCGTGTGAAACACCCGTTCGGGCGTAACAAAACCAAAAATGTCGGCGGGAAAACTCTCCGGGGCGACGATTTCGCCGTGAAGATGGGCCTCGAGGATCTCAGGGATCGCGTGTTTGTGGCGGTTGTCGACGAAGTACGTCGCCTCATCCTCGGACGCCATCGTCGGATTTCCATCGACAAAGCAGCCGGTCACGATCACGCCGCTTCCCGCGGGCCGGGACCGAATCGCCCGATTTACGAGATTCCTCGTCTTGCGGTCCGCTTTTGACGTTACGGTACAGGTGTTGATGACATACGCGTCGGCGTGGGTCGCAGCGTCAAACGGGACGACATGGTAGCCGCGATGCGTGAGTTCGGTTGCGATCGATTCAGACTCGTATTGGTTTAACTTGCACCCGAGCGTCTCGACCGCAATCGTGGCGGGTTTGCTCAAATCGTCGCGACCTCGACCGAGACGGGCGCGCCGGCGATTGAGAGCGGACGCACCGAAGCGATTTCCGTTGGAACGATCTGGCCGATAAGCTCGGCGCCACCCGAATGGAGCCGGACGGGAATGCGGCCCTCCGTTCTGCCGGTCAGATAGGCTCCGGTTCGGTCGTAGCCTTCTACCAGCACCGGGACCGTCGCGCCGAGCAGGCGGCTGTTGTGCTCCTGTCCCGTGCGCTCGAGTACCGCAGTGAGCTCATGAAGGCGGCGTTTTTTCTCGTCGAGGGGTACGTCATCGGCCCAGCGGGAACTTGCCGCACCTGGGCGGGGAGAGTACAGCGCGATATAGGCCATGTTGTACCTAAACTCCTCCATCGCGCGACGTGTTGCGGTAAACTGCTCGCGGGTCTCTCCCGAAAAACCGACGATTATATCGGTGAACAGCGTCGCTTCCGGGATCGTCGCCCGAATCGTCTCCACAACACGGCGATAGCCCTCGAGTCGATAGTTGCGATTCATCCTGATCAGGATCTTGTCGTCGCCGCTCTGAATCGGCAAATGGATCTGCTTGGCAAGACTGGGATGACTCGCAATCGTTTCAATGACATCGATCGTCATGTCGCGCGGATGGGGCGAGGTGAAATACACCCATGTACCGGCGCCATCCGTAATCGCGGCAACCTCCGCGAGCAGCTCAGCAAAGGTCATTTCGGCGCTCCGTCTATCAAGCCCGTAGCTGTTGACGTTTTGACCGAGCAAGGTAATCGAGCGATACCCGCGACCGACCAGCGACGCGATCTCGCTGAGGATCTCACCCGACGGACGAGAAACCTCACGCCCACGTGTGTACGGCACTGCGCAGAACGTACAGAACTTGTCGCAGCCGTTCTGGATCGGCACATAGGCCTCGTAGCTCGATGAGTACTTTGGCTTGGTGTGCCAAAAATCACCACGGATGTCCTCGCTTACACCGTGTGGTCCCGCCGAAAGACGGGGGACAAACAACTTTGGCGGAGCGGCTTCACCGGCCGCGGGCGACCGGTCGGGCACGGTTTGCGGGGAGTCGGTGGGTATCGCGGTTTCGAGGTTCAACGAGGCGCGGCTGGCAACTCCGTAGGTGCGGATCATTTCGCCGATTTTGCCCACCTCGTTGATCGTGAACACCAGATCAAAGAGTTTGAGAAACTTCTCGCGATCGGCCGGGAGCATACATCCGGATACAAAGGTGATCAGCGGTCGCGAGCTCTTCCATCCGTTCCACTTGTGAATAATTGAGTAAACCCGGTCGATCGATTTTTGGCGAACGGAGCAGGCGACAACGCCGATCAGATCGGCCTCCTGTTCGTTGTCGACCTCACGAAAGCCGAGGCTCTCAAGCGCGGAACGTATTCGCTCAGCGTCCGATTGGTTCATCTGACACCCAAGCGGGACGATGTGATAGCGCATTAGAAGTACACCTCGGCAAAAAGATTTGTGTGAGGCACACCCGCACGTTGGAGCACGTCGAAAACTTCGTAGATCATATCGCAGTTGCCGCATAAGTAGTAGCGAGCGCTCGGATCGATCGGACTTTCGCGCAGGAAGTCGGTGATCCGGCCGCGATAATCTCCACCGTCTCCACGGCTCGTACAACAGGTAATTCGATCGCGATGGTACCAGTCGTATTCGTATTGCTCCTCGATATTCCTGATGCCGTGCAGAAGGACGTAGTCGATCTCGGGAATACTACCGACCAGGGCGTGGAACGGCGAAATACCGGTTCCCGTGGCGAGAAAATGATGGGGTACGCCGAGGAACTCACGATCGATCGTAAAAAATCCAAAGGGGCCGTCGACGGCAACGGCGTCACCGGGTTTGAGACGGGCGAGTCTGTTGGACACATACCCGCCGTCGACAAGTTTGACGAGAATCTCAATGTAGTCCGCATCGTTGGGCGAGTACACCGAATACTCGCGCATGTGGATTTCTCCCGCCGGACCAACGCTGAGGTACTGACCGGGTTCAAATTCGAGTCCCTGGCGATCAAAACGGAGGACAAAGGCACTTTCGCTCAGCCAACGAACGGATTCGACGGCAAAGCGGGTGCGTCGTTCGCCCGTTTGTAGTACAATACTCACGCTCGACATTGTCGTAAAAACGAAGCGCTCTGGTCAAGAATAGCTGTCCGCGAGCGACACCGAGGTGGGCTACAGGGCATGAGCGGGTTTCTTGGACGTTCTCGGTTTAAGCAGGTCTCCTTTTTCTACTCTACTCTGTTGTTTGCGATGACCGCCTCAATTCTGATGTTCCGCTGGGGGATTCGCGGAGACTTTGACCTCGTCGACCTGACTAACGACCCGGGGTTGATGCTCGCGTACGCGATTGCGTTTGCGCTTATGATCGCCCTGCCGGATCGACGTGAGTCGCATATCGCCCAAGTGTGTCTTATTATCTCGTACGGAATCGTTGTCGTTTTTGTTGTCGCTCCACGCGACCTCGGCGGTGATCTATCGGTATTGCTCGCTGGAGCCCTTGCCTACCGCTACGGATTGCTCGACTCGTTTCGGATTCTCAAGCTGTCCCTGATTATGGGATCGCTTATCCTTACCCGTATCGCTGCCGTATTCTACTACCCGGAAATCACCATCGACCGGGCGATCAATCAGATCGTCATTATCCTCGCTGCGGTGCCTTTTCTCTATCTAATTTTTGAACGGGATTTTATTCGGGTCCGCCGTGACCGCGAGGAACTCGCGACCGATCGTGAGCGTAATCGATCATTTGTCGAGTTTGGCCGCAACGTCTCCGGAATCGTCCATGATTTCCGTAACGATCACGCTTTGTTCAGTTCGTATAACCAGCTTCTGACGGCGTATGAGGGCGAACCCCTGGATCGTAAACACGTCGATATGCTCTCGGGCTATGTCGCTCGATTTGGGAAACGCATCGAGCGACTTCTCTTTGTGACGCGGCACCGCGGGGTGCGCGAAATCGAGTGCTTTGACCTGGGAAAGGCGGTCCGTTCCGCGCTCTACGTTTTTGAGGCGAACCTCGACCTGCGGCGCAAGATCGAGTTCTCCTGTGATTGTAAGGCCGGCGAGGTGACCGCATGTACCAATCCGGATGAGTTGATGACGATCCTCGAGAATCTGTTTCGCAACAGTTGCGAAGCGGTCGTAAAGGCGATCGATCTCGGTTTCTACCCCGACCATACAACACCCGAGGTGAGCGCGGTTATCGTAACCGACGACGCGCAAGGCGTTGTCGTCGCCATCGAGGATAACGGACCGGGGTTTCCTCCCGGTACCGCGATCGACCGACAGGAGGGACCGACCGCAATTTCGCACTTGCTTGACGATACCGGTACCTCGATTCGTTTTGGCCTCGGCCTCGACAACGTGCGAAAGTCCGCGCGGCGGATCGGCACACGCGTTTTTTTTACCAGAAAGCTCGAAGGCGGTACTCGCGCGGAGGTATTGCTCCCTCCGCAGCTGATTGCTGCGGTCAGCGTTGACTCTCCAAATTCGCCCTCAATATATTGAGAGGTACCAAGCAAACACATATTGCTCTGGTTCTCGCAAAAAAAGGGGGAGAGGTATGGTTGCGATCGTCTACGGATCGTCGACACTAAACACGCAATTTGTAGCCGAGCGGCTCCTCGCCGCATTTGGCAGTGCCGTGGCCGAGCTCTACAACGTAACTGACGTCTCGGTCGAACTTCTCCAACGCTACGATGGCTTGGTCTTTGTTTCGTCGACCTGGGGCTCCGGTGAGCTCCAGGATGACTGGGAGCGTTTTTTCCCCCGCCTTGATACCTTGGATCTCTCCGATACGCCGGTTGGACTTGTCGGTGTCGGAGATCAGGAAAACTATCCCGAGCAGTTTTGCGACAGTATTCGGCTTCTTCACGATAAGGTGATCGAACGGGGCGGCCGGGTCGTCGGAAGTACCTCGACCGACGGCTACAGCTTTAAGACCTCGCGCTCGGTTGAAAAAGGGCGATTTATCGGACTGGTGATCGACGAGGATAACCAGGCGGACCGGACCGATGAGCGAATCCGGGATTGGGTCCGCGGTGTTGCCCCCGAGTTGGCGTAACGACCGCCAGGTCGTCACGCTTGACAATCTACGGGTCCTCTGATACTTTCCTCCGAGCTATTTTCATGCCCTTGTAGCTCAGTCGGTAGAGCACATCCATGGTAAGGATGGGGTCATCGGTTCAAGTCCGATCGAGGGCTCTGCGGAACAGTGGGTCCGTTTTTAGGCCAGTAGCTCGAATTGGTAGAGCGCCGGACTCCAAATCCGGATGTTGCGGGTTCGAATCCTGCCTGGCCTGCTAGGTGAGAGACAGGCCGGATAAAAAATTTTAGGAGTATGCGGTGCGAAAGATCGTTGCTTTCTTTCGAGACAGTTATGCGGAATTAAAAAAAGTCACGTGGCCTTCTCGAGATGAGGTCGGCGCCTCTACGCGGGTTATTTTGGTGTCCGTAATCATTTTCGCCGCTATTCTCGGTGTCGTAGATTATCTCTTTCTCACCGGGATAGATCTGCTGTTTTAGGCGCTCGGAGAGAAGAGAACAGGTATGGCAAAAAGCTGGTACGTTCTACATACGTACTCCGGTTACGAGAACAAAATCGAACGTACGATTCGAATGATGATGGACGAGGGTAAGTTTGGTGACGCGATAGCGGACATCAAGGTCCCGTCCGAGCAGGTCGTTGAAGTCAAGGACGGCAAGAAACGGGTCACGAACAAAAAGTTCTTGCCCGGATACGTTTTGATGGAGATGGATCTGCCGGATCTCGGTTGGAAAGGAATCATGGCCGAGATTCGTCGGATCAACGGGGTCACCGGCTTTGTCGGTTCTTCTCCCGGATCCAAACCGCAGCCGATCTCTCCGGAAGAGGCGCGGTCGATACTGCAGAAAAGCGGCGAAATCAAAGGCGATCGGGCGATCAAGCCGAAGCAGAGCTTTGTTGCCGGCGAGACCGTCCGCATCGTTGATGGACCGTTTAACACGTTTACGGGAACGGTAGAAGATGTAAACGCGGAGAAGGCAAAACTTCGCGTTACGGTTGGGATATTCGGTCGTTCCACTCCGGTGGAACTCGACTTTTTGCAGGTAGAAAAACTATAGATTCTGCGTCCGGAACACGTATGTGTTCTGGTGGGAGTCGTCCCGGCCAAACGGCGCGGGCGACGCTCGGACCACAAAGGAGGCCGTATGGCTAAGAAAAAAGAAGTGGCGCAGATCAAACTGCAGGTTCCGGCGGGTAAAGCTACGCCGGCACCGCCGGTCGGACCCGCCCTCGGTCCCCACGGTGTTAGTGCACCGCAGTTTGTTCAGCAGTTCAACGACGTCACAAAGAACGTGGAGCCCGGATTGCTCATCCCGGTGGTTATCACCGTGTATGCCGACCGATCGTTCACGTTTATCACCAAGACACCGCCGGCGGCGGTTTTGATCAAAAAGGCGCTAGGGCTTGAGAAAGCGTCGTCCGAACCAAATAAAACAAAGGTTGGGACGATTACACGAAAGCAGCTCGAAGAGATCGCCGAGACCAAGATGCCCGATCTTAACGCCAACGATATTGATGCCGCCGTGAGCATCATTGCCGGCACCGCCCGCTCGATGGGCGTCCTGGTGGAGGGCTGACCATGAAGCGCGGAAAAAAATATCGAGACGCGGTCGCCAAAGTAGATCGTGTCGGTCGTTATGAAGTAGATGAGGCCGTCTCGCTCGTCAAAGAACTTTCGTTTGCCAAGTTTGATGAAACGATCGAGCTTTCGATGAACCTCAACTTGAAAAAAAGCCAGACGGTCCGCGATACCGTCGTGCTTCCCCACCAGTTTTTTGGTGAAAAGCGGATTCTCGTTTTTGCAAAAGGCGACAAGGCCGACGAGGCGCGAGAAGCCGGAGCAACGTTCGTCGGCGACGACGATCTGATCGCCAAGATCAAGGGCGGATGGCTGGACTTTGACGTCGCGGTGGCAACGCCGGACATGATGAAGGATGTCGGCCGCCTTGGCCCCATTCTTGGTCGTCGCGGTCTGATGCCTAACCCAAAGACCCAAACGGTCACGATGGACGTAACCGCAGCGATCGCCCAGCTCAAGCAGGGTCGCGTCGAGTTTCGATCCGACAAGACGGGCGTTGTCCATTTGGCGGTTGGGAAGGTTTCGATGGAACCGGCGCAGGTAGCGGAAAACGTCAAGCTCGTTATGGACGAGGTTTCCAAGCGTCGTCCGCCCGAGGCAAAGGGAGACTTTGTAAAAAGCGTAGCCCTCTCCTCAACGATGGGCCCCGGGGTTCGCCTGGCCGTAGGAGAGATGCAATGACCGGATACCAGACAAAGATCAACGACAAGAAAACAGCAGCGGTAGAAGAAATAAAAGAGATGCTCGCCTCGGCGAACGACTACATCTTTACCGACTATCGCGGCCTCACCGTACAGCAGATCACGGAATTGCGCAGCAAGCTTCGCGAGAACGACGCCGAATACCGCGTGCTCAAGAACAATTACGCCAAAATTGCGTTTTATCAGCTGGAAAAACCGGGTGTGGATGAGTACTTTGTAGGGCCGACGGCGGTCGCCCTGTCGCGTGATGACGCGACGGTGGTGCTTAAGACACTAATCGGTTTTGCCAAGGATACGTCCGTTGAAATCAAGGGCGCGTTGCTTGGCGACGCCGTCTTTGACGCTAAGCAGGCGGAAGCGCTGAGTAAGCTTCCGAGTCGGGAAGCGCTTATCGCCCAACTCATGAGCGTGATGCAGGCCCCGCTTCAGAACGTGGTCTACGCCCTCAACGCGATACCAACGAGTCTCGTTCGCGTTCTTCAGGCCGTTGCCGATAAAAAGCAAGGCGACGAATAACAGCAACCAACCGACGTTAGTCTTCCGTAGCTGGCATGCTATCGTCGGACATTTTTTTTAGAAAGGAGAAGGTAATATGGCAGCGATAAGTAAAGAGGACATTCTAGAGGCAGTAGCCGGAATGACGGTTCTCGAGGTGAGCGACCTCGTGAAAATGATGGAAGAGAAGTTTGGTGTTACTGCCGCCGCTCCCGTAGCGGTTGCGGCCGCCGGTGCCGGCCCCGCTGGGGACGCCGCACCCGCCGAGGAGGAGCAGACCGAGTTTGACGTTATCCTCAAAGGCGTAAAGGACGGCGGTAACAAGGTCCAGGTTATCAAGGCGATCAAGCAAGTCGTCACCGGCCTGAGCCTCAAGGACGCCAAGGACCTCGTCGAAGCGGGTGACAAGCCGGTTCGGGAAGGTGTATCCAAAGACGAAGCGGAAGAAGTTAAAAAGACTCTTGAGGAAGCGGGCGCTGAAGTCGTCCTTCAGTAGTCCCAACGGGTCTTTCGACAGTTTAAATCGTTTCTCGCGCCACCGGTGTAGTACGTACACTGGTGGTGCGTTTTTGTCTTATATCGGTGCTGGGAGGTGAGCATGTTCGATCGGACGCAATCGATCGACCGGATTGAGGTTGGGACCGCGGGTCCCAAAGTCATGGAGTTACCCAATCTTGTCGACATTCAGCTGCAATCCTACGAGCGTTTTCTTCAACGTGTACGTCTCGCCGCGGGCGAGCCGCCGTTTCCACAGGGTTTGGCGGAAGTTTTTGATTCAACGTTTCCAATTGAGAGCCCGTCGGGAGATATGCGCGTTGAGTACGATCATTACATCCTCGATGAAGGGGCAATCAAGTTCTCAGAGGCGGAGTGCAAGGCCAAAGGCCATACCTACGCGGTACCGATAAAGGCACGAATCAATCTGATCTTTCTCGAGACCGGTGAGATTCGCCAGAAAGATATCTACATGGGCGACATTCCGCTCATGACCGAGCGGGGAACCTTTATCGTCAACGGCGCGGAACGCGTCGTCGTCAGTCAGATCCACCGATCTCCGGGAGTCATCTTCTCGCACGAGAAAGGCGTCTATAGCTCACGGATCATCCCGTACCGCGGTAGTTGGCTTGAGTTCGAGATCGATCAAAAACGGGATCTGATTTACGCCAAGATCGACCGCAAGAAGCGCATTCTCGGCACCCTGTTTCTCAGGGCGCTCGGCTACGACACGCGCGAAAAGATCATCGATCTCTTTCATACCGTGACCGATGTTAAGCTGACCGACGATCGCGAAGTACGCGAGGCTCTTGTCGGTCGCGTGCTCGCCCGCGAAGTATATGTAACGGAAGAAAATAACGAATCGCGGCGGATTTACCGCGCCGGCGAAAAGCTTCATCCGCACGATCTCGACGAGATCCTTCACGCGGGCGTCACGTCGGTTACCTTAATCGACGACGAAGACGAAAACTCGCTTCACGCGGATATTATCCTCAACTGTTTTGAGCGCGAGGAATCCAAGTTTGTCTCGGAGGATAGCGATAGCGATGAGCCGACGAGAGAGGACGCGATCACCTCGATCTACGCCGTGATTCAACCCGGTGAGCCGATTACGATCGACAGCGCCGAAAAGGACTTTTTGAGCATGTTCTTCTCGTCCCGACGCTACGATCTCGGAAGGGTCGGTCGCTACAAGCTCAACAAGAAGTTCGACTACTCCGATCCACCGGTCGATCACGTTCTCACCCGCGACGACATCGTCAACACGATGCGCTATCTCATCAAGGTTTACATCGGTGAGGAGTATGTCGACGACATCGATCACCTCGGTAACCGCCGAGTTCGCTCGGTCGGCGAGCTGCTATCCAACTCACTCAAGACCGCGTTTAGTCGCATGGAGCGCATCGCCAAGGATCGGATGTCCCTAAAAGAGACCGACACGATCAAACCGCAGGATCTGATCTCGATCAAACCGATCGTCGCGGCGATCAAGGAGTTTTTCGGCTCCTCCCAGCTGTCGCAGTTTATGGATCAGGTAAACCCCCTGTCCGAACTCACCCATAAGCGCCGCCTCAACGCCCTCGGTCCGGGAGGTCTTTCGCGCGATCGCGCCGGATTTGAGGTTCGCGACGTTCATTACACCCACTACGGCCGTATGTGTCCGATCGAAACGCCGGAAGGTCCCAATATCGGTTTGATCGTATCGTTGGCCAACTACACGCGCGTCAACGAGTATGGATTTCTCGAAACGCCCTACCGGCCGATCAAAAAAGGCAAAGTCGCCAAAGAAGTAGAGTACCTCTCCGCTATGGATGAGGAGAAATACTACATCGCCCAGGCCAACGCCCCGATTAACACCAAGGGCGAGTTCCTTGCCGAGCAGATTTCGGTACGCCGAAGCGGCGATTACACAACGAGGTCCCCGGAACAGATCCACTACATGGATGTGTCTCCCAAGCAGATAATCAGTGTAAGCGCTTCGCTCATTCCGTTCCTCGAGCATGATGACGCCAACCGCGCGTTGATGGGATCCAACATGCAACGCCAGGCGGTGCCCCTCGTGTTTCCGGAACCGCCGCGTGTAGGAACTGGTATGGAAGCCAAGACCGCCTACGACTCCGGCGTTCTCGCCAAAGCCCGACGGGGTGGAACGGTCGTCTACGTGTCGAGCACTCGCGTCATCGTCGATCCGGACGAGAAGTCGGGTAAGCACGACCAGGACGAATACGAGCTCGTTAAGTACCAGCGTACCAACCAGGACACCTGCTACCTGCAAAAGCCGATCGTTTCGGCCGGGCAGAAGATCGCTGCGGGTGATCCGATCGCCGACGGACCGGCCACGTTTAAAGGTGAACTTGCCCTCGGGCGTAACGTCGTCGTCGGGTTTGTTCCGTGGAACGGCTACAACTACGAGGACGCGATTCTCGTCTCGGAAAAGATCGTCAAGGAAGACATCTTCACCTCCGTTCACATCAAAGAGTTCAGTCTCGATGTGCGGGAAACCAAGCTCGGACCCGAGAAAATCACCAACGATATTCCCAACGTCGGCGAGCGTTCGCTTGCCAAGCTCGACAGCGAGGGAATCGTTCGGATCGGTGCCAAGGTTGGATCGGGGGATATCCTCGTCGGTAAGGTAACGCCAAAGAGCGACACGGAAACGACGCCCGAGTTCAAATTGTTGAATCAAATCTTTGGTGAAAAAGCCAAAGAGGTCCGCGACACCTCTCTCAAAGTGCCCCATGGCGTTGAAGGGACGGTAATCGACGTCCAGCGTCTCCGACGCAGCGAAGGCGACGATCTTTCTCCCGGGGTCGAAGAGGTTGTCAAGGTTCTGGTTGCCACCAAGCGCAAACTTCGCGAGGGTGACAAGATGGCCGGGCGCCACGGCAATAAGGGCGTTATCGCCCGCGTTCTTCCCGAAGAGGACATGCCCTTTATGGAAGACGGAACGCCGCTCGACGTCTGCCTTAATCCTCTCGGTGTTCCCAGCCGAATGAACCTCGGACAGATTCTGGAAACGGAGCTGGGTTGGGCGGCGCTCAACCTCAACGAGTGGTACGCAACGCCCGTTTTTGAATCGGCGACCAACGATCAAATAGAGAACAAGCTCAAAGCCGCCGAGCTCCCTCTCAACTCGAAAACCGAGTTGCGCGATGGGCGGACGGGAGAGCCGTTTGAAAATCCGGTGATGGTGGGCGTGATGTACATGCTCAAGCTCCATCACCTCGTGGACGACAAGATGCACGCCCGATCGACCGGACCGTACTCGCTCGTAACGCAGCAACCGCTCGGAGGTAAGGCGCAGTTTGGCGGCCAACGCCTCGGCGAGATGGAAGTATGGGCGCTCGAGGCGTACGGGGCGGCCAACACCCTTCAAGAGCTTCTCACGATCAAGAGTGACGACATGAACGGTCGCGCCAAGATCTACGAGAGCATCGTTAAAGGGTTGCCGTCGACATCCGCCGGCGTTCCCGAGTCGTTCAACGTCCTCGTGCAGGAGCTGCGGGGATTAGGCCTCGATATGTCAATTTACGATTCCAGAGGTAAGCAGGTGCCGCTCACGGAGCGGGATGAAGAACTCATCAATCGGCAGGGAAGCAACTTCTAAGGAGCCGAGACGCGCATGCGAGATATTCAAGATTTTGACAGCATTACGATCAAGCTAGCCAGCCCGGACCAAATCCGGGCTTGGAGCTACGGCGAAGTAAAAAAGCCGGAAACGATCAACTATCGGACGCTTCGTCCCGAGAAGGACGGACTCTTTTGTGAGCGCATATTTGGGACGACCAAAGAGTGGGAGTGCTATTGCGGTAAGTTCAAGAGCATTCGCTACAAGGGCGTAATCTGCGACCGTTGTGGCGTTGAGGTGGCTCACCCCAAGGTTCGCCGTGAGCGGATGGGTCATATCGAGCTCGCCAGCCCCGTTTCCCATATCTGGTACTACCGGTCCGTGCCCTCACGCATGGGGTTGCTTCTCGACCTTACCGTGTCGGACCTCCGTTCGGTGCTGTACTACGAGAAGTACATCGTTATCGATCCGGGCGACACCGATCTACGCAAAATGGAACTCCTCACCGAGGAAGACTACTTTGAGGCGAAAGAGCGCTACGGCATGTCGTTTTCCGCGGGCATCGGCGCCGAGGCGATCCGGACCCTTCTCGAAGAGCTCGATCTCGAGTCGCTCTCGACGGAGCTGCGCGAGGTGATGATCACCAAAGGCGCCAAAGCCGACAAGCGCTTGCTCAAGCGCATCGAGATCGTTGAGAACTTCCGTGACTCCGGCAATGAACCGGCGTGGATGGTTATGGACGTGATCCCCGTAATCCCGCCGGAACTCCGACCGATGGTACAGCTCGACGGTGGCCGATTTGCGACCAGCGACCTTAACGACCTCTACCGTCGTGTGATCAACCGTAACAACCGCCTCAAGCGGCTCCTCTCGCTCAACGCTCCGGACATCATCATCCGTAACGAGAAGCGCATGCTTCAGGAAGCGGTCGACGCCTTGTTTGATAACAGCAAGAAAAAGCGCGTCGTGAAGGGCGCCAGCAACCGCCCGCTCAAGTCGCTTTCGGACATGTTAAAGGGTAAGCAGGGGCGATTCCGTCAGAACCTTCTCGGAAAACGCGTCGACTACTCGGGTCGATCGGTAATCGTCGTCGGTCCCGAGCTTGAGCTCCACCAGTGCGGGCTCCCGACCAAGATGGCGCTTGAGCTGTTTAAACCCTTTATCATGAAGAAGCTCGTCGACAAAGATGTTGTTTACAACATCAAGCGCGCCAAGACGCTCGTCGAGCAGGAGACGCCGGAGGTCTTTGCCGTCCTCGAAGAGGTCGTTCGCGAGCACCCGGTCATGCTCAACCGCGCCCCGACACTTCACCGCCTTGGTATTCAGGCGTTTGAACCGGTGCTTGTCGACGGAAAAGCGATAAAGCTGCACCCGCTGGTGTGTCACGCCTACAACGCGGACTTTGACGGCGACCAGATGGCTGTCCACGTTCCGCTTACCCAGGCGGCGCAGATCGAAGCGTGGACGCTTATGCTCTCGTCGCGAAACCTTCTCAATCCCGCCAATGGACAACCGATCGTGTTTCCGAGTCAGGACATGGTCCTTGGAATCAACTATTTAACCCGCGATCGAGCGGGTGCCCCGGGAGAAGGTAAGCGGTTTAGTTCGATCGACGAGGTGTTACTCGCGCTCGAGGCCCGGGCCGTCGACTATCAGGCGCTCGTGCACTTGCCGTACGACGGCGAAACTATTGAGACAACGCCCGGACGCCTCATTCTCAACGAGGAGATGCCGCCCGAGGTTCCGTTTGTCAACGAATCACTTGGCGACAAACAACTGCGTAAGCTGATCAGTCGCGTGTACATGGAACACGGGCCATCGGTTACCGTGCGCATGCTCGACGCGATCAAGAACCTCGGTTTCCGTTACGCCACCTTGTTTGGGGCCACGATCGGTATCGACGATATCATCGTGCCCGACGTCAAACGGGACATGATCGAGAGCGCAAATACCGAGGTCACCTCGATTCAGGATCAGTATCGTTCCGGTGTTATTACCCAGGACGAGCGCTACAACAAGGTTGTTGAGGTCTGGAGTAAAACAAACGAAGACCTGACCAACGAGATGATGAAGCACCTACGCAGCGATCGTGGCGGGTTTAACCCGGTCTACATGATGGCCGATTCCGGCGCTCGTGGTAGCCGCAGCCAGATCCGGCAGCTTGCCGGTATGCGTGGGCTCATGGCCAAGCCTTCGGGCGATATCATCGAGCTGCCGATTCGATCAAACTTTAAGGAAGGCCTCTCCGTTATCGAGTTCTTTATCTCGACAAACGGTGCGCGCAAGGGTTTGGCTGACACCGCGCTCAAGACCGCTGATGCCGGTTACCTCACACGACGCCTCGTCGATATCGCGCAGGACGTCGTTGTCACCATCGACGACTGCGGTACGATCAACGGTATCGACATGACCGCACTCAAAGACGGCGAGGAGGTTGTCGAGACGCTCGCCGACCGAATCGAGGGGCGATTTACGCTCGAGCGCGTCAAGCACCCGATTACCGGCCAGGTGATCGTGGATGTAAACGAAGAAATCAGCGACGAGATCGCCGCTGAGATCGAGGCCGCCGGTATCGAGTCGGTTCGTATCCGCACGGTGTTAACCTGCGAGGCGGAGTACGGTGTATGCCAGAAGTGCTACGGTCGAAATCTTGCCGACAACCGCGTCGTCAATATCGGTGAAGCGGTAGGTATCGTGGCGGCCCAATCTATCGGGCAGCCGGGAACGCAGTTGACGATGCGGACGTTCCACATCGGAGGCGCCGCGACCAAGACGAGCGAAGAGAATCGCACCTACCTCAAGTATCCGGCGTACATCCGCCGCATCGAAGGAAGCACGGTTAAGCTGGACGACGGTACAACGCTGTTTACGCGCAAAGGCTTTCTCTACGCGTCACGGGTTATCTCTGAATACGATCTCAAGTCAAAGGACAAGCTTCTTGTTGAACCGGAAGAGAAGGTCGTTAAGGGCCAGGCCGTTCTTACCCGTGGAAAGGACGACGTCCTCGCTGAGGACAACGCCTACGCGATAGTCGAGAAAACAAAGCTCTACCTTATCGCGCAGGAACAGCGTGTCGAAATCCGCAACGGCGCCGAACTCCACGTCGAGGTCGGGCAGATCGTCGCTCCAGAAGAGACGATCGCCAGTTTTGATCCGTTTAGCGAGCCGATCATCAGCGAGTACGGCGGCATCGTTCGTTACCGCGACATCGTTGAAGGCACAACGCTCAAAAAAGAGATCAACGAGGAAACCGGTAACGAGGAAAACAAGATCGTCGAGCACCCGATTGAGAACATGCAACCGGGGCTGGTGATCGAGGATGAATCGGGTGGCGAAGTATTTGTCTATCCGTTGCCGAACAGCGCTTACCTCAGCATTACTGACGGTGAGAACGTGGTTCCGGGTTCAACGCTCGCCAAGATGCTCAAAGAGAGCGTCAAAACTCGTGACATCACCGGTGGTCTGCCGCGGGTTGGCGAGCTCTTTGAGGCACGCCGGCCGAAAAATGCCGCGGTTCTCGCCAAAATTAGCGGGACGGTAAAGACCGGCGCGGTTGTTAAAGGTAAGCGAGTTGTCAACGTCGTCGATCCGTATAACAAGGACTACAAGCACTTGGTCCCGATGGGGCGCCACATGCTTGTACGAGACGGCGACGACGTCGAGGCCGGCGAGCCGTTGTGTGAGGGCGCGACCGATCCGCACGAGGTTCTGGCGATTCTCGGCGAGAACGCGCTGCAGACGTTCCTCGTTAATGAGGTCCAAGAGGTGTACCGACTACAGGGTGTTAACATCAACGACAAGCACATCGGCGTAATTATTCGTCAGATGATGCGCAAGATCGAGATCATGCAGGTTGGTGATACCAACTTTATCTACGGTCAGCAGGTCGATAAACACCGATTCCACGAGGAGAACGCTCGTGTTGTTCGCCAGGGTGGACAGCCGGCCGTCGGCCAACCCTTGCTCCTTGGCATTACTCGAGCCAGTCTCAACATCGATTCCTTTATCAGCGCGGCGAGCTTCCAGGAGACGACGCGCGTTCTGACCAACGCCGCGATTGCAGGATCTACCGATCAGCTGCGCGGTCTCAAAGAGAACGTCGTCATCGGGCATCTGATCCCTGCCGGTACCGGTATGCGCAACTACCGCGAGATACGGCTCTACGACGATCAGACCGAGGATCTCGATCAGCACGTCGCTGATATTCTCGAAGCGCGGGCCAAGGAGAAGGAACTCGAAGCACAACAAGCGCCCGATCCGGAGGCCGAAACTGAAACGGTGGAAGCCGAGGTTTCCGAGTAAGAGTAGGGGCGACTTGACAGGAACGGCGGGCTTTGGTATCGTCCCGCCCTACGACAAATGGAGTAGCAAACTGATATGCCGACGATTAACCAGTTAATCCGCAAGGGGCGGGTAAAACAGCTTAAGTCCACCAAGTCTCCGGCGTTGCAGAACTGCCCTCAGAAACGAGGGGTGTGTACGCGCGTCATGACGGTGACACCAAAAAAGCCCAATTCGGCGCTGCGCAAAGTTGCGCGTGTTCGTCTTTCAAATGGGATCGAGGTAACGGCCTACATTCCGGGAATTGGGCATAATCTCCAGGAGCACTCGGTTGTGCTTCTGCGGGGTGGACGAGTAAAGGACCTTCCGGGAGTCCGGTACCATATCATTCGCGGTACCAAGGATACCCTGGGAGTCGAAGATCGCCGTAAAGGACGTTCCAAGTACGGCACCAAACGACCTAAAGCGTAGGAAGAGAGATAGATGCCCAGACGTCATATCCCGCAGCGGAAACCGCCGCTTCCCGATCCGATCTATAACGACACAACCGTTACGCGGTTTGTCAACCGAATGATGTCCAACGGTAAGCGTTCGGTCAGCCGTCGTATTATGTACGAGGCGATGAACGAGATCGAAAGCAAGGTGACCGACAAGAAACCCGTCGAGGTTTTTTTGACTGCTCTTGATAACGTAAAACCGATGATCGAGGTAAAAAGCCGACGCGTCGGTGGTTCGACCTATCAGGTGCCCGTCGAGATCAAAGACAATCGTCGCGAAGCGTTGGCGATGCGCTGGATCATTCAGGCGGCACGCGGTCGAAGCGGGCAGTCGATGGGACGTCGCCTGAGCCAGGAGCTGATTGACGCCTTTAACAGCACCGGGACGGCGTTTAAGAAGAAAGAAGATACGCACCGAATGGCTGAGGCCAACAAGGCGTTTGCCCATTATCGGTGGTAGATGATTGATGCGCCGGACGCATCACTGATATAGTACGACAGATTTGGATTATGTGCCGTCCGGGAGGACCGGGCGTGCAAACTGGTCCAAAGGAGCCAAACCGTTCGGTTATCCGGACAGGTGGTGACGCTTGATACCGGTTGTGTACCGGAATATCTACGCGCCGATTCGTCCTTGACACTCGGGACGCGGCTTCTTTATAATCCAGCTTCCAAATCAGCACACTTGATCGGCCGTGAGTCAGCAAGTGTGAAACGTATGTATCAACAGAATTTCGTCGTTGTTTCGTTGCAAGGAGGATAACGATGGCCAAGAGTAAATTTGAGCGTACGAAACCGCACGTCAACGTCGGTACGATCGGTCACGTCGACCACGGTAAGACTACGTTGACCGCCGCTATGACTATGGTGAGCGCGGCTAAATACGGCTCCAAAGTTATGAGTTACGAGGAAATTGACAACGCTCCTGAAGAAAAGGAGCGGGGAATCACGATTAATACCCGACACGTTGAGTACGAGACCGACGCGCGTCACTACGCTCACGTCGACTGCCCGGGCCACGCCGACTACATCAAAAACATGATTACCGGTGCCGCGCAGATGGACGGCGCCGTTCTTGTCGTCGCCGCCACTGATGGCGCGATGTCCCAGACCCGAGAGCACATCGTTCTCGCTCGTCAGGTTGGTGTTCCCAAGATCATCGTTTTTATCAACAAGACCGATCAGGTTGACGACCCCGATATGATCGAGCTCGTCGAGGAAGAGGTTCGTGACCTCTTGAATACCTACGATTTTCCGGGCGACGAGATTCCGGTTATCAAAGGCAGTGCGTTTATCGCTATGGAAAACCACGCCGACGAGGAAAAAGCCGGCGTTATCTTTGAGCTCTTTGACGCGATGGACGAGTACTTTCCGATTCCGGAGCGCGCCGTTGATAAGGACTTTCTCATGCCGATCGAGGATATCTTCTCGATTCAGGGGCGTGGAACGGTTGTTACCGGTCGTATCGAACGTGGCGTGATCCACGTTAACGACGAGGTTGAGATCGTTGGTATTCGTGACACGCAAAAGACCGTATGTACCGGTGTTGAGATGTTTAACAAGCTTCTCGACGAGGGACAGGCGGGAGATAACATCGGTGCGCTGTTGCGCGGTGTAGACAAGAAATCCGTTGAGCGCGGTCAGGTTTTGGCCAAGCCGGGTTCGATCACGCCGCACACCAAGTTTAAGGGTCAGATCTACGCGTTGAGCAAAGAGGAAGGTGGTCGTCACTCGCCGTTTATGTCGGGATATCGACCGCAGTTCTACTTCCGGACGACCGACGTCACCGGTACGGTTACGCTGCCGGACGACAAGCAGATGGTAATGCCCGGAGATAACTCGGAGATTACCGTTGATCTGATTAAGCCGATTGCGATGGACAAAGGTCTCCGCTTTGCGATCCGCGAGGGCGGTCGCACCGTAGCCAGCGGTCAGGTTGTCGATATCATCGAATAACCCACCGCGGCGGGAACGTATGAGCCTTGTCGCTTAGGCGGCGAGGCTCACTTTTTCTATGGAGGAGATATGGCGGGCGAAAAAATAAGAGTTCGGCTTCGAGGATTCGACGTAAAACTCGTCGATCAGAGCGCTGGCTCAATCGTACAGACCGTACAAAAAGCAGGCGCGACGGTATCGGGGCCGATACCTCTGCCGACTCGTATCAACAAGTTCACCGTTTTGCGCTCGCCGCACGTCAATAAGAAGTCGCGCGAGCAGTTCGAGATGCGAACGCACAAGCGCTTGATCGATATCATCGAGCCCTCATCGGCGGTCATGGACTCCCTTATGAAGTTGGAGTTGCCTGCCGGTGTCGACGTCGAGATTAAACAGTAACGGAGTAGCGGCAATGCTTGGTCTGTTAGGAAAAAAGATCGGGATGACCCAGATCTTTGACGAAACCGGGGGTCTTGTACCGGTTACGGTTATCGAGGTGGAGCCGAATCTCGTCGTACGACGACGCACCGTCGAGACCGACGGGTACTCCGCGGTGGTTCTCGCGACCGACCGTGTTAAGGAGTCGCGCGTAAGCAAGCCGGTCCTCGGCCAGTTTGGCGACGGCATGGAAGCGCGGCGGCATCTCGTTGAGTTCCGCGACTTCTCCGTCGAGTGTGAACCAGGTGACGAGCTCGGGCTCGAGATTTTTGAGGATGTCGCCTACGTCGACATCACCGGGACGAGCAAGGGTAAGGGCTACCAGGGTGTTATGAAACGCCACGGATTTGGTGGTGGTCGAAAGACCCATGGTTCCAAGTTTCATCGTGCGAACGGGTCGACCGGTATGGCGGCGACGCCGTCGCGGGTCATCAAAGGGACAAAAATGCCCGGGCGTATGGGGGCGGATCGAACGACGACGCTCAACTTGCAAATTGTAAAGATCGATCGGGAGAGCAATACCCTTGTGGTTCGCGGAGCGGTTCCCGGCCGAAAGAACGCCCTTGTCCGGATTCGTCCGGCGGTCAAACGGGCGATGGTAGGGTAAGCGAGGTATATCGATGAAGGCTCAGGTTCTTTCCACGGCGGGCAAGAAGGTTCGCCAGTTAGATCTCGCCGACGATGTGTTTTCCCGCGAGGTGAGCGACGGCGCGATCTATCATGCGATCCGCAATGAACTTGCCAACGCGCGCGTCGGAACTGCGGCGACCAAAACGCGTGGTCTGGTAAGTTTTAGCGGACGAAAGCCGTGGCGACAGAAGGGAACCGGTCGCGCGCGTGCCGGCACGCGACGATCCCCCGTTTGGGTAGGCGGTGGTACCATTTTCGGACCACAGCCGCGCGACTATTCCTATCGGATTCCGAGAAAAATGAAACGAGCGGCGCTTCATTCGATCCTTTCGAAGAAGCTGCAGGAAGAGAAGTTGCTCGTCGTTGAAGACTTTAGCGTCGAAAGCGGTAAGACCCGTGATATGGACAAGCTTATGCGCGCGCTCACCGAGCCGAAGCGGGTCGTACTTGTCACCAAGGACGACGATCCGATGCTCAAACGCGCCGCTCGCAACATTCCATGGTTGCACTATCTGGCGTGGAATCGCCTGCGAGCTCACGATCTCTACTATGCGCAGACCGTTGTCGTCATGGAGTCGGCGGCGAAATCGCTTAGTGGAACCGCTGCAAAGGAGGGCGAGGATGAATCCTGATCAGATCGTGATCGAACCGATCCTCACCGAAAAAAGCAACGAGTTGCGCGAACAGGGTGTTTACGTATTCCGCGTAAATCCCCGCGCCAACAAAATTCAGATAAAAGCAGCGGTCAGCACGCTTTTTAACGTTCACGCGGTTACCTGTCGTGTTATGTCGGTACGCGGAAAGCCAAAACGGACGAGGTACGCCAAGGGCACGACCGCATCGTGGAAAAAAGCGGTTGTAACCCTCGCCGAGGGCGAGCGTATCAGCGTTTTTGAAGGCGTGTAGGAGTTAGGATATGGCGTTAAAAACGTATAAACCCAATACCCCCGGCCAGCGATACAAGACAACGCTCCGTTTTGACGAGCTTACCGATAAGCCGTCGGAGAAAGCGCTCACCAAGGGCCGCAAGTATCGCGCGGGTCGCGATCATAACGGGCGTATCAGTGTGCGTCGTAAGGGCGGTCGCGTAAAACGCAAATACAGAACGATCGATTTTCTCCGTGACAAGTACGGCGTTCCGGCGACGGTGAAAGCTATCGAGTACGACCCGAACCGGAGTGCCAACATCGCGCTGCTGTTTTACGTCGACGGCGAGAAACGCTACATCATCGCGCCAAAAGGATTAAAAGTCGGTATGTCCGTGATGAGCGGCCCCGACGCCGAGCCCCGCCTCGGTAATTCGCTGCCGATGGAGCGAATCCCTGTTGGTACGGTCGTTCACAACGTTGAGCTGCAGTACGGCAAGGGTGGTCAGTTGGCCCGCTCGGCCGGCGCATCGGCGACAATTGTCGCGACCGAGGGCGATTACGTCACCGTAAAGCTGCCGTCGGGTGAAGCGCGGATGATCTTTAAGCGGTGTCGCGCGACGGTCGGAACCGTCGGCAACGAAGACCATATGAACGTTACGCTTGGTAAAGCCGGGCGAGCGCGGTGGCTGGGCCGCCGTCCCAAGGTTCGTGGTATTGCCATGAATCCGGTGGACCATCCGCTTGGTGGTGGCGAAGGCTCGACGGCGGGAGGACGACACCCGGTGTCTCCGTGGGGTACGCCCGCAAAGGGGTACAAGACGCGGAAGAAGCGGAAGAAATCGTCGCGCATGATTGTCAAGAAACGGAAATAGGAGAGGGTTGTGTCGCGTTCAATAAAAAAAGGTCCGTTTATCGAGAAGCGCTTGTACGGTCGCGTTCTGGAGATGAACAAATCGGGCCAGAAGAAGATGATAAAGACGTATTCCCGCACCTCGACGATCATCCCCGAGATGGTTGGCCTGACTATCTCCGTGTACAACGGCAAGTCGTGGGTTCCGGTGTACGTGACTGAGAACCTTGTTGGGCACAAGCTCGGCGAGTTTTCACCGACTCGGCTCTTTCGCGGGCACGCCGGCTCAGATAAAAAAGCCGGTCGTCGGTAAGGGGAACAGACAATGGGATACAAGGCTGTTGCAAAGTACGTGCGCATATCGCCGTTTAAAGCGCGGCGAGTCGCCGACGTGGTACGACGCCGGAGCTATCCGGAGGCGATAGCGATATTAAACAACGTTCCCAACAAGGGGGCCGCGTTGATTCGTAAGGTGATTCAATCCGCCGCGGCAAACGCGTTGAGTAACAACCGAAACCTCGACGAGCAGATGCTCTACGTCAGCGAGCTGTACGTGAGCGAGGGACCGCGTATGAAGCGTATTTGGGTCAGAGGTCGGGGACGCGCCGACATGCTTCTTAAACGAATGAGTCACATCACGGCGGTCGTCGATCGCATCGATCAGGTGGGAGAGTAAGATGGGGCAAAAAGTAAATCCGTATGGCCTCCGGCTTGGTATCAATAAAACGTGGCGTTCGAAGTGGTACGTAGATCCACGAGAGTACGCCGATACGCTACACGCGGACCTGCACCTTCGGAAGGTCCTGTCGGCAGCGCCGGAAGCACGGGGCGCCGACATCGCCGAGGTAGAGATTATCCGACACCCGCAACGGGTTACGCTGGTCATCCATACTTCGCGGCCCGGTGTGATAATCGGTACCAAGGGTGCCAATATCGAAAAAATCGGTGCGCGGCTCCAGAAGGCGGCCGGACGCAAGATTCAGATAAAGATAAAAGAGATCAAACGACCCGAGACGCACGCTCAGGTAGTGGCGCTTAACATCGCCCGTCAGCTTCGTTCTCGCGGATCGTTTCGACGAACGCTCAAGATGGCCGTGAACAACGCGATGAAAGCGGGCATCCTCGGTGTGCGAATCCGAATTTCCGGTCGACTCGGCGGAGCCGAGATGTCGCGCACGGAGCAGCAGAAAGCCGGTCGTGTACCGCTGCATACGCTGCGGGCCAACATTGACTACGGCTTTGCCGAGTCACTGACGACCTTTGGTACGATCGGCGTCAAAGTGTGGATGTTTCATGGTGAAGTTCTCAATCGTGAAACCAAGCAGGATGCTGGTTCGGTCGTCCGTAAACGTCGGGACAAAGCACCGGCGAGGAGTTCCTGATGCTAAGTCCAAAACGTGTAAAACACCGGAAGCGCCAGCGCCGGGTAAAACGAGCGCTCTACGGCGCCGCCGGACGGGGTAATTCCGTCTCTTTTGGTGATTACGGATTGGTGGCGATGGAAGGCGAGTGGTTGACCAATCGTCAGATCGAAGCCGCTCGTATCGCGATGACCCGCAAGATCAAGCGTGGTGGAAAGGTCTGGATTCGGATTTTTCCCGATATGCCCTACACCAAGAAGCCCGCGGAAACGCGAATGGGTAAAGGGAAGGGTAACCCGGAGTACTGGGTAGCTGCAGTGAAGCCGGGCGTGGTGATGTTTGAACTCGCCGGCGTTGAACGGGATCTTGCCGAGGCCGCGCTCAAGCTCGCCGCGAGCAAGCTACCGATAAAGGCGCGTGTCGTGTCGCGTAAGGGGATCTCGTAGTATGCGTAACTCATTTAAAGATCTGACCTTTAGCGAGTTGATCGCCAAGCGTGAAGAACTGCGTCGTAAGTACCTCGACTCTCGAATCAACAAAGTTGTCGGTCACGTTGACAACCCGATCGAGACGAGGACGCTTCGTCGTCAGATAGCTCGGTTAAATACCTTGATCTATAACCATCAAGACGTTGCGCCGGTCGAAGGAGAATAGGAACGATGCCTTCCGATACGATTAAGACAACCGGTAAAAAAGTGTTTCAGGGTCGCGTAGTAAGCGACAAAATGGATAAGACGATCGTTGTAGTCGTCGAGGGGCGCCAGATGCACAGCTTGTACAAGAAGTACGTCAGCATCTCCAAAAAACTCAAAGCCCACGACGAGAACAACGAAGCGCATGTCGGCGACACGGTTCGGGTAGTTGAATCCCGACCGATCAGCAAAGACAAAAAATGGCGCTTGTTCGAAATCGTCGAACGGGCTCGGTGAGGGTAATCCGATGGTTCAAATGCAGACATATTTGAACGTCGCCGATAACAGCGGCGCGAAACGTGTGCAGTGCATCAAGATTCTTGGTGGCAGCAAGCGGAAGTACGCATCGGTCGGAGACGTGATCGTTGTGGCCGTCAAAGATGCGCTCCCAAATGCACCCGTAAAGCGGGGGAACGTCGAACGCGCGGTCATCGTGCGGACCAATAAAGAGTTTCGTCGATTGGACGGAACGTATATTCGGTTTGACGATAACGCGTGCGTCATCATCGACAAGACGCACAACCCAAAAGGAAAGCGTATTTTCGGTCCGGTAGCGCGCGAGTTGCGCGAGGCCGACTACATGAAGATCGTTTCCCTGGCGCCGGAAGTTTTGTAGGAGATTGGGAGAATGAAGTCGAGTACCAAAAATCCGTTAAAGACAAAGCTCAAGAAGAACGACACGGTGCAGGTGATCGCGGGCAAGGATAAAGGTAAAACCGGTCGTCTTCTGCGTATCGACCGTGTAAAAGGTCGCGTGCTTGTTGAAGGTATCAACATGGTGAAGAAGGCGCAGCGCCGACGAAGCCAGAACGAAAGCGGTGGGATTATTGAAATCGAAGCGCCGATCAACATCTCGAACGTGATGTACGTGGCCAAAGACGGTAAGCCGACGAGGCTCGGGTATCGCGAAGAGGGCGGTGAGAAAGTGCGCTACGCCCGCCGCACGGGGGAGACGGTCTGATGGCGACATACGTCCCGACGATGAAGCGGTTTTATGAAGAGACGGTTCGACCCGATCTCAAGAAAGAGTTCGACTACTCGTCAATTATGCAGGCGCCGCGCCTCGATCGAATCGTCCTCAGCATGGGCGTTGGTGACGCTATCGCCAATAAAAAAGCGCTCGAGAGTGCCCAGGACGAACTGTCGTTGATAGCCGGGCAACATGCGATTCGAACCAAAGCGCGTCGATCGATCTCAAACTTCAAGCTTCGAGAAGGTATGGAGATCGGCACGAAAGTGACGTTGCGTCGTACAAAGATGTGGGAGTTTCTCGATCGTCTCGTGAACATCGCCTTACCGCGGGTCAAAGACTTTCGCGGTATCAACCCCAACAGCTTTGACGGCCACGGCAATTACTCGCTGGGGATCCAAGAACACATCATTTTCCCGGAAATCGACTACGACAAGATCGAGCGAATCACGGGGCTCAATATCGTCTTTGTTACGACGGCATCGACGGACGAAGAGGCGTTTGCCCTTCTTAGCAAGCTCAAAATGCCTTTTCGCAAGTAGGAGAGTATCGAATGGCGAAGAAATCGTTGATTGTTAAGGCCCAACGCAAGCAAAAATACTCGACCCGACAGGTCAACCGTTGTCGTATCTGCGGACGACCCCGGGGTTATATGAGAAAGTTCGAAATGTGCCGCGTTTGTTTCAGAAAACTGGCAAGCGAAGGGTTGATCCCCGGCATCACCAAATCGAGCTGGTAGGAGAGTGCGATGAGTGTTTCTGATCCGGTTGCGGATATGCTGACCAAGATCCGGAACGCCGGAATGGCGCGGTTTGAGAAAGTGGATATCACTCCGTCCAAGCTCAAGCTGGAAATCATTAAGATCCTCAAGAACGAGGGTTTTATTAAGAACTTTAAGAAGGTCTCGCAGGACGAGCGGACGACGATCCGCGTTTTCTTGAAGTACGACGATAACCAGGAACCGGTGATTCACGGCATTAAAAAGATTTCGACTCCCGGACGACGTATTTACTCCGGGTATCGCAAACTCCCTCGTGTACTCAACGGATACGGCACGATCATTGTATCGACCTCCGCCGGAGTAACGACGGGAAAAAAAGCGGCGGAGAAACAGGTCGGTGGCGAGCTGATCTGTTCGGTCTGGTAGGAGCAGGTTATGTCTCGAGTTGGAAAGGCACCAATACCGATTCCGAAGGGCGTCAGCGTAACGATCGACGGCTCAAAGGTGACCGTAAAAGGTCCCAAGGGCGAGTTGGCGCAGACGGTTTCCCCGCGGATATCCGTCGTTGAGAATGAGAACACCTTGGTGGTTGAGCGCTCCGGTGAGGACAAGGAAACGAGGTCGTTTCACGGTCTGTATCGGCAGTTGATCAACAACATGGTTATCGGCGTTTCCGCCGGTTTCTCTCGTGTGCTGATTATTAACGGCGTTGGCTATCGGGCGGAGCTTAGCGGTTCGAGTCTTATGCTCAGCCTCGGGTACAGCAATCCGATCGAGTTTGCGGTGCCGGACGGGATTAAGGCGGAACTCGAAGGTCCGAACAAGTTGCGTGTGAGTGGAATAGACAAGCAGCTCGTCGGAAAGATCGCTTCGGAGATCCGCGGTCTGCGTCCGCCCGAGCCCTACAAAGGTAAGGGTGTTCGTTATGAGGACGAGTACGTTCGACGGAAAGTCGGAAAGTCCGGCATAAAGTAGTAGGTGTAGATCGATGAAACGACTGATTAAAAAGCAGAACAGGCGCATCAAACGCAAACGGCGAATACGCGGCAGGGTCAACGGGACCGCGCAGCGACCGCGGATCTCCGTGTTTCGTTCCAACAAGAACATCTACGTCCAGGCGATCGACGATGATAATGCGCGCACGATTGCGGCGGTATCGAGTATTAGCCCCGAGTTTAAGTCGCTTTCCGCCACGGTCGAGGACGGAGTGAAGATCGGCGAAGAGATCGGTAAACGCCTCGTAGCGATGAAGATATCGACCGCTGTGTTTGACCGAAACGGTTATCTCTATCATGGCGTGGTCAAGTCGGTTGCCGACGGGGCTCGTAAATCCGGACTGACGTTTTAAGGGGAGCTTCAGATGGATCAAGGAATGGATAAAGAGTTTTCGGAGAAGCTCATAAAACTTAACCGCGTCGCCAAAGTAGTAAAAGGTGGTCGCCGTTTCTCTTTCTCGGCGCTTGTTGTCGTCGGCGACCGGAACGGCCGCGTCGGTTACGGTTACGGTAAAGCCAATGACGTCTCTGAGGCGATTCGCAAAGGTGTCGATCGTGCCAAACGAAGTATGGTCGAGGTCCCGCGCCAGAAACACACAATTCCCCATCGTGTAATCGGCAAGTACAAGAGCGCGTCGGTTCTTTTAAAGCCGGCGGCGCCCGGTACCGGCATCATCGCCGGCGGTCCGGTACGCGCAGTGCTCGAAGTGGGCGGAATCAACGACGTTTTGAGCAAATCGCTTGGTAGCCAAAACGCGGTCAATATCGTTAAGGCGGTTTTTGTCGGTCTTGGTGAACTCATGAACGCTCGTGAGGTCGCCCATAATCGTGGCAAGACCGTACGAGACATGTGGGGATAACGATGAAAGTCAAAATCACCCTTGTGCGTAGCCCGATTGGGCGCAAACCAAACCAACGGAAGACGGTAGAAGCGCTGGGGCTGAGAAAGCTCCATCATTCTGTCGTCCAGGAGCTAAACGGTCCGATCCAGGGGATGATCGATACGATCTCTCATCTAGTGTCGGTCGAGGAAGTAAAAGAATGATACAGGCACCTCCAGGCGCGACGAAAAATAAAAAACGCATCGGCAGAGGGCCGGGAAGCGGCACCGGCAAGACGTCGGGCCGCGGTCATAAGGGGCAGAACGCTCGATCCGGCGGCAAAGTGCGGCCCGGTTTTGAGGGCGGTCAGATGCCGCTGTACCGGCGTATTGCACGACGCGGTTTTAGTAACTATCGGTTTAAAACGGTATACGAGACGATAAATCTTGACGTCCTTACCGCGGCGTTCCCCAAAGGCGGAGAGATTACGGTTGAAGCGTTGCGTGAGCGCGGACTTATCGGTCGAAACGTTTCGGACGTAAAGATCCTCGGTCGCGGCGAAGCCGGCGCCAAGTTTGTAATTCGGGATATCCCCGTTTCCGCGGGAGCTCGCTCCAAGATCGAGGCGGCGGGCGGCAGCGTGGAAATGACCGGCGTCGAAGAGGCGCCGGCTACGACGCCGGAGAAAGCCGCCAAGAGCGCGCCAGCTAAGGCAAAAGCGTCCGCTGAGGCCGACGCGCCTGCCAAAACAAAGGCGCCAGCTAAGGCAAAAGCGGAGGCTCCGGCCAAGGCTAAAGCCCCGGCTAAGACGGAGGCTCCGGCCAAGGCTAAAGCCCCGGCTAAGACAGAGGCTCCGGCCAAGGATGAGACAGCTGTAGAAGCCGAGGCTCCGGCTGCGGCGCCCGCAGAAGCAGAGACGGCGGAAGACACAAACAAAGACAACGAGAAGACGGAGGAATGAGCTGAATGGCGTCTAATCCGATTGCCGATATTTTTCGAATCCGTGACTTGCGTGATCGGGTGTTGTTTACCCTTTTTATGTTGGGGGTATTCCGACTCGGCGCGACGATCCCGATTCCCGGCATTAATCTCAACGCGCTTCAGCTCTATTTCTCGGCGCAGACAGCAACGGGCGGTATCTCGGTTACCGATTACCTGGACTTCTTTGCCGGTGGCGCTTTCTCCCGATTTAGCATTTTTATGCTCGGTATCATGCCGTACATCTCCATGTCGATCATCATGCAACTGCTGTTGCTCGTTTTTCCGGCTCTTAAGAAGATCTCGGAGGAAGAGGGTGGTCGCAAAAAGATTCAACGGTATACCCGCTACGGCACGATCGTCGTTGCGCTTATCCAGTCGTTTGCGGTGACCGTATATGCGGACAGCATCCCGGACGCGATCACCATATCTCGCGGTCTCTATACCTTTGTATCGATGCTGTCGGTTACGGCAGGGACCGTGTTCTTGATGTGGACTGGAGAGCAAATCAACCAGCGTGGTATCGGTAACGGGATTTCGTTGATCATATTCAGCGGTATCGTCGCCCGCATGCCGAGCGCGTTCTGGATACTCCTGCAGTCGGTCCGCCGGGGCGATCTAAATCCCGTCTACGTTATCGTCGTTATGGGAATGTTCGTCGCCGTTGTATCGCTGGTCGTCTACGAACAGCGAGGACAGCGAAAAATTCCGATTCACTACGCCAAGCGTGTTGTCGGGCGCAGAATGTATGGAGCCCAGAACACCTACGTACCGTTTAAGATCAACCCCTCAGGGGTTATCCCGGTCATTTTTGCGTCGAGCGTTATGACCTTTCCGCTCCAAATCGCCCAGGGGCTTGGACCGGACGTTCGCTGGTTACAGCGCTTGTCGGTGTGGTTTCGTCCAAGCGGAACCCCGTACATCATTACATATACGCTCCTGATCATATTTTTCGCCTACTTCTATACCCAGGTGACGCTTAATCCGATCGAGATCTCGCGTAATATTCGCGAGAACGGAGGGTCGATCCCGGGGATACGCAGCGAAAAGATGGAGGAGTACTTCTCACGGATACTCAACAGAATCATCCTGCCGGGCGCCATGTTCCTGGCGTTTATCGCCGTGATCCCGACGCTCGTTCAACGCTTGTTTGATTTTCCGGCGCAAGTAGCGTTTCTTATGGGTGGTACATCACTGTTAATTATGGTCGGCGTGGATCTCGATCTCATGTCACAAATTGAAGGGCATCTGCGGATGCATCATCACGAGGGATTGACCGCCAAGGGTCGTATCAAGTCGCGGCGGAGCCTGTAGACGAGGATAGCATTATGAAAGTTCGTGCAAGCGTTAAACCGATCTGTTCAAACTGTAAAGTGATCAGACGACGCGGGGTTGTCCGCGTGATCTGTTCGAATCCAAAGCATAAACAGCGACAAAAGGGGTAGTCGATGGCTCGCATAGCAGGAATCGACCTTCCGAACAAGCATACCGATATTGCACTCACGTATATATACGGGATCGCGCGCTCCTCCGCCATTAAAATCTGCAAGGCGGCGGGGATTGATACGGAGCGTCGTATCAACGATTTGAGCGCGGAAGAACTCAACGCGATTCGACAAGTTATAGAAAACGACTACACCGTCGAGGGGCGTTTGCGCACGCAGGTATCGCTCAATATCAAGCGACTGATGGACATCGGCTCCTACCGCGGATTGCGGCATCGCAAGGGTCTTCCTGTTCGCGGCCAGCGCACGCGGACAAACGCGCGAACGCGCAAAGGTAAACGGAAGACGGTCGCTGGTAAGAAGAAGTAGGGAGGCGAGACAGTCTTGGCCAAGGTAAGTAAGAAGAAAAAAGAGAAAAAGTCAGTATATGAGGGGCAGGTTTATATCCAGGCCACCTTTAACAACACAATCGTGACCGTTACCGATATGAACGGCAACGTTGTCTCTTGGAGTAGCGCGGGATCGTTAGGATTCCGCGGCGCAAAAAAGTCGACCCCCTTTGCTGCGCAGAGTACTGCGGAAACCGCGGTGCAAAAAGCACTCGGATATGGACTGCAAGACGTCCACGTCTATGTAAAGGGTCCCGGGGTAGGCCGTGAGTCGGCTATTCGATCACTCGGAAATTTGGGATTGCGCGTGCGTTCGATCAAGGATATTACGCCGATTCCGCATAACGGGTGCCGACCTCGGAAGAGTCGACGCGTCTGATCGATAGGGAGTAGTACAATGGCTCGGAAAACGCTTCTCAAGGGATTCAAACGTCCGAAGAACATCACATTCGAACCGAGCGAGTCGACGCGCGACTACGGGAAGTTTGTCGCTTACCCGTTTGAGCGTGGGTACGGTACAACGATTGGAAACTCGTTGCGCCGCGTACTCCTCAGTTCAATACCGGGAGCATCGGTGTCGGCGGTTAGGGTTACGCTCTACGATGAGGAAGGCAACCAACGCTTTCTCTCCAGTGAGTTTGAAGCGATGCCCGGCGTCGTCGAAGATGCCCCCGACGTTATTAACCAGCTCAAACGGTTGCAGATCAGCCTTCCGGATGACGTTGACCAAAAGGTCCTCTTTCTGGAGTTTACGGGACCAAAGACGATAACGGCGGGTGACTTTGCCGTCGAAGGGGTCGAGATTTCCAACGCCGACCTTCCGATTATGACGATGATGAAGGGTGCCAAGGTCGACGTTGAGGTCCAAATTGATCTCGGTCGCGGTTACGTTCCGGCTGAGCTCAACGAAAAGTACGTCGATGAGGTGGGGACGATCGCGATAGACGCGGTGTTTTCGCCGGTTCGTCGTGTGAAGTATTCGGTACAGAACACCAGGGTTGGTCAGCGAAACGACTACGATAAGCTGATTCTCGAGGTATGGACGGACGGCACGATCTCGCCCGTTGATGCGGTCGGCGAGGCCGCTAAGGTTGCCAAGGATCACTTCGACGTTTTTATCAACTTCGACGAATCCGAGGTTGGACCGGACGAGGAAGAAGACGAGGACATGAAGCTCATCCGTCAGATTCTGGCCACGCCGGTCGAAGAACTCGAGCTTTCAGTCCGCGCGAGTAACTGTCTGAAGAACGCCAATATAAACAACCTTGGCGACCTGACGCAGAAAACTGAAGACGAGATCGCAAAGACGAGGAACTTCGGGAAGAAATCGTTGCTTGAGATCAAAGAGAAGTTGTCGGACTGGGATCTCAGCCTCGGGATGACCGATTATGCATCGTTGAAGAACAATCCCGTCTTTCTGAAGAAGAAGGAAGAGAAAAATGAAGCATAGAATCGGATACAACCGCCTTGGTCGGAAAGCCGCGCATCGTAAAGCGATGACTCGCAATATGCTGACGTCGCTGTTCAAGCACGAACGAATCAAGACGACAAAGGCAAAGGCGCTCGCGGTACGGAGATCGGCCGAGAAGATGATCACGCGGGCCAAGCTCGACAGCGTGCATAACCGACGGATCATCGGGCAGGATATCAAGGAAAAGGCGGTTCTCGCCAAGATATTCACCGAGATCGGTCCTCGCTTCAAGGAACGACCAGGCGGTTATACAAGGGTGTTAAAACTCGGTCCGCGTCCGAGCGATGCCGCTGAAATGGTCATCCTCGAGCTGGTGAGCGAGGAGCTCGAGACAAAAGCTCCAAAGAAAAAGAAGAGTAGTGCCAAAAAGGACTCGGCCGCCAAACCTGCCAAGGCGAAGAAAGCCACGTCGGATGAGGCCGATACCTCTGGAACGGACGAGGCGGCGGTTGACGCTCCCGTCGAAGCGACGGATGAGGTCGTAGAACAGACGTCGGACACAAGCGAGACCGTCGCCGAGGACGCGGCGGCTCCTGAAGAAACACCGGAAGAAACAGCGGCCGACACAAGCGAGACGGACGCCGCGAGCGAAGAGAAATAGCGCGGACGTATACAGTCTTTTTTGATCAAACAGCCGAGCGCTAGAGGCGAATGCCCTTTATCGCTCGGCTTTTTCTATGGCGCGAACGATCCGATCGAGAGACGAGGGGCCCAGCCATCGATCTACCACCGAACCGTCGCGCCCGATAACGACAGTTGTCGGCGTGCCGCGTATTCCAAACGCATCGGCCAACGAGCCGTCACGATCGAGAACCACTGGATAGGGCAGCTCGTGCGTGGCGACGTACGCCCTGACCGAGGATACGCCGGCTTCGGTCGGTAGCAGATTAACGGCCAGGTAGGTGGCGCGGTCGCCGTACTCATCGTGGAAGCGACGTTTGACGGGCAACTCTGCCCGACAAGGGCCGCACCACGTCGCCCAGAAACCGAGAACGGTTACTTGTTCGCCTTCGTGAAGTGGGCGAGTGGGTGCGTCGAGTACCTCGACTTCCACTGGATACCGGTCCGGAGCGGGAGCCACGTCAAACGCGGCGCCGAGTATCGCGCCGGCAAATAGGTAGACGACCGTCGCTGTACTTACGGCGATCGCGACCGGACGGCGTCTACCGTTCTCGTTGAACACTCCCGGAACAAGCGTCGCCGTTGCGCCAAGCGCGCCGACAAACACGCCGAGGCGTCCACCAGGCAGACGGACAAGCAACATGGGATCGGCCACAATCTCCGAAAAGTACGGGATGATCGGTGTGAGCTTCCACAAGACAAAGCCGACAAGTGCGGCGGTTGTGATCCGATCTCGCACCCACTCGCGGGCGTCGGCATCGCCGCTTCGCGGTAGTCGCAAGACCAACACGACCGCTATAGCGGCGATCAAGCCGGAGACGACGACCGGCGGTACGGCCACCGGACCGATGGAGATCGCGTCAGGCACCGACTAATTCCAGTCGAGTCCGCCCGTCTGATACTCAGTGACCCGGGTTTCGAAGAAGTTCTTTTCCTTGGCGAGATCGGTGCTCTGACTCATCCAGGGAAACGGATTGACGGTGCCAAACTGCTTTTCCAGTCCAATCCGCTCGAGCCGGCGATCGGCGATGTATTCAACGTATTCGCTGAACGACTCAGAGTTGATACCGACAATACCGCTCGGGCAGGCGTCGTGGGCATATATTTTTTCGAGCTCGACCGATTTGAGAATAAGCTTCGTGAGTTCGTCCTGGAAATCATCCGTCCAGATTTCCGGGTTCTCGCTCCGAATCGTGTTGATAAGATCGGCGCCAAAGGCAAGATGCAGGCTTTCATCACGCATAATGTATTCAAACTGCTCGCCGACACCGACCATTTTGCCTTTTCGCTTAAGCGCGAGCATCATCGCGAATCCCGCGTAAAAGAAGATGCCCTCCATGATGATGTAGTAGCCGACGAGATCGTGGACAAAGCGCCGGATGTTATCCGTCCCGTCGGTTGTAAAGGTCGGTTCAAACACACTTTTTGTCAGCTCAACGACAAACTCGTCTTTCTCGCGAATCGAGGGGATCGTCTCGTACATTCCGTAGATTTCGTCGGGATCGAGACCGAGCGAATCGCACACGTAGATAAACGTGTCGGTGTGCACCGCCTCCTCAAACGCCTGTCGGAGCATGTACTGTCGTGACTCGGGATTGGTTACGTGGTTGTACACGGCGAGCACGATGTTATTGGCCGTCAGGCTTTCCGCGGTTGAAAAGAACCCGAGATTCCAGAGAATGAGGCGTCGCTCAACCGGAGTCAGAGCCTCCGGGTTCTTCCACTGCTCGATGTCGTCCTGCATCGGGATTTCTTCGGGTACCCAGGTGTTGGCGATACCGTTGCGGTAGTGCTCGCGCGCCCAGGTATAGGTCATCGGAAGGATCTTGTTTGGGTCGGTTTTGGAGTTGTTGATAATGCTCATTCGCTCTTCTCCTCGTGGTCGTTTGTTTATTGGCACGCCTCGCAGTCCGGATCGGTGAGACTGCAGACGTTTGTTACCTCGGTCGCGCTTATCACCTGCGCGAGCGAGAACCCGGTGTTAACGTGTGGCGCCGAGTCTGGAGTACCGTTCGCAACCGGAGCGGAGCGCTCGTTTGTCATATCTGAAACGTCGTGGTCTCCGCCGAGCGCGGTTGGATCGGGCGCGAGCGCATTGGCGCCCGCGGTCTGTACCTGGGCCTCCCCACCGGCGTACTCTCGCTTTTGGGTGTACCCGTACTTTTTGGCGTCGAGGGTGCTTTTCTCGATCTGGGACGCGCCGAGAGACCTGAGGTAGTACGTCGTCTTTAGCCCCATCTTCCAGGCCGAGACATAAATCTCGTCGAGTTTCTTCCCGCTCGTTCCGCGCATAAAGACGTTGTGACTCTGGCTTTGGTCGATCCACTTGCCCCGTAGGGCGGTCAACTGGATCATCGCGGTCGGATCGACGTCAAACGCCTCTTTGTAGAGTTCCTTCATCTCTTGCGGAATGGCCGGGATGTTGGTGATGTTTCCATCGTAGTACTTGAGTTGATCAAGCATTTCCACGTTCCATAGTCCGCGATCTTTGAGATCGGCGACGAGGTACTCGTTTATCACGGTGAACTCACCGGACATATTGGCTTTGACGTAGAGATTTTTATAGATCGGTTCGATCGAGGGATACACTCCCGAGATGTTGGAGATTGTCGCCGTCGGCGCGATCGCCATCGTATTCGAGTTGCGCATACCGTGTTGTGAGACCCGTTTTTTGAGCGAATCCCAGTCGAGACGCGCCACGCGATCGATGTCGATCGGTAGACCGCGCTCCTCTTCGAGTAGGTCGAGTGTATCGAGCGGGAAGATGCCGCGATCCCACTTGCTGCCGGCGAACGACTCGTACACGCCGCGTTCTTCGGCGAGATAAGAGGAACCGAGAATCGCGTGGTAGCTGACAAACTCCATCATCTCATCGACAAAGATCCGTCCACCGTCAGAGTCAATCGGTGTCCGTAGCTTGTACAACGCGTCCTGGAGCCCCATCACTCCGAGGCCAACGGGTCGATGGCGAAGGTTGGCAGTTTGTGCCTCTACGGTCGGGTAGAAGTTGATGTCGACCACGTTGTCGAGCATACGCATCGCGGTATGAATCGTTTGCTCAAGGAGAAAATGATTGAGGCCGTTCGAGTCGATATGGCGTGCCAGGTTTATCGATCCAAGGTTACAGACGGCGGTTTCTTCCGGCGAGTTGTTGAGTGTGATCTCAGTGCAGAGGTTCGAGTTGTGGACGACGCCGACGTGATCCTGGGGGCTGCGAACGTTTGACGGATCTTTAAAGGTTATCCATGGGTGTCCCGTCTCAAAGAGCCGCGTCAACATCTTGCGCCATAGCTTGACCGCTTCGACCGTTTTGAAGCGCGCGATCTTTCCCTCGGCGGCCATCTGTTCGTAGCGGGTATAGCGCTCTTCAAAGTCCCGACCGTAGGTTTCGTGCAGGTCGGGGGTCTCGTCGGGGCTGAAAAGCGTCCACGCGCCTTCCTCGATAACTCTCTTCATAAAGAGGTCGGGTATCCAGTTTGCCGTGTTCATGTCGTGGGTTCGGCGGCGATCGTCACCAGTGTTCCGTCGCAGATCGAGAAAATCCTCGATATCGAGGTGCCATGTTTCCAAGTAGGCGCAGGTCGCGCCGCGGCGCTTGCCGCTCCGGTTGATGGCGACGGTGGTATCGTTGGCGATCTTGAGAAAGGGAATGACACCCTGGCTCTCCACTTTGGTGCTTTTGATCAATGCGCCGGTCGCGCGGATCGCACTCCAGTCGTTGCCGATGCCCCCCGACCATTTACTCATCTGGGCGTTGTCGCTGATGCACTTAAAGATGTGTTCGAGATCGTCGGAGACCGTACTGAGGTAGCAGCTCGAAAGCTGCGGATGAGGCGTCCCCGCGTGGAAAAGCGTCGGTGTTGAACTCACAAATCGTAGGCTTGATAGCAAATCGTAAAACTCAAGAGCGCGACGGTCGGGTTCGCTCTCCTCGATCGCCAAACCCATCGCGACCCGCATCCAGAAATGCTGTGGCGTCTCGATAACGCGGTCGCGTATGCGCACAAAGTATCGTTCGTAGAGCGTCTGCACGCCGAGGTAGAGTATTTCTTCATCCCGACCGATATCGAGCTTGGTCGCCAGTTGTTCGAGATCAAAACGTTCGGCGAGTCGCGGGTCGTAAAATCCCTCCGCAACACCGAGGCGAATGTTGTCGACAAACGCCCTGCGATACGCCTGGTCAAACTCGGTGAGTTGCACCGATCGGGCAAACACTTCGCGATACAGCTTTTGTCGTACGAGGCGCGAGGCGAGACGGTTGTAATCGGGGTCACGTTCGATATAGGCGATTACCGACAGGACCAGCGCGTTCTCGAGTTCGACGGTGGATATACCGTCGTAGATGTTGCGCTTGAGCTCGGTGAGGACGAGATCGTAGTCGACAGCCGGGAGATCACCGGCGAGTCGAGACAAGGTACGCTCGATCTGGTCGATCGCGAACGGTACACGACGATCGTCGTGCTTTTGTACAACGAGTTCTCCCGAGAAGACTTTACGGGCGGCTGAGCTGGCCCGACGCTCACGTTCCTCGGTCCGTTTTTGTCTATATATTATGTAACGCTTGCTGACATCGTAGTGCTGGTTGCGCATAAGCGCCTGCTCGACCGTATCCTGAATCGACTCGATGTCTATGACGCCGTTGCCGTCGGCGGTCGGAAGATTCTCGACGATATCCTCCGCCAGATTCTCGTAAGTCATCTGCTCGCGCGCCGCGTCGGTCGCCTCAAATGCCCGCTCGATTGCGGAAGTTATCCGTTTGAGGTCGAACGAAACGATCTCACCGCTTCGTTTTCTCACTCGTGGTAACGTCATATTAGTTGCCCCTCCATCCTGCCTACTATATCGGCAACTATGGTGGGCATCAACAGAAAAACCGCTAAAAAGCACTATATGTGGGGTCATGAGCAAAAGAGTCATGTAAATCCGCCCTATTGCCGGCCATCGGTATCGCGAGGATACTTGGGCCTATGAGACGCATCGAGCCGAGCCGGAGTTACTCCCCTAAAAGCGTTACCAGAACATCGATTGAGGAGTGGCGACGGCTGCACGCCGAGGACTCCGAAGCATATCGCCGGGATCTCATCGATCGCCCACAACGTTTTGATTCTCATAGTTGGCAGCGGGCGATCCGAACCTGGTCCAACGAGATCGTGCAGGTCGGCGACGGCGTGCTGAGCGGCGTTCCAGTAGTCGTCAAGGATCTATTTGATGTACGTGGCGAGGTAACTGGGTGCAGCTCGCGGGTGATGATCGAAAAACTCGCGGCCGAGCGAGGTCCGGCTCGCACCGACGCCGCGCTCGTGCAGTTCTTTCGCGAGCTTGGGGCGACGATTTCCGGGCGCAGCCAGATGAACGAGTTTGCCTACGGGATCGACGGGCGAAATCAGTACAGCGGTGATTGCCCGCATCCGCTCGATTCGACGAGAATCCCGGGCGGCTCGTCGTCCGGTTCGGCGTGGGCTGTTGCTTCGGGCGTGTCGCCGATCGGCCTCGGCACCGACACGGGTGGATCGATTCGTTTACCGGCCGCCCTTTGTGGCATCTACGGATTTCGTACATCGCCAGAGGAGGATTGGACACGCGGCGCATTCCCCCTCGCGCCATCGTTTGACACGGTCGGCTGGTTTACCGCCGACGCGACGGACATGAACCTGCTTATCAGTACCTTTTTCGCGCCCACCGATAAACGAGATGCGAGTTCCTCGCCGGGGAGGGTCGCGACGATCCTACCTCCAGGGGTGGAGTTGGATTCGGAGATGAGGCTTCTGTGGGCACACATCGGGGCGAATCTCGAACGCGTTGGGGTTGATTCCGTTGATGAGGAGAAATCGGATGATCTTCTCGGAGATCGTCTCCTGGACGCGTACAACGTCATCGGCTCGAGCGAGGCATATGAAGCGCACAGTCACTGGCTCGATCGGTTTCGCGGGGACTACACCGACGCAGTATGGAAGCTCATCGACCGTGGTCGGCGTTGGAGCGCGGATCGTCGTGCCGCCGCGGAGGAAACCCTGACCGAGGTTCGCGCGTACTTTGATGCGGTCCTCGAGAACTACGATTGCATCGTGCTACCTGCAACGCCGCTGGTCACTCCAAAGACGGCGGCCGCCGACGCGGAGTTTCGGGCACAGGTTCTTCGTCTCAACGCGCCTGGTTCTCTGGCGGGGCTACCGGCGATAGCGCTTCCCGTTCGATTTGATGCGGTCCGGAGCGGTGGTATCCAAGTCCTTTGCCGTCGCGGTGAAGAGTATCGCTTTCTCCCGATCGTCGCGGCGTGGGAGAACGCGCTGGCGGCGCGGTAGTCGCGGCCTGTTATGATCTGATAGTATTTCGCCTCTTATAGCTAACGAAGGAGAGTTGATGAAGGCCGTCGAGCTCAACAAGGTGTTCAACGCTGCGGATTTTGAAGACCGAATATACGCGATGTGGAAAGAGCACGGGTACTTTGGACCCGCGGGGGATCAGGACAAAGATCCGTTTGTAATCGTTATTCCCCCGCCCAACGTCACCGGCGTTTTGCACATGGGGCACGGACTCAACAACAGCCTCCAGGACATCCTGATCCGATACTATCGTATGCAGGGCCGTCCGACGTTGTGGATTCCCGGCACAGACCACGCCGGGATTGCGACCCAGAACGTCGTTGAGCGGAAGTTGCGGGCCGAGGGAATCGACCGCGAGGAGCTCGGACGCGAACGCTTTATCGAACGAACCTGGCAGGTAAAACACGAGCACCATCAAATCATTACGCGACAACTCGAGAAAATCGGTGCGAGCTGCGACTGGTCCCGCGAACGATTTACGCTCGACGAAGGACTCAGCGACGCGGTCCGCGAGGTATTTGTCACGCTCTACGAGCGTGATCTCGTCTATCGTGGCGAGTATCTGATCAACTGGTGTCCAAGCTGTGGAACGGCGCTCTCCGACGACGAGGTCGAACACGCGGAAACGCACGGAAAGCTCTGGCATCTGCGCTACCCGATCGAGGGTGGCGGATTTATAGAGGTCGCCACAACCCGGCCGGAGACGATGTTGGGCGACACGGCGGTCGCCGTCCACCCCGAAGATGAACGCTACGCCGACCTGGTTGGAAAAAACGTTCGTCTCCCCTTAACCGATCGTCTCGTGCCGATCGTCGCCGATCGATACGTCGATCGCGAGTTTGGTTCGGGCGCCGTTAAGATTACGCCGGCCCACGATCAGAACGACTGGGACATCGGTGAGCGTCACAATCTCGAACGGATCAACGTTCTCACCGCAGCCGCGCGCATAAACGAAAACGCCCCGGAGAAATACCGGGACATGGATATCAAGACGGCGCGTAGCGCGGTCGTAGCCGACCTCGATGCCGGTGGATTTCTGGTGAGAGTTGAGGATCACGTTCACCAGGTTGGACGCTGTTATCGATGCGGAACGGTGGTCGAGCCGTGGATCAGTACCCAATGGTTTGTCCGTATGAAACCGCTCGCCGAGAAGGCGCTTGCGGCGTGGAAAGACGGGGAGATTCGTTTTTACCCAAAACGTTGGGAAAACACCTACGCTCACTGGCTGGAGAACATCCGTGATTGGTGCGTGAGCCGTCAGCTCTGGTGGGGACATCGCATCCCCGTGTGGTACGACGACGAGACCGGCGAGATGATCGTGAGCCGGACCGATCCCACCAAGGATCCAAAGTACGAGGGTCGGACGTTGCGGCAGGATCCGGACGTGCTCGATACCTGGGCGTCGAGCTGGTTGTGGCCGTTTAGCACGCTTGGATGGCCGGATCAAACGGCCGACCTTGAGCGTTTTTATCCTACAAGTACGCTCGTCACCGCCTACGACATCATCTTTTTCTGGGTCGCCCGGATGATCATGGCGGGCCTCGAGTTTCGCGAACAGGTGCCGTTTCGGGATATCTACATAACCGGCTTGGTCCGCGATATCGACGGACGCAAGATGTCCAAGAGCCTCGGGAACGGTATTGATCCGTTGGATATCGTCGGAAAGTACGGGGCCGACGCTCACAAGTTTACGCTGGCCTACCTCAGCGTCCAGGGTCAGGACGTGCCGATTTCGCCGGATAGCTTTGCGCTCGGGAGCAAGTTTACCAACAAGATCTGGAACGCGACGCGGTACTTGCTGATGAACCTCGACGGCAGGAACCTCGTGCCGTTTAGCCACATAGAACTGAACGACGTCGACCGGTGGATACTCCTTAAACTCAACTCGGCGGTCGCCACGATTGATAGCGCGATGACCGGATACCGAATGGACGAGGCGGCGCGGGCGATCTACGAGTTTTTCTGGAATGATTTCTGCGATTGGTACATCGAGGCATCAAAGCTATCCCTTTATGCGGATAGTACCGCCGAACAGGACAGGGCGGTGTCGATGCTGCTCTACGTCCTCGAGGAAAGCCTTCGTCTGATGCACCCCTTTATGAGTTTTATCAGCGAGGAAATCTACCAGTTGCTTCCCCGCGACCTCATCCCCGCTGACGGTAGTAGCGTGGTCACCGGATACCGCCAATCGGATCGTGTCGACGGGGCGCGTTCGGGCTGCGCAATCGTCGCCCGCTATCCTGTGCAGAGTACCGAGCGTGCCGACACAACTGCGGCGCTGGCGGCAGACGGATTCCTCCGCTTGCAGGAGCTCGTCCGCGAGATACGGACGATCCGCAGCGAGTTTACGATACCGCCGGGTACCAAATTTGACGTCTATGTCAGGATCTCTTCGGGCGACGCCGAACTCGGCTCTTTCTTGGAACGAAATATCGAACTCGTCGAAATGCTCGCCGGGCTTTCCGGTATCGAAATTGGCGAAGATGCGAGTCGACACGCCGGTTCGATCGCCGTCGTCGGTACCGGCTTTGAAGCGTACCTGTACGTACGGGAGTTGATCGACGTCGAAGCTCAGATCGCGCGGCTAGACAAGAGCGTTGCCAAAACCGAGAAGGCGCTTAAGCAGGCTCAGGGCAAGCTATCCAGCGAGGGATTCCTCGCCAAGGCGCGCCCCGAAATCGTGGAGAACGAGCGGGCCAAAGCGGCCGACCTGACCGACAAACTCGAACGAACGATCGCCGTTCGTACGGAGCTCAGTCGTACGGACGCTTAGACAAAAAGACGCAGCGTATAGGCGAGCGCAAGTCCAAGATAGTTGCCGATAATCCAGCCGACCACGCCGATCAGAATACCCGCAAGCACAACACGACGGTTCCCGAGCGCGGCAGCGACGACGGGAACAAATGGCGGTGAGAAGACAAGACTCGTGACCGTGATGATATGAGTGTCGCGGTCAACGCCGAAGGCGCGCGAAAGCAACAGGTGGATCGCCAAGACAAGTACGAGTAAGGTCGCGACATAGGCGAGCACAATAGGAGCCGCGAGGGCGAGTTCACGGAGGTCTGCCATAGAACTCACCGTCACCGAAAAAACGAGAATAAAGTAGTATCCGAGACTGTAGCTGCGTCGTAGCGAGCGCACCTTCCGTGAGAACGACGCCAGTACCCCAAGCGTCGTGATCGCCAGTATCGTGATCGGTAATGCAATGGTTTCCGGTAGGACAAGCGTCGCCGATGCGCCGATCGCGACGATCAGGAGCGCCAGGGAGAGGGCCATGGCCATATGGCGAACGTCACGCCACCGGACCACACGAAAGTCGATCGTATAGGTTTCGACAGTTTGCTCGGGCCTATCCTCCGAACGAGACCTTGGAAGAAAACCAAACGACAGTCGCGGAGCAACGCCAACAAGGAGCAGGAGGAGGACCGCGCCGGCGACGACGTCCGATCCGTGAACCGAGACGTAGGTCGACGGATCCACGGCGAGAGCGTTTCCAATGGCGGCAAGGTTGGGCGTACCGCCGGTGTATACGCCGACGAGCATCCCGGCGATCTTCCATGTATCGGGTCCGATGCTCGAGCTAAAAATCAGATAGGTCAGACCCGAACCGATCGTCACAGCTATGAGACCGGCAACAAGTGCTCGGATGGCGACGGCGGCGAGCGATCGCCAGCGCGAAAGGTCAAACGAGAAAAAGAGCAACGGCAAGGCCAGTGGAACGGTAATCGTCGTTACCGCGTCGTGGACGATCGCGATCGAATCCGGCAAAACACCGATATTTCCGACAATCAGCCCGAGCGCGTAGGCGAGAACGATCGCGCCGATGCGCGCAGCGAGCCGGGATTTATGCGTAAGTACGAGAATAAACGCCGGGGAGAGTACGTAGAAGAGAGCCCAAAGGATAGTTGTCATGTGGCGTCGCGGTATTGTAGCGGCCGAGGCCGAGATTGTCAGCGAAACTACGATCGCCTACAATGTCCCCACGTGTTTGCTCTCCATCCCGAGCAGCTTAATCTTCTTTCAACTCTGCTTGCCCTCGCTGCCGTCTGTTTCGCGATCGGCGTCGTCGCCGTTTTGGCGGGCGTTGGTGGCGGGGTGTTGTTTGTGCCTATCGTCGGCGCGTTGTTTTCTATCCATGTCGATTTTGTTCGCGGGGCCGGCTTAATCGTCGCCCTCGTCGGCGCGGTCGCCGCCGCACCGCACCTGATTTCGCGGGGATTTTCGGAGCCGCGGGTTTCCGTTCCCCTGGCGCTGGCGGGATCGATCGGCTCCGTACTGGGGGCACAGATCGGACTGTCCGTGCCAACCCGGATCGTTCTGCTCGCGCTCGGGATTTTTATGGTACTCATCGCGGTACAGACCTTTGTTTCGGCTCTGCGTGACCAAGGTCGCCGCGAAGCGCCGGTTGGGCGTATTTCAGAGACGACGCCGTCGGATCGGCTCGCCAAAACACTCGGGCTTTCCGGTACATTTTACGATCCACAAAGCGGTGTCGAGCAACCGTGGCGTATCCGACGACTTATCCCGTCCCTCATCGCATTTGTCGCGATCGGGACGATCGGCGGAATGCTCGGCGTTGGAGCCGGATGGGCGAACGTACCGGTCCTCGCCGGTTTTATGACCCTCCCGTTGCGAATGGCTGCCGCGACAAGCGGTCTGATCATCGTGGCTAACGCCTCTGCGGCTGCATGGGTTTATCTCTCGCGCGGCGCGGTACAACCGCTTGTCGTTCTCCCGGCGCTCGTCGGAATGATCTTTGGAACGCGAATCGGCGCGCGGCTGCTTGGGATCGTTCCCGGCTGGGCAATTCGTCTCGTGGTAATCCTCGTATTGTCGATCACCGGCGCGCGCACGATCGCGGGGGCGCTCGTATGAACGCCTCGTCGCGATTGTTTGCCCGCGCCCTCCAAATCGGCCTACTCGTCGCCGGCGGTGCGCTCGTGGTTTCAGGCGTCGTCGAGATAACGCGGCTCGGACCGGAGGACGCCGCCGCTATCGCCGACCACTGGCTCGCCGGCCGCCGTACGCAAACGGTGGTCGCGTCATCGACGATGCTATCGGTTGCCCTGATCGTCTTGGTGCCCGCCGTCGCGTATATCGCGTTAATCGTGGGTTTCTTTCGTGAGCGGCGCCGCCGACTGGCGATTCTCGCGATTTTGCAGCTCGTTGTCCTGATCGTAATGGCGACTCCGGTCCTTGCCAGTACGATCTTAGGCCTGGTCCGGTGACCGTGCGTACACAGCTCGTGTGGGGAAAGGCGTGGATTCCGTTCCTACTTATCGTAAGCGCGATCTACGCCGAGGAATACGTACCCGGGGTGTACTACTACGAAGATCAGGGCTTGTTCGCCGAGTTTGATGGCGGTCGTGTTTACTCGGAACAGTACAACGACGGACCCGCCTACGATTTTGGCGGTCGGCTGGTTTTTACCTTTGACGACGTTGTGTTCGACGACTCCCTCGATCGTATTCTCGACGTGCTCGCGGACCACGACATACCGGCGATCTTCTTTTTATGCGGGGTTCACCTCGGCGCGGTTGCTCCGACAGAGGTAAGGCCGCGACTCGAGCGAATGCTCGCCGACGGCCACGAGATCGGAAACCACAGTTGGACCCACGATCAGTTTGACCGCGGACAATACGCCGACGGTCTCGAAGACGAGAAGGAGATCGCCGCCGATCTCGATCTCCTCGAGATGCGGGTAAACGAAATTCTCGGTCGACCGTACCGATTTCGATACGTTCGCCCACCGTACGGTATCCGTGGTAACGACTATCACCGCCTTGACGATCGAATCGCCCGTCCCGGAACGGTTGATCGGGTTCTTGCGGAGCGGAATCAGCATCTCGTCTTGTGGCACATCAACAGCCTCGACTATCTTATCGTTCCCGGCGGAGAATACGATCCGACCGAACTACCGGATCTGGCCGCGGAGCGAGTCCGGTTGAGCCGGGGAGGTGTTGTTCTCTTTCACGCGAACGCCTACACCGCTTCGACGATCGAATCGACGATCGCAGCGATCATGGCCGGCGGAACCGTGTCGACGAGCCGCGTCCGCGCCGTAACGCTCGGCGAGATCTATGCGATTAAATACGGTCCTGACGGATCGCTAACACAAAGACGGTAACATAAGACGATGCTGAGTACCCGCGACTACGAACGAGTTCGCACTGCGATATTATCGGGAACGCCGATAGCGCTAAAATCTTCCAGCTATACCTCGGAACATCGCGATTACATAGATCGGGTGCTCTCGCTGTACCTCTACGAACTCGGTCTGGTGCACCTGCACAACAATCTTGCGTACTGCGTGCACGAACTTGCAGGTAACGCCCGTAATGCGCTTCTTAAGAGAATCTACTTCTTGGAGAAGGGGCTCGATATCGTCGATCGCGAGCAGTACCACGAAGGAATGCGCTCGTTTCGCCACGACACGATCGCCGAGAAACAGCGCTACCTCTCGCTCCTCGATTCGAGCGAGCTGCACATTCGCTTTTTATTTCGACACGATGAAGAAAACGTCGAGATCTCTATCGAGAACAACACGGCACTCTTGCCGATTGAACGCGAGCGGATCTCGGAAAAACTCGCCAACGCGCGAAAGTACAAAACGATGGCCGACGCCTACGCCGCGCTTGCCGACTTTTCCGAGGGAGCCGGGCTTGGGATCGCAATGGTCATCGTCATGTTACGCACGCTCGGTTTACCGGCTGACTCGCTCGTCATGGGCGACGGTTCGGACGGCTTTACCCGCGCAACCGTTCACGTCAAGCGAAGTGTCGTCGGTCGGCTCCAGGCGGTTTAGTCGATCCAGCGGTAGACCCGCCACCCCGTTAACCGCCGACGATTCTTTCTACTCCTGCGTCGATCCGTCGGCTTAAACAAACAGGTTGAGATTTGCGCTTTCGGTCGCCTCGAGGTAGCTCGCCACCCCGGCGATCTCTACGCCGTCGATCAATTCCTCACGGACCACTCCCATAACGTCCATTGACATCTGGCAGGCGACAAGGCGCACGCCGGCTTCAAGGGCGTTGGCGAGCATAACGTCGAGCGAGTCGACGTTTTTGGCGCTCATGCGTCCTTTCATCATCGCCGCGCCAAGTCCGCCCATGTTCATCTTGCTCAAGGCAAGGTCCCCCGTTCCGTTGGGAAGCATCCAGCCGAACATCCGCCCCATGACGTCTTTGCGCACCCGCGGTTTACGGTCGCGCTTGAGTATCGAGAGACCCCAGAACGTAAAAAAGAGCGTTACCTGTTTACCCGCACTCGCCGCACCGTTGGCAATAACCAGACTGGCGAGTGCCCGATCCATATCGTCGGAAAAGATAACGAGGGTGGTGCCGTTGCCCGATTGGACCGGATTTACTGAGCGTCCCCGACCTTTCTCAACAAGCGCCGAGATCGTACCGTTGGTCTGCTCGATGCGTACAAGCGTGTTCCCCGTCATATTGCACCAGCTCTCGACGTCGCGCCTAAAGCCGGGATCGGTCGCCGTCTCCAGGATTCGGGCCCCGGGTTCAAGTTTGTCGACCTCCTTTTTGAGGCGAAGAATCGGACCCGGACACTGCAAACCCCGGGCGTCGACTTTAAGCGGCTCGACCTCAACCCGCGGTACCGGTGCCGATACTTCCGCTTCGGTAACGCCGGCGATCGGCGCCTGATAGATGTTGTCGTCTTTGCCGATGTGATCGTGGGCGTAGATGTCCTCGTTGCTTTGTTTCTCGGTCGCGCAGGCAAATGTTTTGTACCCGCCCGATAGATTGTAGACATCTTCAAATCCGCGTTGGATGAGAACTCGCTCGGCGTGGTACGCGCGCAATCCGACGCCGCAGAACGCAACGATCGTTTTGTCCCGCGGAATTTCGTCGATCCGATCGCGGAGTTCGTACAAAGGAATGTTACGGGCTCCCTCAACGCTCCCGATCTCATACTCCTCGGGGGTACGCACGTCGACGAGGACCATCTCATCGAGATCACATCCCATGACCTGGTGCCAATGGATGTGCCGGGACCGCCCTTTTACGACGTTTTCCGCGACAAAACCCGCGATGTTGACCGGATCCTTGGCCGAGGAATACGGCGGGGCGTAGGCGTGCTCAATTTCAGCAAGATCAAACACGGATCCACCATTTCTCACAACCGTCGCCATCAGGTCGATCCGTTTATCAACACCGTCGTACCCGACGATTTGCGCTCCCAAAAGGCGGCCGTCGGTCGGCGTAAATATCGTCTTGATACTCATCGGCATCGCCCCCGGGTAGTATCCGGCGTGCGATCCGGAGTGCGTGATCGTCGTCTTAAACGGTATCGCCGCTTTCTCAAGGGATTTCTCCGACGCCCCGGTTGTCGCCACGGTGATATCAAAAACTTTGGCGACCGCGGTTTGTATCGCGCCGGCGTAGCTGCTCCCGCCGCCAAGCGCGATGTTGTCGGCGACGATTCGGCCCTGCTTGTTTGCCGGACCCGCGAGATAGGTGATCGTCGGCTGCCCGGTAATCGGGTTGGGAAACTCTATCGCGTCCCCGCAGGCGTAGACGTCGGGATCGCTCGTCTGGAGATGCTCGTTGACCTTGATTCCGCCGGTCACGCCGATCTCGAGACCGGCGGCTTTTGCCAACGAACTTTCTGGACGCACGCCGATCGAAAGCACCACCATATCGGCGACGATTTCCTTACCGCTCTTGAGTGCAATCGTAATCCCATCGTCTCCCCGGACAAACGAGGAGACTCCGTCGCGTAGGTAGAACTCGACGTTTTTGGTCTTGAGGTGTTGGTGAACCATTGCCGCCATTTCAAAATCGACGACGTTCATAACCTGTTGGGCCATCTCGACGATGGTGACAAAGACCCCGCGGGCGTGCAGATTCTCGGCCATCTCCAGACCGATAAACCCCGCGCCGACGATCACCGCACGGCGGGGACGGCGCGCGTCGACAAACTCTTTGATCGCATCGGTTTCGGGCACGGAGCGCAGCGTAAAAACGCCTTCGCTTTTGATCCCGGGGATCGGCGGTCGAAACGGTTCGGCACCGGGCGAAAGAACGAGCTTGTCGTACGCCTCGCGGGAGTCCTCGCCGGTTTCGAGGTTCCTTACGACGATCTCCTTGTGCTCGCGATCGATTTGGGTAACCTCGTGGCGGATACGAACGTCAAGCTTGTGGTTGTGGAGGAAGTTTTCCGGTGTCTGGACAAACAGGCGATCCCGATCTTCGATGGCGCCGCCGATGTAGTAGGGGAGTCCGCAGTTGGCGTAGCTGATATGGTAGCCCCGCTCAAATATCACGATTTCGGCGTCCTCGTTGAGTCGTCGCAATCGCGCCGCGGTAGTCGCGCCGCCGGCCACGCCGCCAATAATCAGGATTCTCATCTACTGCCTCCAGAGAGTGATATGCGTTGGTATATGCCTCTAGCGTACGCGAGCGTAATAGATATGTCAATATCTATATAAAAATAATTTAATGAAGTTAGTCGGTTGATCGGCTGAAAACCGCCGTGGTAGGATTCCTCGATGAAGATCGCTTTTGTGTTTGAGATCTTCTTTCCAACGGTAAACGGAGTAATAACTTCTACGCTTAATCTTGCTGAAAACCTCACCAGGATGGGTCACGAGGTCCTCCTCATAGCACCGCGTTGGAAGAAGTACCAGGAACCCACCGTTGAAGGGCTACCCGTACGGTACATCACGAGTGCCGCCAACTGGGCATATCCCGGGATGCGTACGACGCTTCCGTGGAATCGAACGGTCGAAGGCGTTCTCCGGCGCGAAAAAATCGACGTTCTCCACGTCACCGGCCCGTGGTTACTCACCTGGGCCGCTATCCGCGCCGCCCGACGACTGGGGATACCGGTCGTCCACACATTTCATACTCTGCTTCACGAGCCGAGCTACATCATATATATGGTACGACTCCCGATCCTCGTCCCGCTGATTCAGGCGATGGCGTGGTCGTACTTTGGTCTCTACGTTCGTCGGAGCGACGTAAACACCGGCCCCAGCCACATGGTCTGCCAAAGTCTTGAAAAGCACTTCCCGGAAGCCGACGTACGATTTATCTCCAACGGCGTTGACGTCGCGCGTTTTTCCAAGCGGTCATCGATCGATGAGATGCACCGGACCTACCCGATGCACAACGATCGAACCTTTCTTTTTGTCGGGCGCCTTGGCGAAGAGAAATCGGTGCACGAGCTTATCGACGCCATGACCATTGTCGTCCGGCGCGATCCGGAAGCTCGCCTCCTCATCGTCGGTGATGGACCATCACGTCAACAATACGCCCATCAGATCAACCGACTTGGTCTTTCACAATCCGTTTTTCTCCTCGGGAGAATTCCCCATGCCGAACTGCTTGAGAGCGGGCTTATCCACCACTCCTACGCCTTTGTTACAGCAAGCACGACCGAGAACCAACCGATGACGGTTATTGAGGCGATCTGCTGCGGCGTTCCCGTCATCGTCCCCGACGTACCAGGGATTACCGAACTGGTCGACGACAACGGGCTTCGCTTTCCCCCTCACGACCCAGCCGCGTTGGCGCAGACGATGCTTCGCCTACTCGATAATCCGCAGCTCCGGCAGCGATTTGTCGAGGCAAGTAAAGCGATTAGGAACCGTTTTGACGGCCGGAACGTCGCCGCCGAGTTTTTTGGGATCTACGAGGGTCTTAACGGGCGATAAGCGCTTCGCTTGCCTTTTTTTCTACCAGAACCTACAGTCTGAGCGCAAAGCGATGCGGGAAACACCGATCCTCGGTATCGACGTAGGATCTACAACAGTCAAAGCCGCTCTTCTTGACCCGTCAAGCGGGCGTCCTTTATTGCACGCGTATCGGCGCCACGGCGCGGAACAAAACGCCGCCACCGTCGCCATGCTTCGCGAGATGTCCGCCCAGTGGGACGGTTCCGCGACACACGCAGTATTCACCGGTAGTGGGGGGCGTACGCTCGCCGATCGCGTTGGATTGGAACACGTTCAGGAGGTTGTCGCTAACTCGGTGGGTGTGCGGCGTTTCTACCCGCAATCCCGCGTCGCGATTGAGCTTGGTGGACAGGACGCCAAGGTTATCTTTTTTCACCCCGATCCGCGGACCGGTCAGCTCACCGCCTCCGATATGCGCATGAACGGAAGCTGCGCCGGCGGGACCGGCGCCTTTATCGACGAGGTCGCCAAGCTGCTCCGACTTCCGGTCGAGGATTTTGACGCTCAGGCGGCGACGGCGAATGAGGTGTATCAAATCTCCGGTCGCTGCGGGGTATTTGCCAAGACCGATATCCAACCCCTCTTGAACCAGGGCGTCTCCAAAAACGATATCGCCCTTTCGACGTTTCACGCGCTCGCCCGGCAGACGATCGGAGGACTCGCCCAGGGGCTTGAGATAAAGCCGCCGGTGATATTTCAGGGCGGGCCGCTCACCTTTAATCCGACTCTAATCTCGGTTTTTGCCGATCGACTCGGTCTCAACAAAGATCAGGCGATACGACCCGAACAGCCGGAGATCTTTGTCGCAATCGGGGCCGCTCTCGCGTTACCGCTGATTTTTCCGGATTCCGCCGTGACGACGCTTGACGCAATAGCCGATGCGCTGGAAACGGGCGCTCGAGCGCAAACCAAAACAGAAGCGGATCGCGCACCGGTCGCGGCGTTCTTTGACGACGATAGATCGCGTGCCGAGTTTGAGCGGCGTCACGCCCGCCCCCGATGGGAGCGACGGCGGTTTGAGCCGGGAACGCGCCTGCGTGCCTACTTCGGGATCGACGCGGGGTCGACAACAACCAAGGTTGCCCTTGTCGGCGAGGACGGCGAGCTCCTTGATTCGGGCTACTCAAACAACAACGGTGAGCCGCTAAGGGTCGGCGCGGAAATGCTCGGCCAAATCCTGGCGCGCTACGACGCCGAGGACGTTGACCTGGAGATCGCCGGCCTTGGGACTACCGGCTACGGCGAGCGACTGTTTGCCGCGGCGTTTAACGCCGATTACCACACCGTCGAAACGGTTGCTCACGCAACGGCAGCGCGACACTACGTACCGGAGACGAGTTTTGTCCTCGATATCGGCGGACAGGACATGAAGGCGATAACGATAAACGGCGGGATTATCACCGGCATTACGCTCAACGAGGCGTGTTCCGCCGGGTGCGGATCGTTCCTTGAGAACTTTGCCGATACCTTACACGTTCCCGTTGACGAGATCGCCGCCGGCGCTTTTTTGTCGACTAATCCGAGCCGGCTTGGATCGCGCTGTACCGTCTTTATGAACTCCTCGATTATCACGGAGCAAAAAAACGGGAAAGGTCCCAACGATATTCTCGCCGGCCTATGTCGGTCGATCGTCGAAAACGTGTTTACCAAAGTCGTCCGCGTTCCGAACTTTTCGATGCTCGGTGAGCATGTCGTCGTCCAGGGCGGCACCTTTGAGAACGACGCAGTTCTCAGGGCACTTGAGCAATTTACCGGACGCGAGGTTTCGCGAGCGCCGTATCCCGGACTTATGGGTGCAATCGGCATAGCGATGCTCACGCGCGAGGCCCAGTCCGCGGAGGGCAAGGACCAGAGCGCCTTTACGGGGCTCGCGGCGCTCGATCATTTTGATTACGTCCAGGAAAGCGGTCATGTATGCCCGTACTGTTCCAATTCGTGTAACCGTACGATTGTACGATTTGCCGACGGGCGTCATTTTGTGACGGGGAACCGCTGTGAACGCGGTGAGATCGTCGCCGACCCCGAGAGTGCCGGCGTCCGCGATCGCATCCGCGAGATCACGCGGCGACGACGCGCCGTGCCCAACCTAATCGTTGAACGTGAAAAGCTCTTGTTTCATCGAGCGGAGGTCCCCGAGCTGGCTCCGGCACGAGGCGTTCGTATCGGTATCCCGCGCGCGCTGGAATTCTGGAACAGCTTTCCGTTTTGGGACGCGTTTTGGAGGTCCATCGGATTTGAGGTTGAATTAAGCGCACCGAGTTCGCAGAAGCTCTTTGAGTCGGGACTCGCCTCCGTACCATCCGATACTGTCTGTTTCCCGGCCAAGATTTCTCACGGGCATCTCCTCGATCTCGTCGACAAAAAAGTCGATCGGATCTTTATGCCGATGATCAATCGCATGCCTCCCGAAAACGCGTCGACACGCAGTGACCACGTGTGCGCCGTCGTCAAAGGCTATCCGATGGTACTCGCGGTCAGCGATGACCCCGATCGCCGGCACGGCATACCGTTTGATCGCCCGATGTTTCATTGGACCGACGAACGCGCCCGGCGGAAGCAGATCGTTCGCTGGGCGGGCGAGGAATTTGGCTTGGAGGAACGGCTTGTCGAGCAGGCGATAGATATCGGCGATCGTGTTCTGGCTCGCTTTCGAGAAAAACTGGTAAGCCGCGGCACAGAGATAATCGAATCCCTTGATTCCGCCGACGATTTTGCGGTTGTCCTTTCGGGGCGTCCCTATCATTCCGATCGCCTCGTCAACCACGAGCTCGCCGATCAGTTTATCAGCGCCGGTATCCCCGTATTGACCGTTGACAGCATTCCGGGTCTCAACAACACCGATCTTACGCGGACGCGAGCCGAGCTCACTATCAACTTCCACGTTCGCATGTACGCTGCGGCGATACGTGTTGCCGAGCACCCCAAGCTGGAGCTGGTCCAGATCGTCAGTTTTGGCTGCGGTCACGACGCGATCATCACCGACGAGGTTATCCGTTTGATGGAGGAAAGCTCGGATAAAACGCCGCTTACGCTCAAACTCGATGAAACGGACGTTGCCGGGCCCCTGGCAATTCGTGTTCGGTCGTTTATCGAGACCGTCCGAACGAGACGCGCGAAAGACGGCAAAACGGTATCTGTCGTCAGCGATGCCGCAGCCCAATTACCCGATCCGTTTCCCGTGAAATACACCAAACCCGATCGACGGTCGCGTGTCATCATGGCACCCAACGTCACCGAGTCGTTTGCCCGGGTTATCACGGCTGCTATTCGCGCCGAGGGGTATCGCGTCGAGCCGCTCCCGCTTGCCGATAGCCGCGCCATCGAGCTCGGCAAGCGCTTTATTCACAACGACATGTGTTTCCCGGCCCAGGTCAACGTCGGCGAGATGCTTCGCGCGCTCGAATCCGGTCACGCCGATCCAGCCAACTCCGTCCTTGGTCTCGCCAAATCGCAGTGTGATTGCCGGCTCGCGAACTACGCGACGCTGGCCCGAAAAGCGCTCGACGACGCGGGCTATCAGGACGTGTCGATCATCACGACCGATATCGATACAAAAAACATGCACCCGGGATTCTCACTCAGTCCCGTTTTTCAGTTACGCATGCTTTGGGCGCTCGCAATGGTCGACGCTCTCGAGGACCTCCGCCGTCGCCTTCGCCCCTACGAGACGGAACGCGGAGCGATTGACCTCGCGTTTGAAGAGGGAATGCTCGAACTCGCGGCCGCGCTGGAACGATCAATCCGCGCCGCGTTTCATGCGTATCGTCACGCGGTCGCCCTCCTCAGCGCTATCCCCTTGACCGACGAGCCCGAGCGACCACAGGTCTTTGTCATCGGTGAGTTTCTGCTCAATTTCCACCCGACAAGCAACTACAACATCGAACGCTACCTCGAGGAAAACGGTATGGAAGTGGTACTTCCCAACATCCTCGACTCGTTTCGACGCGATTTTATGCGGATGAAAACCGAACGCCGGGAGTTTTTTGTCCGCTACCCGATTCTCGAAACGGCCATCGCCGGAATTACCGATCGCCTCTTTGACTATGTTCTCGACAAGGTTGCGACGGTAGCCGAGGAGAACCCACGTTACCGACGCCGGGTTCCGTTGCCCGAGATCGCGGAGTACTCCGAAGAGATCGTCCACCACACCTTTACCTCCGGTGAAGGGTGGATGATCGCCGGTGAGATTCTCCATCACGCGGCGCACGGGATCCGCTCGTTTCTGATCCTGCAGCCGTTTGGCTGTCTTCCTAACCATGTGACCGGCCGGGGCCTCGTAAAACGTCTCAAGGAGATTCATCCCGACGCCCATATTCTTTCCCTCGACTACGATCCGGACACGAGCTTCGCCAACATCGAGAATCGCCTCCAGATGCTCATACTCAATAGCCGAATCGGGTCCACGGTCAATTCGCAGTCTAACTGACGCCTCTCGCGTCGCCTTGCTTTGGTGTCGGTCCCGCTGTTAGAGTTTGAACCATGAAAGCGGTCATTTTCGATTTGGACGGCGTGGTTGTTTATACGGACGCGTATCACTATCGGGGCTGGAAACGATTGGCCGACGAAATGGGGTGGGCGTTTGATGAGGTCCTCAACGATCAGCTCCGCGGCGTTTCACGAATCGCCTCGCTCGAGATAATTCTCAAGCACAACGGAGTAGAGCTCAGCGCCGACGAGAAAGCACGCTACGCGGATATTAAGAACGAATACTACAAGGATCTCCTCGAGTCGATCGATGCTCGGGCCTTGGTTCCCGGTGCGGTCGATTTTATCCGCGAGTTGCGCGTACGCGGATTAAAGACCGGGCTCGGATCCAGCAGTCGTAACGCCGAGACTGTGCTCAATAAGCTTGGAATTAGCGATCTCTTCGACGGCGTTATCACCGGGAACGATATTACCAAATCGAAACCCGACCCCCAGATTTTCCTGCTTGTGGCCCAAAAACTGGGGCTGGATCCTGGTGATTGCGCGGTATTCGAGGATGCCGTGAGCGGCGTTGAAGCAGCGCGCAACGGCGGGTTCTTCTCGGTCGGTTTTGGTCCGACTCCGGGATTAGATATCGCCGATCTCTGCGTCCCGGACTACGCGGCAACAACGCCCGAGCAGTTTATGTGATGAACGCCGTGCAAACGCCGATCGACGAGCTCGTCGACGTCCAGAAAGCGTACTTTACCTCCGGGGCGACACGATCGGCGTCCTTTCGCCGGGAACGCCTCGCGGCTCTCAGAGACGTGATACAAAAGAACGAGACGGCGATAATCGCGGCGTTACAGGCAGATCTCCGAAAAAACGAGTTTGAGTCCTACACGAGCGAGATTGGATTTGTCTACGAGGAAATTCGCCTGGCGCGCCGTCGTCTCCGGCGCTGGATGCGACCGCGGCGGGCGGCAACACCGATCGTCCATTTCCCGGCACGGAGTCGAATCATAACCCGTCCGTACGGGGTGACCGCGATTTTTGCACCGTGGAATTATCCGTTTCAGTTGGCTCTCGTTCCGCTCGTTTCGGCGATCGCCGCCGGTAACTGCGCAATTCTCAAACCATCGGAGTTTGCCCGGGAGAGCTCGGCCCTGCTTACAGCGATCGTCGGCGAAGCGTTTAACCCCGAGCACGTCGCGGTCCTGGAAGGAGACGCCGACCTCGCCGCGCGACTTGGTGCCGCACTAGTCGATCATATTTTCTATACCGGTAGTTCTCATGTCGGTAAGGCCGTTATGCGTACCGCAGCGGAGAAGCTGACGCCCGTCACGCTCGAGCTGGGCGGGAAATCGCCGGCGGTCGTTGTCGACGACGCCCATATCGATCAAGCCGCGCGTCGGATCGCCTGGGGGGCGTATCTCAACGCGGGGCAAACCTGCGTATCGCCGGATTTTGTTGCGGTCCAGGCAAGCGTCGTGGATCTCTTTTGCTCTGCCCTCGGTGTGGCTGTTCGGGAGATGTTTGGCGAGCAGCCGATGTATTCCGGCGACTACGGGCGAATGATCGACTCTCGGCACTTTGATAGACTCGCGCAGCTTGCCCAACGCGAGACCGAATCGGGGGCGACTCTTTTGTTCGGCGGAGATAGCGATCCCGAGACGCGCTACATCGCGCCGACCGCATTTTGCGGATCGGAATGGGACGGACCGCTTATGGAAGAGGAGATTTTTGGTCCGATCCTGCCGATCGTTACCTTTGCTTCTTTTGATGAATTGGTAGATCGATTAAACCGCCTCCCGCGTCCCCTCGCGGCCTATATGTTTACCTCAGATTCGCGGCTGGTCCGGCGATTTCAGCAAGAAATCGCGTTTGGGGGTGCGACGATCAACGACACGATCATTCAGATCGCCAATCCGGCAATTCCATTTGGTGGTATCGGCGCGAGCGGCACGGGTAGCTATCACGGCTACGCGGGATACAAGGCATTTAGCCACGAGGCGGGCGTTATGTTTCGGGGCACATGGCTCGATATCCCGCTTCGATACCCACCCTACGGCAAGGCGTTGCGGCTTATCCGGCGAGTTATGCGGCCTTAGCGCGGAATCCGGCGATGAGCGCCAGCGCGTCGGGGATCGCCCGTGTCTGATATAGTTCGTCGAGGAGATCCGTCGCGCCCCGCACGTAGTCTCGTTCCGGAGCGTGCAAAAAACCTGGCGGCGTGACGTAGTTTTTAAAGAACTTCTTGAGGATCTCCCAGTTGCGCTGATCACCCCAGACGGCGTCCCACTCGAGGATGTGCTCTTTGAGGTAGCCGAGTCGGACGGTAAGTGGTTCATGTGCCCATGATGGGATCTCAATTCCATTCGGACTTACTCCCGCCGCGTGGTCCGTCATTCTTCCGAACAAGAGGGGATCGGAGAAGATGCCCCGCCCAAACATAACCCCGTCGACGTTGACCTGTTCGACCAACCTCGTCGCGTGGGCGAGCGAGCGGACATCGCCGTTACCGATCACGACGGTACCCGGGGCTATGCTATCCCTCATGCGTACCACGCGACCGATCTCTCTCCAGTCCGCCCAACCCTCGGACATTTGCAGCGCCGTCCGACCGTGGACGGTGAGGGCGGCGAGACCCTGACTTAGCAGGAACCCGCACCACGCGTCCGTTTCCACTTTGTCAAATCCGATTCTCGTTTTGACGCTTACCGGCAGAGAACTACCTGCTGTAGTGGCCGAGATAATCTCGGCTGTCAGACCCCGATCCCTGATCAGCGCGGAACATGCCCCCGCGGCGCGAATCTTCCGAACCGGGCAGCCCAGGTTGATATCGATCCCGTCAAATCCAAGCGCTTCGAGGGCGCCAGCGGCACGGAAAAACTCGTCCGGTCGAGTTCCCCAGAGCTGCGCCACAATCGGACGCTCCTCGCTAGAGTACCGGAGTCGCCCGGGCCGTGATCCCGCGAGCACCCGCATCGGAGTATCGACGCGGGTAAACTCCGTAAACATCACTGCCGGTCCGCCGCCCGGGCTCCAGCGGCGGAGCAACCTCCGCAACACCGTGTCGGTGACGTCTTCCATCGGGGCCAACGCCCATATCGGGCGAGGGAGATCTGACCAGAAATGGTGCGGGCGCCGATCGCTCATCGACGACGACCGATAAAAAATCCGAGCAACGCGAGTAGCCAGAACCCGATCGTCGCGAGGACGGATGGCCAGACCGTTCCGACCGGATTGCCCGCCCGTAACAACCAAACCAGCGCCGTTCCCAATACGGCCAAGATTAAAGCGACTTCTTTCTTCACGGTCGGAGAGTCTATCATGGAGCGTCCCGAGCAGACTACGCCGCGTCGGGTTGTACCGGCGTCGCCTATACTTGTCGGAAGAATGAAGGGAATGATACAAAAGAAGGTCGGTTTGATCCGTGCCCTGAGGAGGATGAGAATGCAGCGACGCACATGGCGCCGAATTGCCGTTTTCCTGATCGCGACCGCGATAACGATCATCGCGAGCCCGATTATCGTCGCTCAGACCGTTCCGGACGAACCGATACTCAGAATCAGCACGGATATGCACAGTGTTCGTTCCAATCGTGTTGATAGCGACGGCTCCGGACGACTCCTTATAACCGGTTCATACGACAAGACGGCGCGGATATGGGATGCACAGACAGGATCTCTTCTGCGAACGCTTCGTGTCCCAATCGCGGCCGGAAACGACGGCCAGGTTCGTGCGGTTGCTTTGTCACCCGATGGTCGAACCGCGGCGGTCAGCGGCTGGATGCGATACGACGGCGAAGGCCACAATATCTTCTTTTTTAACGTCGATTCAGGTGAACTCATCGAGCGCGTCGGAGGATTCGACAACGTCGTCTCCGATCTCGAATACTCGCCTGACGGCCGCTATCTTGCCGTCGCGACCAACTCCGACGCGGACAACGTAATCCTCAACGCGCGGACGCGCGCGCGCGTGGCTACGCTCGGCGGATACGAGGAACGGTCGTTTAACATGTCGTGGGCGCCCGATGGACGGCTCGCAACCGTCGCCTACGACCAGACGATTCGATTGTACGATCGCTCCTTTCGCTTGATACGAAGGGTTCGAGCTACAGCGGGAGTGCGTCCATTCGACCTCGAGTTTTCGCCCGACGGTCGCTATATCGCGGTCGGATACGTCGACACAACGCGTGTTCAGGTTCTCGATGGAAACAGCCTCGCCGTTGCCTACGAACCTGATACCAGCGGAATTAGAGACACCAAGAACATCGCCAGTCCGGCGTGGTCCCCGGATGGTTCCCGGCTTTACTTCGGTGGAATCGACTCCCGGCAGTTTGACGGTGACTGGAAGCAGTTTGTCCGCATATGGGAGTCAGGTGGACGGGGGCGCTATACCGATATCGGCCTCGCCGAGGATTCGATTATGGACTTGGAGATGCTCGCCGACGGACGCATCGTGGTCGCGGCGGCGACGCCGGAGATCATCGCGATTACTCCGACCGGCGCTGTCGATTGGCATCAGAACTCCCCGATTTTGGGTCTCAACGCCTCCGATCGTAGCCATTTTCGGGTCGCGGCCGACGCGACACGCATCGGTGCCGATCCGATACCGGGCGCGCCATTTGTGTTTGATGTTTCCGAGCGGCGATTTGCCGACGATACCTCATCCGATCCGGCCTACGTGGAATCGGCGGCGGGCACTCGAGTGACCGGATGGAGCTACGGCGAGAGCTCTCCCGCCATAAACGGTCGCTCGGTAGACGTACTCCGGCGCTACGAGCGTAGCCGAGCGGTCGACGTCGCCGACGATGGTTCGTACGTGTTGCTCGGGGCAGATTACAACCTCTACGTCCTTGAGCAAAACGGCGACCTGCGCTACGAGGTGGACGCGCCCGGAACAACGTGGATCGTCAACGCTGCGGCAGATGAGCGGATATTTACCGTCGGATTCGGGGACGGCACGATACGCTGGTTCCGCGCGCGTGACGGTCAGGAGCTTCTTGCGTTTTTTGTGCATGCCGACCGAACGCGGTGGGTGTTGTGGACTCCCGGCGGGTACTACGATGCCTCACCGGGAGGCGAAGAGCTGATTGGCTGGCACCTCAACCGTGGGGTCGACAACGCCCCCGATTTCTTTCCGGCATCAACCTTTCGCGATCGCTTTTATCGGCCGGACGTTATACAGGAGGTCCTCCGGACGATCGACGAGGACCGTGCCGTCGCGATCGCCAATGAACGCCGTAACGTTCGGACGACCTCACGGGTGGCCGACAGTCTTCCGCCGACGGTGCGAATCACAAGCCCGCGGCGCGACGAGGAAATCGCGAGCGAAATCGTAACCGTATCGTTATCGATCAACACGCCGGACGACGCGCCGATAACGGATCTCCGCGTTATGGTTAACGGGCGTACGCAGGCGGCCAACCGAGGTCTGGTAGCCGTGGGTTCGGGCGCCATGCGCAACGTCTCGGTGAACCTCAGCGGAATCAGCGGAGACTCGGCGATAATCACAGTCATGGCGGCAAACAGCAACGGGTACGGACCGCCGGCCGAGGTAGAAGTCCGGCTTGCCGGTCAAAGCTTTGAGGAGTTTGACGTCGGGCCCAAGCTCTACGTCTTGGCGGTGGGTGTTTCGGACTACGAGGACAACGATCTCGATCTGAGTTATGCCGCCAAAGACGCGCGCGACTTTGCCCAATACTTTGAAGCGCAAGCGGGGGGATTGTATCGAGAAGTTGAGGTGATGCTCCTGACCGATCGTGAGGCTACCCTTGAGGCGATCGAAGACGGCTTGTTTTGGCTTGAAGAACAGGTGACCGCCCAGGACATGGCCAAGATTTTTATCGCCGGCCACGGATTTAACGACAACACCGGGGAGCTGTACTTTGCTCCCCACGACGTGGACGTCGGGCGATTGCGGCGAACGGGTCTCGCCGGGTCGGATGTGGTCGACACGATTAGTTACCTCCAGGGGCGCGTCGTGTACTTCATGGACGCCTGTCACTCGGGAAATCTCGATGTCGTTCGCCGCGGTCCGGCGGGTGGAGTCGACCTCAACGGTATAATTCAGGATCTGAGCGCAGCCGAAAACGGCGCGGTAGTCTTTTCCTCAGCGGCGGGTAACCAGTTTGCCCTTGAAAGTCCCGCCTGGGGTAACGGCGCCTTTACCCTGGCGCTCTTGGACGCGCTGCGCGGCGCCGGCGATTACAACGGCGACGGATCGATAAGCGTAAACGAACTCAACCTCTACGTCGGCGAGGAAGTAAAGCGCCTCACCAACAATCAACAAACCCCCGTACTGCAGAAACCGAGCTCGATCAGGGATTTTCCACTTGCAGTTGTTCGTTGAGAAGGGCGGCCCGGCGTCGTAGGCGGATTGATCGGACGACGAGGTATATCGACGCGATTAGCGTAAGCCCCAGATCGATCGGCGCGACGATCCTGCCGAAGTGGTTGGGATCCCAGTAGCTCACCGGACTCACGTAACGCAGGGACCAGTTAAAGGGAAAGAGGAGTAACGGGCCGTCGGCGTGGTGCGTAAAGATATCAACAAACGAGTGGAGTCCGGTCCCAAACGCAAACGACAATAACCACGCGCCTCGACGCGCTCCTCGATGATCGTCCGCGTTTCGACGGTAAAGGAGCGCCCCGACAAGCGCAATGGCGGCAATAACGAGCGGACCATGAAACAGATTATGGGTAATCACCCACAGCGGATCGTTGTAGAACAGCGTGTCATAGCGGGGGCCAAAGTCGACCTCGTAACGCAGGAAATACCACATCGTCAGAATAAACAGGGGCACATCGGGAAGGAGTGACGCAAACATAACGGTTCGCGGTTGCATCCAGCGTACTCGCCGTCGCAGTTGTACGGCCGCCACAGTGTTTACCGCGCCGTGAAAAAACGTGTTCATGCGCCTAAAGTATGGCGGTACTGTTGGCGCGTCAAACTATCAGTATCTACAACTTTTATAAGAAACGACGGCGACTAATGGCGTCCGGCGAATATCGTTTGTCGAAACCACTCGTGCATCGACGGTGTCCCGGCGAGAATCGATCCGGCGTCGAGGATTGGACCTGAGGCCGCCCAGTACGGCGTTACCCGCGCCCCCGCCTCCGTTGCGATCAAGGCGCCCGCGGCGACGTCCCATGATTTAAGGACGCCTTCCCAAAATAGGTCGTAGCGACCGCTGGCGACGTAACACAGATCAAGGGCAGCAGCTCCGTGACGACGCACATCGCGGAAGTGGACCAGCACTTCTCCAATCGTCGCCGCCGCGCCGCGGCGCAACTCATCGGTTTCGCCGAAAATCCCGCTGCAGCCGACCGCGTGCCGCGGGTTTGTGTTATCGGAGATCTTTATCGGCAGTTCGACCGCCGCGTTTTGCGTATGAGTCGTTGCTACCCAGGCACCGATTCCCCGTTCGGCACTAAAGACCTCACGGGTCGCCGGGGCGTACACGACGCCCAGTTGCGGCTCTCCGTCAAGCCAAAACCCGACCGATACGCACCAGTGTGGTAACCCGCTCACAAAATTGGTAGTTCCATCGATCGGATCGATGATAAACGTCGGCGCCCGCGTGAGCGGCTCGACGGTATCCTGCTCCTCGGCGATAAACCGAACCTCCGCGCGCTCAGTCGCTTTACCGATCGAGAGAACGAGCCGTCGCTGGGTCTCTTTGTCGACAACCGTCACTAGATCGGCGTCGTTCTTAAACTCAACCTGTTTGTCAGCGCCGCTGTGCCACGCCTCGAACGCCGCGTCTCCGGCCTCAATTACCAGTGCAATCAGCTGTCGCCGGGAGATCACCATCATCAGAGACTATGTCATGGTCGGTAAAGACGCAACAACGATCGGTCCCGGCGACGATGCGATCAAAAACGCCGCGCATCCATCGGACGACTGCGCGGTTGGTCGCGACGCGGTAGTTCGATCTGCGCAGTTCCCTGTCGCGGTTCTTTTGCTCCTGCTCCCACAAATATTCGTATGACAACATAGGAGAAATATCTGCCGACGATACGTCGGGCAACCAGACACAGGTTTTTGCCTTTTCGCGGATACAGCGGGTTTTCCTTCAGCCGTTCGCGCGATTTCAGACGTCGCGGTTTAAACCGCCGCGGCGATTACGCTGCTCTTCAAATAGCTCGGTCGCGGTATCGCCGATCTTTCTGATCGCCTGCTCGATTTGATCGTCCCAGTTTGTGGCGTTAAGTCGAAGACAGTTGTTATAGCTATCGCTGAGCGTAAACATCGGACCAGGCGCAAAGGCGATTTGATGTTCGCGAACTCGCTGGTACAGGAGACGTGAATCGACTTCCGGAGGCATAACGATCCATACAACCATTCCGCCGGCAGGGCTCGTCGTTCTGGTGCCGACCGGAAAGCTCTCGACGACTACCCGTCGTACACGGGCAACCGATTCGCGATAATGCCGTCGAGCCGCGCGCAACCAGCGGTCGTATCCACCGTTGGCGAGAAATGCCGCGACCCCGAGCGCCGTAGGATGAACGACTCCGGCCGAGGTTACTAATTTGGCGTGGACGACTTGGTCGATAAAACGGGAGCCGGTCGAGACCCAACCGACTCGATATCCCGGGGCGATAGACTTGCTGAACGACGCACAGAGAAAGGTCTGGTCGGGATCGGTAAAGGATGCGAGGGATGGAGGGCGCTCTACGTCCCACGCCATCTCGCCGTACATATCGTCCTCGACAAGTATGACGCCGTGTCGCTCGATGATTGCCGCAATCTTTTTCTTCTGATCGACCGGGATGAGCGATCCTATCGGATTTGAGAAGTTCGCGATCAGCAGAAGCGCCGCAACGCGCGGCCCGTTGTTTTTTCTGCGCCGCTGTTCGGCGTCGCCGAGAACCTGGTCGAGTTCGACTGGATCGACGCCGCGTCCGGGCCGACTGGGAACCTCGATAGCTTTTAGATTAAGGCGGTCGAGGAGTTGGTAAAAAAGAAAGAAGCCCGGGGATTCGACGATTACCGCGTCTCCCGGTTTGCAAACGGTCATCAACGAGAGAAATACGGCCTCCATGCAGCCCGCAGTGATGAGAATCTGGTCCGGGGATACGCTGACGCCACCTCGAAACACGCGCTTGGCAACTTCCTGGCGGAGCGTCTCCGGTCCAGGCGGAAGCGAGTAGCCCGCAGCGCGATCAGAGTATCGCCGAAGCTCGCGGGCCGTCACCTCCGCGAGGCGCTGCGCCGGGAGTAGACTCGACGGCGGTTCGGCGGTCGCGAGATTGATCCAGCCTGCTTGAAATCCGTCGCGTAGGACACGGGACGCGTCTTGCCCCGGTGTCGCCTCGCGCGGTACCGCCACACGTGGATCGGGGAAATCCATATCGCAGTCGGCGCAGTAGGCCGGTACCTGGCGTACAAAGTGTCCCGATTGTCGTCGCGGCTCGGCGACGCCGCGATCCTCGAGCACGCGATATACTTCGCGCGCGGTGTTGACGCTGACGTGAAAATCCCGATGCAGGTCTCGTATCGATGGTAGTCGTTCACCGGGCTCAAATACCCCGGTAAAGATCATCTCTTCGATTCGGCGGGCGATGTTCTGGTACAGTGGGATCGTCTTCTCCATTGCGCTACCCCGCAAATTCTTCGATCGAGTCGGCGAGTCGGCCTATCGCCCGGTCTATGTCCTCTGGCGCAAGGTTGGTAAAGTTGATGCGTAACGCCGTCTCCGGGTGTGCGTCGAGGAAGAAGTGCTCGCCCGGCACGTAGGCGACGCCGTTCTTGATCGCCAACGGGAAGAGTTTGGCGCTGGAAACCGGTAGATGGGCCCAGACAAACATTCCCCCGTTGGGAACGCTCGGTATTCTCGCACCCGCTATCCGCTGGGGGAGACGGTCGACGAGGGAGGACAGCTGTCGACGGTAGGCGGTTCGTATCTTCGCCAGGTGTTCGTCGAAATCAAAAGCGCTGTTGGTCAACAGCTCTCGCAGTACCACCTGCGTAAATGTCGATGAATGAAGATCTGTTGCCTGTTTAAACGGCTCCAGCGCGTCGAGAATTACTCGCTCGGCGCGGATGTAACCGATGCGGAGCCCCGGAGCAATCGATTTAGAAAAGCTCCCGAGGTAGATAACTCGCTCGGAAGCGCGTGCGGCTATGAGTGACGACGACGCCTCCTCGTAGTGTAACTCGCCGTAGGGATCGTCCTCGACCATGTACCTCTGGCTACCGTTGAGCAGATCGGCGATCCGGTCCGCGGTTTCCTCGACGTAGCTCGATCCGCTCGGATTCTGAAAGCGGCTCATCCCGTAGAACAACTGCGCTCCGGCGACAAAGGCTGAATCAAGCGCATCGACATCCGCTCCGGTTTCGACGAGGCGAATCGGGATCATCTCAACTCTGAGCGCCTGAAACGCCAGCCGAGCGCCCAGGTATCCGGGCTCCTCGATTGCGACTGCGGAGTCGGAAAAGAGCTTGGCAGCGAGGTCAAGGCCTTGCTGGGATCCCGTGGTGATCAATACCTGCTCCGGTGAGGTCGGGACGCCATGCATTCGCGAAAGCCGGTCCGCTATCCACGCCCGAAGAGCGGGATCGCCGGATGTCCCCGCGTACTGGAGGATACTCGTCCCGTCGCGACGCAGCGCGTTTTCGGTCGCACTCATAATCGCGTCGACCGGGAAATGACGCTTATCCGGCAGGCCGCCGGCGAGGCTGAGAACGCCCGGCGCCGTCGCGGCGGCGAGGATACTGCGGATAAAAGACGGTTCGATCTGGTACATAGTGTCGCTCCTGTGCCCGTGGTCTTCGGCAATGGTACGCCTCGTGGTCACAGAAGTGCAGGCACAGTTGGAAGAGAGTAGTAGAGACACAGCGATAGATCAAGTCGGCATCCTTTAACAGGCTCTCGATCTCGACAAGGTACCGGACCTGCGCGTGTCCATAGTAACCCGAGAAACTGTGTCTACGCGTTGTGCGCAACGTTTGTTAACGTCGGTACAGATGAATACAAACGCGCCTGAATCAAATACGACGAAACAACGCCGCTCAGGCCTCGGCGCGATTTCAAATCGAGCCTGGCTCTTGTACGCGCTTATGTGCGCAGTTTTTGGAACGACTTTTCTGGCAATCAAAATCGGATCCAACGCGGGCCTACCACCATTTCTCGCGGCTGGAATCCGTTTTACCGTCGCGGGAGCTATCCTCATTTGCATACGACTACCGCTTCGACTCGCTTCCTCCCCGATAAAGCCGACCTTACAACCCTCGCTCGTCTATCTCGGGCGGGTTGCGATCCTTGGATTCCTGATCATCGGTGCGACGTTTGGTCTAACCTACTCAGCCGCGATCTATATCGACTCCGGTCGGATCGCCCAACTCCAGGCGATCGGACCGGTGATGGTCACGGCTCTTTCCGTACTACTCCTTGGGACCGTCTTGAGCGTAGCGAGTGTTGTCGGTTTGCTGCTCGGCGTCCTCGGGGCCGTTCTTCTCGTCTCAGTGTCCGGTGGAAGCGCAAATCCCGGCGCGATTGTCGGCGCCTTGCTTACCGTCGGCGCTGAGGCGACATACGCCCTTGGTTCGATCTGGTATCGCAAGAGATTCGACCGAGGGACCGATCCCGTTCTCGCCAACGGGTACAGCATGTTAGCCGGCGGCCTCTTTCTCCTTGGTATCGCGGTTGCCACGGGACAGACCCAGGTAATCTGGACTCGAGAGTCCGTTGCCTCGCTTCTCTACCTTATTGTCGTCGGCTCGATAGTAGCGCACACAATTTACCTGTGGCTCGTCGCCCACGTCAGTCCCGTTTTTGCCGCTACCTGGCTCTTTGTATCGCCCGTTATTGCGACGGTACTTGGAGCACTCGTCCTCGACGAAGTCGTAACGATCGGCAACGTTGTCGGCATGACCGCGGTTTTGGCGGGTGTGTACTTTGTACAGCGGTCTGAACGAAGCGGCGAATCAAACGGTGACGTCACGATGCGAGCGGCGGACGCGGTCGAGCGCGATATCGCCGGGTCAAACTCTATGCTTGAAGAGACGGACCTGTCGTAGAACGGGACGTCGTCGTCGGGCTACAGTGGACTCCGAGGTTTCTGCGAGAATATGTTTAAGCTCTTTTCCCCTCTCGATCTTCCGTGCGGGGTCACACTAAAGAACCGGATCGTCAAGCCCGCGATGTCCGATTGGCTCGGCTCAGGAACCGGCGAAGCGACACACAAACAGCGCCGACTGTACGCTCGGTGGACGGCGGGCGGCGTCGGTTTGAGCATCGTTGGCGAGGTTCAGGTGACGCATCACTGCCCGGAGCACCCGGGAAACCTCGTTCTCGACGATTCGGTGAGCGTCGCTTGTCTCGAGGATATAACGTCGTCCGCGACGGAAGACGGAGCGCAGCTATGGGCTCAGCTGGGCCACGCCGGTTTTATGGTCCATCCGGGGCTTGGCGAACCGGTTGGGCCATCGACCGGCACTATCGGTGAACGACAAATCCGGGCGTTGACGACGCGTGAGATCGAGAGTCTTCCGGAGCTTTACGGGCGCGCGGCGAAGCGAGCGATTACCGCAGGTTTTACCGGCGTTCAGATTCATGCGGCGCACGGATTTTTGCTGAGCCAATTTCTGTCACCCCTCTTCAACGTTCGAACGGATCGCTGGGGTGGATCCGCCACGGCGCGATTCCGGATTGTGCACGCAATCATCGCCGGGATTCGTGGCGCGATTGGGACCCGCGTACCGATCGGAATAAAAATCAACGTAAGCGACGAATTAGTCGGTGGGCTTGTACCCGACGGTGCCCTCGAATATATCGAGCTTTTGAACGACGAACCGGTGGACCTCGTCGAGCTGAGTGCGGGCACGTACGTGCCCGGCTTCACCCGACGTCACACGCGAGCGCGTTCCGGTCCGTACTATCAACACGTTGCCGCCCAGGCGCGGAGTGTCTCTACCCAGCACCTCGTCCTTACCGGCGGTATCAAGTCGCGCGACGATGCTGAGGCGATCATCGACGACCTTGGCATCGAGGCGGTCGGAATGGCCCGCCTTCTCGTTCTCGATCCCGAGTTGCCCCGGTCCTGGGCAGGTGATAGCCGCGAGGCGCCGCAGTTTCCCCGCCTGGACAAGTCCGCCACGGGTGGAGTCACGGAGTGGTACACCTCGCAGATTCATCAACTTGCCGGTGGGAGTGGATCGAAGACCGGTCTCACCGAGTACACCCGAGTGCTCGAGAATCGGTGGCGCGAAAGGTTTTGTCCGTAGCAAAAAGTTAGGGCGATCGAGCGTGAATCCACTCCCCGGACCGAATGACGGCGCGGGGTTCGGTATGGTGGGAGAGCGCGTGGGCTACAGTCGTCGCGTCGAGAACGACAAGGTCGGGGCGGGAGCCGATTTCGATCTTCCAGTTCTCGATGCCGAGCGCCCGGGCCGCGTCCCTCGTGATCATATCGTACAATGCCTCGATCTCGACCGCTGAGGTCATCCATAGGAGGTGAGCGGCAAGAAACGCGACCTCGAGCATGTTGTTGCGGCCGAACGGATAGTAGGCGTCCTCGATGTCGTCTTGCCCGAGGGCGACGGTAACGCCGGCACTTCTGAGATCGCGAACGCGGGCGTGCAGGGGACCGGTATGCGGATCACTCACAATTGAGACACGACTCTCGCGCAGAAGCGCGACGAGGCGTCGAAAGTACGGCTCCGGGTATAAAGACATCGCCCGCGCGTGCTGAGCGGTGACCCGTCCGTGGAAACCTCGGCGAATCGTTTCGACCGCGAGGCGTTCGGTTGTCCGTAGACCGGCGTCACCCGCATCATCGACCAACATCGATACATCAACGTCAAATTCAGTGGCCAGATCCATCATCCGACAGATATGCTCGACGGCATCCTCATCGCTTAGCTCGATCCACGGGATTCCACCGACGCAGTTCGCTCCCATCACGAGTGCCTCGCGGACCAGCTCCTCGGCGCCCGGGTCGCGGATTATCCCGTCTTGCGGAAACGCCACCACTTGGACCGTCACGCGGTCCCGATACTCCTCGCGTGCCTCCAGCAACGCGGCGACCCCCTCGAGCTTGGCGGTCGTATCGACGTCCGCAAAGGCACGAATGACCGTATTCCCGTTGCGTATCGCCGAGTCGAGTGCCCGGCGCACGTGGTCCAGTATCCAGCGCCGGTCGTAGTTTTTCTTTACGGCCGACGCGAGCTCGATCGCCGTCATCGCTCCGCCCATTCCGGCAGCGTGGTACTGCGAGAGCGCCTCGTCGCCGAGCATCGCGAGTGTGTAGACCTTGTCGAGGTGCAGGTGTCCGTTGACAAACGATTCCGTTACGAGACCGCCGTCGGCGTCGATCGTCTCTTCGCCTGCCGGTGAATCTTCTCGAACGACCGGACTCTCCGTTATCGATTCAATCGTTCCGTCGGCGGTGATCGCAATATCGTAGAGTTCCGTCACGTCGTATCCACGGAGTCGGGCTCGAGTGATTCGCATAGATCCTCCTTCCGACGGTAACACCGGTCCAACGGTACACCGGTCGCATAGACAAAAAAAAGCCCATCCAAATGGATGGGCTTTCGGGAGTGACGGGGATCGAACCCGCGATCTCCGGCTTGACAGGCCGGCGCGATAACCAACTTCGCTACACCCCCTGGCTGATATGTAGCGCGTATGATGCCGACCTTTTACGGTTGTGTCAACCGATCCGTTTAGAAGGCGATACCGTAACCCACCATCACGCCGACGGTTGAGGTCCGAATAATCGGATCCGGAATGTCGACAAAAAGCGCAATTTCGGGTTCGCTGATATCTACTTCATCGACGACTGACAAGAGACCAAAGGTATAGCGGATATCGATGTACACGCGGCCGGGTCCCGCTTTGATTGCCGTCCCGAGTCCGGCAGCCGCGGCGATGTCCAGAGTTGCTACCGTGATACCGTTGTCCTCGGCCGATCCCTCCTCGGAATAGCCCGGTTCGCTGTACTCATACCGCGACGAAAACACATACCCCACTGCCGGTCCCCCGAAAATAGATATGTCAACGAGGGGAATTGGCAGCGGTAGATTGATGTCGAGAAGAATCGGGAGTTCCAGCGTGTTGAGGCGGAGGAGAATGTCGGAGTCACCGCCCTCGTATTCAACTCCTTTACCGCTGTAGTTGAGCTCGGTTCGTAAACCGATCGGACCAAAAATCTCAAAATCGACAAATGCACCGGTGTAGAAACCGCCCCGGGTGTTTCGCGTCTCAGCGTCGAGATCGGTCGGATCGGCATCGTCACCGGTAAATGTCCCGACGTTAAAACCGATTTTTGCGCCCCAATAGCGATCGGCAAATGCCGGAGACACGAACACAAACACCAGGAGAACGAGAAGTAAGAGTCGTTTCATAATCCACCCCTTTTCCTACGTGAGAGATACTAGAGCCTGCCTGCTCCTATATCGCTATTGTAAACCCGCCCCCGGCACCGGGCAATGGAGAGTTGAGTGCTTTAAGAGCAAATAGATCTCGTTCGATCGCGGTGCTCCTGAGGCCGAACATGCCGGAGGCCACGCTAAACGTCTCCGCGCAGTAAAAGCTGATGTGCGTGGGATCTGCTCGGTACCACCAATCGGCGAACTCCCCGGGATCGGGCGGATACGTATGTGTAGCGATTACGATTTTTCCGTCCGGCTCAAGCAGCGTCATCAGATGGGCGAATAGCGAGCGGGCGTCGGCGACGTGTTCGACAACTTCATGGAGGACGATGCCGTCGTATCGCATGTCCAGCGGTCGTGTATCAGGGGCAAAATAGGGATCCCAATACGATGAGCGGTACCCGGCGGTGACAAGCCGCTCCGATAGGACCGGAATCGGCCCGCACCCATAGTCGAGGATCGTCGAGTCGAGCTTGAACTTGCTTTTGATCGTCCGTTGTATAAGGCGGTCCATATACGCGCGGTACTGGGCGGTATCGTTGTTGTGATGAGTGTAACGCGCCATTTCTGACGCGGGATCGAGGTGAAACTCGTGACCCGCGTGGACCAGCTGGCAATTCTCGCAGCGATAGTAGACACGAGCGCGGCCAGCACCGTCGACCGTTTTCCGACTCTGTTTGTCGGTGACCCATGTGGTTGCCGGGTGTCCGCAGAGCGGGCATTTCTGTTTGGTTGACTCGTTTTGCCTCATATCCGTATCTTCTCATCATGCCGCGCAGGCCAAGGACCAGCAAGCAGCGGGAAAGTATACTTGAGCTTCTGGAAAGCAGTCGTATCCACGCCGGTGCGCAGTGGGTGTACGAACAGCTGCGCCATCGATATCCGCATGTGAGTCTGGGCAATGTGTACCGTAATCTCAACATTCTCGTTGATGAAGGTCGCGTAAATCGATTGCCGCTCGGGAGCGGCCGCGACGTATACGAGGCGGCTCGTACACCTCACTATCATTTTATCTGCGATCGCTGCGGTGGAATTTTCGACGTTGACATTCCGATAGATGTACAGAATGAAGTGAATCGGCGAATCGCCCAGGACGAGGGCCACCTCGTTGTATCGCGATCGGTCGAATTCCACGGATTGTGTCGCAGCTGCCGCTCTTCTTCAAATTAAACGGCTCGAGTAGAAAAAACACTGCCCCATATACACATCCGTCGTTGCCGCGTGTCGTTGATCCCACAGTTTCTTCTGAACGGGGTCTTTTCCCCTCTTTGTGTTAGTATCTAAGCGATTGGAGGATTTGATGAAGCGATCCGCCCTGTTTTTATTGCTTCTCGGCTGCGCCCTCGCGGCGTACGGTTACAATCCGCCTGCCGGCGGAGAAGAGTGGTGGGAGCTTGTTTCTCCCGGTTTTCTCGGCGGTGGTCTTGACCTCACCCGCGGAGATGCGATTCTCGGGGACGCCGCAAACCCCGCGGTGTTTGGAGCACGCGATCAGGCGTTTGCGTCCGCGTACTACGGCTCACTTCTCGGACCCGATTCCTCCGACGATGAGCAACTCGGACACATCGTTTCAGGAGCCGCCCATTTTCCAACTCAGATCGGTGTCCTCGGACTCAATCTGTTGTACCTCGACGCTCGGCTCGACGGGATGGATCTCGGTCGTCTCGGTCGCGCCCGCGCGAGCTACGCGCGGGACCTATTCCCGCAAGTGTTGGTCGGTGCCGCGGCCAACGTCATGTTCGGCGAACAGGAAAATACGGCATTCGGCGTTTCTGCCGACCTTGGCGTTGTTCATACACCCGGTCGATTGTTGGGTATGGATGATTTTCGATGGGGGGTGACGGCACATACCCTGGGGATCGGATATCGGCCCCATGAGGAAGACAACGACGGCGACGACCTCACCGGATTCCCCTCGATTCTGACCCCGGGGATCGGTGTATCGGGGGTACCCTACAACGGTGAGCGGATCTCGCTCGGTATCGCCGCCTGGGCGCAAACGCCCCGATTCCAGAACCTTAGAACGGGCGGTGGTCTGACGGTAACCTACGAGGAGTTTCTCAGCTTTGATTTGGGCATGCGCTGGGATCTTCAACAGAACCTTGGATCGGATGCCGACGAGTCCCGAAGCATCATCCCTTCGTTTGGCGTCACGGTGAATATCTCTCGTCTAATCGAACGACGACGCGATCGTAGCGGAAGTCGTGACGGAGACATTCGTTCTTCAATCGCATTCGCGCCGCTTACCGGGGATGTCTTCGCCCTGGGCGTCGGCGTCGAGGTTCCGTTTGGAGGCGTCGATCGGGAGCCGCCCGAAATCGACCTTGGACCGGTCGACACGGAGTGGATCTCGCCGAACAACGATGGGATTCTCGACGACCTTGTCGTCCCGTTTACAATTGTCGATGAAAGCGCTATCGAAGGTTTTGCCTTTGTCGTCGAGAACGAGGCCGGAGAAGTCGTGCGGCGAATCGAGAACAAGGACAACCCGCCCGAGCTGACCTTTGACGCTCTCGTCGAGGAGATTCGCGCCGGCGAAACGGGGATTACCGTTCCCGAGAGCGTTCGTTGGGACGGTTTGGACGGTGCCGGAGCGATCGTCGACGACGGAGTTTACACGTACTATATCGAAAGTTGGGATATCGTCGGAAACCGTGGGATCGGTGATGCGATCGTGGTGACGGTCGATACCGTTGCCCCTGAGCTCGTCGTCGTTGATCCCGATACCGCTGTGTTCTCGCCGAACGGCGACGGTAATCAGGATACGCTCATCGTCGAGCAGTCCGGCACTGCCGAAATCTCAATTCGCGCCGCGATCGTCGACGCCGAGGGAGTTCCTGTACGGGCATTTGAGTTTGATGACCGCGAGCCGGAGGCGATCACCTGGGACGGTCTCGACGATACAGGCGTAGAGGCAAGCGACGGCGTCTACCAGTATCAAATCGAGAGCGTCGACGCAGCGGGAAACGCCGCGCAGCGTCTCCTTCCAGGGCTCATTCTAAATCGCGAAACGCAGAGTGTTTTTGTAACTGTAGATCCGGGCGCGTTCTCGCCAAACGGCGACGGACAGCTTGAGTTTGCTGAGTTTAGCTTGCTCCTACCCCAGCAGGAGGGACTTGAGTCCTGGCGTTTTGAGATTCTTGACGAGGACGAGACGGTCGTTCGGACGTACGAAGGCGGCCAGACCAGCGAAGAGCAAATCCGCTGGAACGGTACCGACGAAGCCGGCGAGCGTCGCGATGGTCGATACCAGGGGCGCTTGACCGCGCAGTACGCCAACGGCGGCAGGCCGTCTTCCGATAGCCGCAGTATCCTGGTAGATACAAGCGCTCCCGACGTGACCATGACGATCGCCCCGCAACCGTTCTCCCCGGACAACGACGGATTCGCCGACGAACTCGTCATCGATCTGGGGGTCGAAGACCTCAGCGGCGTCGCCAGTTGGGAGCTGTTTGTTGATGATCCCCGCGGCGGCGTGTTTAAGACGGTCGCCGGACGCGGACAACCGGGCTCCCGACTAATATGGGACGGGCGGTCGGACGACGGCGTTCTCGTCGAGGCGGCCGAGGACTATCCGTGGCGACTCACGATCGTCGACAACGTGGGTCTCGTGACCGAGCGTACGGGCGAGATTCCCGTCGACGTTCTGGTGATCCGCGAGGGCGATCGCTACAAGATTCGAATTTCCAACATCGTCTTTGCACCCAACAGCCCGGAGTTTCTCGCCTCAGACGAAGAGGTTCTCGGTAAGAACTTCGAAATCGTCAATCGGATAGCCGAGATCCTCGACCGCTATCGAGCTTACAACGTTCAGATCGAGGGACACGCCGTAAACCTCAGTGGAACTGAGCGCGAGCAGGTCGACGAACTCGTGCCGCTCTCCGAAGCGCGTGCCCGTACCGTCCTACAAGCGCTTGTCGAGCGGGGCCTCGACGAGGACCGCTTTACGGCGGTTGGCGTCGGCGGTTCACAACCGATCGTCCCGCACACCGACACGGAGAACCGCTGGCGAAACCGTCGGGTGGAATTTATTCTGATCCGATAATCTACAAGATCGCCCCGGCGCGGCGGAGGAGCTCGGCCTCCGCGCGGCGCCCGATCTCCTCGATCGGGGCGATAACGTCGGCCGCCTTGCGCTCAATCGCCGCGCGAGGCATACCCCACACAACGGAACTTTCCTCGTCCTGCGCGACGACGTGACCACCGGCGTCGCGAACGGCGACACAACCGGCGGCGCCGTCCTCGCCCATGCCGGTGAGAATAATCGCGACACAGTTTTCTCCCCACTCGCGCGCCGCCGTTTCGAACAGGACATCGGCGCTGGGGCGTTGGAAGTTCCGCTTGTCGCCGTAGTCGTAGATCGCGGCCCGCTTGCGTACCGCCAGATGGGCATCTCCGGGCGCGACGAGAATAGATCCGGCGGTGATACGTTCGGCGTTGCGGGCGATTTCTACCGTGCGACCGGTGGCCTCACCGAGCCACCGAGCATACCCTTGGGAAAACGCCGCGCTGATATGTTGCACGATGAGTACGGTGTAGCGATCGGGCGTTTTTAGATCCTCGATGACGCGGCGGACGGCCGGCGGTCCGCCCGTCGAGGCGGCGATGACGATCGCGTGGTCGGCGACCTTGTTCGAGCGCGATGGAAGGGCGCGTGGAGGCGGCGAACGCCTTGTTGCGGAACTCGCATCCACCCGGGGCCGTTGGCGACCGTGAACGAGAATAGTTGCTTTGATGATCGATACCAACGGCCGCGTAAAGGACGGCTCGCCGAGAAGCGCCGGATCCGGACGTCGACGCGCGACCTGCACTCCAAGGGAGCGGATCTGCCGTTCGATGTCGGGATCGAGATTGAGGACGAGCGCAAGGGAAGGCGCGTTGTAGCGACGCACGGTACCGGCGATCTCCCGCAATCGACTTGATGTAGGATCGGAGATATCGAGTACGAGCAGATCCATTTTGCTCTCCGCCTGTTCTGCGCGTAACGCCGCGATGTCCTCGTCGGCGTTGAGAGCGGAGAGGTAGAGACTAACGATCGACGGTGTTTGACTCCAGACGCCGATAATCGCCTGGTTCAGATCACCGTCCCGGGGGGGATAACGCCGTTCTTGGGAATGATCACGATACCGTCGCGAACGTAGTAGCGATCGTAGTCACCCTCCGGTGGTGGCCCGTCCCAGCCAATGCTGCAGTTCTCGCCGATACGGGCGTTTTTGTCGATTATCGCCGTTCGTATCTTGGTTCCGGCGCCTATACCGATCGGTGGAACCGCCTTGCCCGATTCAGTCGGTGCCGGACCCGGTTCCTCGTAATAATCGGCGCCGAGACACACAACTCCGTCGAGTTCAGATCCGCCGTTGATGATCGTTCGAATTCCGATAACCGAGCGGTTGACTGTGCTATCGGTGATGATGCAGCCGTCCGCGGCAAGCGACTTGGAGATTTTGCAGGAGTTGAGCTTGCTCGGCGGAAGGTCCCGCCGATGGGTGTAAATCGGGCTTTTCTCGTCGTACAGATTAAACGCCGGATAGACGTCGGCGAGGGCGATGCTCGTCTCGTAGAAACTGCCGATCGTACCGATATCTTCCCAGAAACCGTCAAACATATAGGCGTGAACCTTGCTGTTTTTAATCAGCATAGGGATCACTTCTTTCCCAAAATCGGTGTACTCGTTGTCGAGCGCTTTTTCCAAAGCCTCAGCTTTAAACACGTAGATACCCATCGAGGCGAGGTAGTCTTTGCCTGCGGTGTACGTCGGCAACGATTTTGCGAGAGGCGATGGTATCTTCATCTCGCTGATATCCCGATCGATCGGCGGTTTCTCGGTAAACTCGGTTATTCGACCGATTTCATCGACGGTGAGAATACCGAATCCAACGGCGTCCTCGCGGGTGACCGGCAAAACGGCAACCGAGCAGTCCGCACCGCTTTCGACGTGGCGGTCAAAAAAGTCTCGTAGATCCATGCGGTAGAGCTGGTCGCCCGATAGGATCATGTAGTACTCGGGTTTCTGGACGCGGAAATGTTGCATGTTCTTACGAACCGCGTCGGCTGTCCCCTCATACCATCCCGAGTGGGCAAAGGTTTGCTCCGCGGCGAGGATCTCAACAAATCCGCTGGTAAATGAATCGAAGATGTACGTGTTGCTGATGTGTAAGTGCAGCGATGCGCTGTTGAACTGGGTCAGCACGTAGATCTGCTTAAAGTTGGCGTTGATGCTGTTGGAAAGCGGGATGTCGACGAGACGATACCGCGCCCCAAACGGAACCGCCGGTTTTGCACGGTCCGCGGTCAGCGGGTACAATCGCGTTCCCTTTCCGCCGCCCATTACTACGGTCAGTACTTCTTGCATACAGTCAGTGTAGGGGCGAGCGAAATAGCGGTCAAGAAAAGAAATGTGCTACGCTACTCAGAATATGATCGAGCAACTGCTTGGAGAGCTCCGGGACGACGATTCGTTTATGCGTTCCGTCGCGCATTGGACGACGATCCCGGCGCGCGACGCGGTTTACCGGCCCGTTCCCGCTTCGATTAACAAAGAACTCGTCGAGGCCCTTGCGGCCCAGGGGATAACGTCGCTCTACTCGCACCAGGCTCTGGCGATCGAAAAGATACTCGGCGGCCAGAACGTCGTTGTCGTTACGCCGACCGCGAGCGGCAAGACTTTGACCTACAACTTGCCGGTCTTGAGCGCGATGATCTCGCGTCCCGAGACGCGTGCTCTCTACCTTTTCCCCACCAAGGCGCTCAGCCAGGACCAGCAGGCGGTTCTCAACGAGACGATCGACCGCGCGGGTGTGAGTCTCACGGCGATTACCTATGACGGGGATACGCCGCCGGCCCTGCGGACAAAGGCCAAACGCGCCGGCCGGATCATCATCTCCAACCCGGATATGCTGCACACCGGTATTCTCCCCAATCACACGCGCTGGTCTCATTTTTTTCAGAATCTTGAATTTGTTGTCGTCGACGAGCTCCACACCTACCGCGGAATTTTTGGTTCGCACGTCGCCAACGTCATGCGACGCTTACGCCGGATCGCCGCATTTTATGGATCGAATCCTCGTTTTGTCCTTTCCTCGGCGACGATCGGTAATCCTCGCGAGCTCGCGGAGGCGGTTATCGGGGCACCTGTCGAGCTCGTGTCGGAAAACGGCGCGCCGCAAGGCGAGAAACATCTGATCCTCTACAACCCTCCGCTCGTCGACCGCGTGCAAGGAATCCGTAAGGGTGTGGTCAAGTCCGCCCACGCGCTCGCGGTGCGGTTTCTGCGGCAAGGCATAAAAACGATCGTGTTTTCCCGATCGCGGCTCCGGACGGAGCTCATCGCGGGGTACATCCGCCGGAGTCTCGAGAACGTGTATACCGAGAACGCGCGTATCCGTGTGGAATCGTATCGCGGCGGATACCTGCCCAACGAACGTCGCGCGATCGAGCGCGGTTTGCGGAGCGGAGAAATCCACGGCGTCGTCTCGACAAACGCGCTCGAGCTCGGAATCGATATCGGTGGCCTCGACGCCGCTATACTCGCCGGATTTCCAGGGACTGTGGCCAGCACGCTCCAGCAAGCCGGGCGCTCTGGTCGACGGATCGATCTCTCCGTTGCCGTCCTCGTCGCCAACTCCTCTCCGATCGATCAGTTTGTCGTTGAGCACCCGGAGTACTTTCTCGATCGGAGTCCCGAAAACGCCTATGTAAATCCCGACAACCCGTACGTACTGCTCGATCACCTCAAATGCGCCGTGTTTGAGCTACCGATGGATCCGGATGAAACCTTTGCCGACGAGGGCTCAGCGATGCTCGAATTGCTTGAGGAAAACGGCGTGATTCGGCGCAGCGGTGGCGTGTATCACTGGGCTGAGCAAAGCTATCCGGCCGAGGAGATATCTCTGCGGAGTGCGACAAGCGACAACGTGATTATCGTGGATCGGACGAGCGGTACCGACGAGGTGATCGGGGAGATGGACCGGCCGTCTGCCAAGGAGCTCTTGTACGACAACGCGATTTACATCCATCGCGGCAATCAGTTTGTCGTGACGAGGCTCGATATCGGCAATCGGCGCTGCGAGGTTGAGCGCAGTACCGTCAACTACTTCACCGATTCTCTGCTCAAGATCGACATCAAGGTCCTCATGGAGGACGAGCGACGAGGCGTTGCCGCCAACGGCAGCGAACTCGTTCTTGGTGACGTACTTGTCCGCAGCATCGCCGCTAAGTTTAAAAAGCTTCGCTTTGATACGCATGAGAACATCGGCTACGGCGAGATCGATCTACCCGAGGAGCAGATGCACACACGGGCAACGGTTGTTCTGCTGAGCGGGGGACCGGTTCGCGAGGTTTTTGATCATTTACCGGCGGGCGCCAAGCCGGTCGCCTTGGCTCGAACGGCCCGCATGATTCGCGATGTTGCCCCCGTGTTCTTGATGTGCGGGGCGGCGGACCTCGGCGTCCACGCCAGCGTCCGGGATCCGCATTTTGGCGAACCGGCGATCTACATTTACGATCGCTATCCCGGCGGGAGCGGTTTATCGGAGGCGCTTTCGCATACGCTGGATACGGTGATTGGCTCGGCACGCGACCGCGTCCGGACCTGCCGATGCGAGTCCGGCTGTCCTTCCTGTGTGGGCCCGATCGACAGCGCCGAGGAGTGGGACGGCGATCCAAAACGCGTCGTGTTGGAGTTGCTGGAAGCCTGGTCGTCGTGAGCGACCTGTACGAACGACTCAAGAAGATCAAAAGTGGACAGAAGGGACGGATCGCCACCGGGTCGCACCGTGCGCCGAAGCTGTATGGGGCCGCGGAGGACAGTTACGTTTCACCGGGAACCGACTGGGAGATACTTGACGACGGCGTGTTCTGCCGTAAAACGAGCTTTTTAATCGGGGAGGGGAGCGGTGTCACCCAATCAGGAACCTGGGATCCGTTGTCGCCCGTGTTGGGGCTTGGACCGCGGGCGTATCCTCTCTGCATCGATATTGAGACAACCGGACTCTCCGGCGGGGCTGGAAACGTCGCATTCCTCGTTGGCGTCGCCCGACTCACGCCCAGCGGATCAGATGCTATCCTGACGCAGTTCTTTCTCGGCGATTTTGACGCCGAGCCGGCGTTTTTGAGTTGCCTCGAGAAAGAACTGATGCCCGCGGTCCCGGCCGATCTCGAGCGCGGAGATATCCCGATCGTCTACGTGACCTATAATGGATCGCGATTTGACCTACCGGTGCTTCGCTCGCGCTTTCTCCTCAACCGAAGGCAGTTTCCCGAGGCGATTCATTTTGACGCCCTTCACATCACGCGTCGCTTCTACGCGCGCCAGATCGGTAGTTGCACGCTTACCAGTGTCGAGCGCGAGGTATTGGGGACGACACGAGACCTTGATATCCCGAGCGCCGAAGTTCCGGAGCGCTATCTCGATTATCTCCGCTCCCGTAGTGCAGGTCGGCTCGAACCGGTGTTCTCGCACCACGCCGCCGACATCGAAAACCTCTGCCGCCTCGCGCTCTTACTCAACCATGAGCTCGTTACCGTCGTGGCGAAACCGACCGTCGATCGGTCGGCGCCCAAAATCGCGCCCAAAGAAAACAGCGTTAGCCCGGTTCGCCACGCCGACCGTGTCGCCGTTTCGCGTTTGCTGCTGGAGCGCGGAGGTCCGATTGAGCGCGGGGCCGCGATCGCCCTCCTTGAACGGCTGTGCCGAGAGACCGAGGATCGAAGGCGGCTTGCCGAACGCGACGGTCCGTCGAGAGCGTTTGCGCGACGCGCGGGAAGCGGGCTACCCGATGGATGGATAGAAGCCCGCCGTCTCCTCGTCGTCGAAGCGCGGAGAGCCGGGGACTACGAGGCGATGGGTTCGATTCTCAAAGAGTTGTTTGTCGTTCGCGGTGACGCCATCGACGCGGTCGATTACGCCAAGTACTTGGAGCACCGTGCCAAAGATCCTTCCGCCGCGCTCGAGGTTCTTCGTCAATACCAGGAGCGAACCGGCGATTGGAGCGACGCACTCGAGTACCGCGGGGCCCGCCTCAAGCGGAAAATCGCGGGGCGACCACCGCGCTGACGGTTTCCTGGTACAGCTCGGCGTAGGCGTCGGCGGAGCGATCCCAGCTGAAGTCACGTTTCATCATGTACCGTCTCATTTCGTCGATCCGATCGGGTCGCCGGAGGTAGGTATCGATCGCCCGCTGTACCGTAAGCTGGATGGCGGGAGCGCTCGCTTCCTCGATAAAAAAGCCGCTGTCGTTATCTACGGTGTCCGCGAGGCCGCCGGTACGCGTCACGATCGGAACTGTTCCGTAGCGCATCGAGTACATCTGATTGAGACCGCACGGTTCGTACAAACTCGGCATCAGAAAGAAATCCGCGCTCGCCTCAATGCGGTGGGCCAGCTCTTCGCTGTATCCGACGATCCCACGGAACGTCGGTAATCGTTGTGAAAGCGTTTCAATCTCGCGCTCACACCACGATTCCCCACTCCCGAGAATGACAAACTGGATGGGGAGCTCCTCACAGAGCCGGTAGACAAGGGAGTTCCCCGGTTCAAAAAGCGGAACGATTCCCTTTTGATTGACGAGTCTCGTGACCATTCCGATAAGCGGGGCGGCGGGATCCACCGGCAATCCTAACTCGCGTTGGAGTTCTGCTTTGTTGCGGGCTTTGTTTTCGAGCGTGTTGACGTCGTACGGCGTAAAAATCGCATCGTCGCGCGCCGGATCCCAAACGTCCTCGTCGATGCCATTGAGAATACCCGTTACGTCGCGCATGCGACGCTGGATTTCGCGATGGAGGCCGAAGCCAAAACGAGGTTGCTGGATTTCAAGGGCGTAGCGCGGACTAACGGTCACTATTTTGTCGGCGTGACGAATCGCGCCGCGAAGAAAGTTGAGCGTTCCGCCGGATTCCACGTGTAGTGCCCGCAGTTCGTCTCGCGGGAGGCCCGCGGTGCCATCGGCTAAATCCTCGAACACGCCCTGGTGCCCGAGGTTGTGAATCGAAAAAACGGAAGCGCTCCGGTCGAGGCGCGGGCCGGGGAATCCTGACTCCAGAATAGCCGGGACCATCGCCGCCGGCCAATCGTGACTATGAATGACGGTAGGAGGCGGATCTAGCGATTCGGCGAGCGTCAGCGCGGCGTGGGCAAAAAACGCGAACCGTCGGGCGTTGTCTTCATAGGCGCGGTCCGGGGCCGGGCCATATATCCCCGGGCGATCGTAGAAATCGTTGAACTCTAACAGGTATAGCTCGACGCCATCGTGATCGTAGCGATGAAACGCAACTCCCATCGTCGTCGCGCCAAAGGGAACGTCGAGTAGCCGCGTTTCAAGTGGATTTGCAAGAGACGGTAAAGACGCATAGCGCGGCATGACAACGGACACGTCGATGCCTCGTCTGGTGAGCGCAGTGGCAAGCGACGCGACCGCGTCGGCCAGACCACCGGCCTTGGCATATGGGGCAAACTCACTGGTAACAAATAGCGTACGCACTGTCATTGAAAGTAGTGTATTCGGAACTCGCATTCAAAGGAAAAACCAAGTTTTTTGTACAAACGAATGGCAATTTGGTTCTCGGCTTTAACAAAAAGCGAAGCCATGCGTCCTTCGGCACGGAGACGAGCGAGTAATTCACTCATCAGCCACTGGGCGACGCCCCGACTTCGAAACCGGGGATCGGTATAGACACCGCCGATCTGCTCGCCGCGGAATCCGTGGGCGTTGGTGGCAACTCGCGCCACCAGTTCGTCCTTATGGACCGCGAGGAGTACGGTGTGGTTACGCAGGCTTTCCAGAAGCGTCGCCTTGCTATGGACCAGATTGGGCTGAACACCCGGCGGCAGGACCTCCTCAAGCTCGTAGGCGACGTGGAGGGGGAGGATGCGTTTCCAGTCCGATTGCGTCGGGAGGTAAAGAGAAAACCCGTTTGTGTGTGCCATCGGTGATTGCGGCATCGCCGCTGCACCGATCGCGAGTAGCTCGTAGTCGATCGTTGTCCGGGGCCGGGCCCCGAAGAGTCCGGCGAGTGTATCCACGTCGGCGCGTGAACCCATGATTGAGTGAATCCGAATAAACGATCCAGTCCGACGTCGGAGCATCGTGAGTACCTGGGCGTTATCGGCGTAACGGCGCAAACCGACGGGATAGAAAAAACCACCGACTCCGTGAAAAACCGCAGACTCGACGCGGTCGGGACCTTCAAGAACATAGAACCGTCCGCCGCGACGCATCCGTTTGTCGAGCGTTCCGCTGCGGAAGCGCTCACTTATTACGGTCGTAACGGGTTCGTTCTCCGAAAGGTACGTCGTGAGTGGAGAATCGTCGGCGCGAGCCACCGTGCGCCAGATCGGCGCATCGTTCACGGCTCCGACCCGACCATCTGAATAGGTAGAATACCCTGGGCGTCGCTATCACCGGTGAGAACGGCATACCCTGTCGCAAAACTCTCACGACCCCAGCCGTAAACCGCGATCGCCGTCTCGATCCACGGTAGTTGATCGAGATAGACCGGCGTTAAGGTGCTGTAGACGATAATCCGTGCGCCGGTTTCGCGGCCCGCCTGGAGGACCTGGAGGCTGTCCGGATCGCTTAGAAGAAAAATAACGGTGTCGTGTTGCGCGGCGAGGCGGGCAAACTCGGCGCGGTCCGCGGCGCTTGACTCGTAAAAACTCGGACCTGAAAAGCGAAACTGGCGAGCCCCGGGAAAGCGGGCCGCACCCTCGCGGAAAAAGTCTCCGTCCTTTCCGGCGAGGAGAATTCGTTCTCCCGGTGCCGGTCGGAACGGAAGCCCTGCATCGGCGATGACGGTGACGCTTCGACCCGCTTGATCAAGAAAAAAGCTCTGCGATTCCGGCGTACGGAGAGACTGGGCAAGGACGCCGCGATCGGGTTGGAGCGGGACGCGTCGCCCCGGTCGCAGGTAGAGCCACTTGACGGCCAGATTGCGAAGCACCGATTGATCGACCCGCGCCCGGAACGACGGCTCTTCTCGATAGGCCGTAATCAGACGATTCCAGATAGGACCGTCAAAATCGGGCGTTCGCGACAGCATAACGATGTCATTACCCGCCTCGATCGCTCGTTTGACCAGCTCGGGAAAGTCCCATCCTTCGTTCACGCCGTATTCGAGCGCGCCTCCCATGTACAGGTCGTCGGTAATAACGATGCCCTCAAAGCCCATGCGGCGTCGCAGAATCTCCTCTTTAAAAACGTCGGAGATGCTTGCCGGCGAGTCGTCGCCGGTTATCTGGGGAAAACTGAGGTGGCCGATCAGTATTGCGGGAACGCCTTCGCGAATCAACATCCGAAACGGGAGCAGATCGCGCTCCCAGATCGTCGCAAAGCTGTCTTCGATCACCGGTAACGTTCCGTGGCTGTCTGCCCCCGCGTTACCGTGTCCGGGAAAGTGCTTGGCGGTGGCGATTACCCCCGTTTGATCGAGGCCACGGTAATAGGCGATACCGAGCAATCCGCTTTGTATCGGATCGGAGGAGAACGCCCGTGGTCCGATGACGTGGGCATCCGGGTTGATGTACACATCGACCGTCGGCGCAAAGTTCATGTTGAGTCCGAGCGAGCGTAGCTCGAGCCCGATGTACCGCGCGCTCATCAGCGCGTCAAAGGGGAGTCCGCTCGCCCCGATCGCCATGTTACCCGGAGTAATCGACGTGCCACCTTTTACGTGGCGTACCCATCCACCCTCCTGGTCGGTTGCCGTAAACAAGGGAATGCCCATTCTCGTCGCGACGCTCTCGCGCTGCATCAGGGCGATCGTATCGGCGAGCGTCGGGAGGTCGCCGCCGTTCCAGCCGAATACCTTGACGCCGCCGATATTCCGCTCGCGAATCCAGCGCAACACCTCGGGATCGGGCGACTCGCTTGGCCAACTCACCATGAGGAGCTGGGCGACGCGTTCCTCGTCGCTCATTTGATCGCGCACGGCACGTAGGTCGTTCATGATCGCGGGATCGATGTCCTCTAAAAGCAGGTTCTCGGGAGGTATCGAGAGGCTCCAGAACGCTCCCGCCGTATCAAAGATCTCCGGTGCCTGGCTAAAAGCCGGCGCAATCGAGAAGACGCAGGAGATGAGGAGAGTAAAAACGCGGATTTGCTTGCGTGCACGACGCATCGCCAAACGTTACCACGGCGACCAAGTACAACTCAACTCAGGCGATGAGAGCCGCTTGTGGGCGGTGAGGATCGTCGCGTTTTTTGCGCCTCACGCAGGGCGGGTAAAATCCGGCGTTCGAGCTTATGAATGGCGAGAGGACGCCGATAGTTAAAACGGAGGAATCGCGTGAAAGAGACACATTTATTGCAGGGCTTTCTCGGGATATTGGATCGGCAAACCGCGTTGATAAACGAACTCGCTGAGATGGAGCTCGAACTTCAACAGATCGTTGCCGAGCGGAGCTGGGAACGTCTCCATGACGTAGTCCCGCGAATGACCGAATTGAGCGAAGCGATTAACGAGGCCGAGAACGAACGAAACGAAAACGTCGAACGACTCGCCCATATCGCTGGGCCGGGTATCCAGTTTACCGATCTTCTTCGCCGACTACCGACGGAGGTACGCATCGCGGTAACCGAGCGCTATCGGAACCTTAAAATCGCCATGCTGCGATTACGAAGCCGAAGCTCAAACATCGATTCTTACCTGCGCGCCACGATATCGACGCAACGGGGCGTTCTCAGAGAGCTCTACCCGGATAGGACCACGCCGGGGTACACCAAGGAAGGTGATGGAACGTTTACCACCGCGCCGGCGATGGTACTCGATCACTCGCTGTAAGAAGAGGCAGGTATATGCAGTCCACGTTCTCCGGAATAGAAATCGGCAAACGAAGTGTCCTGGCCCACTCCCGGGCGCTCGAGACCGTTGGTCATAACCTTAGCAACGCCTCCGCGGAAGGATACAGTCGGCAGAGAGTCGAGCTGCAGGCGACGATGCCGATTTATCGACCCCAACTCAACCGAGCCGAAACCCCGGGTCAAATCGGTCAGGGCGTCGAGGTTGCCCGCGTCGAGCGGGTTCGCGATGGACTGCTTGAACGCCGAATTATCACCGCAACCGGCGACGAATCTTATTGGAACACCCGCGATCGCTACGTCCTCCAGATGGAGGAGGTCTACAACGAGCCGACAGATTCGAGCGTACGAACACTCATGGATCGATTCTGGGACGGTTGGCAGGAGCTATCGCTCTTTCCCGAACAGCGCGCACCTCGCGAAGCGATTCTCCAGCGCGGACAGGCGTTGATAGAGGGAGTACGGCTTCGGTTCCGCGGCTTAGACGAGATACGGCGGATGGCCGAGGATGAGATTCAGGCATCCGTCTCCCAGATAAACACAATTATCCGCGATATCGCGGCCCTCAACGAGGAGATCGTGAACGTTAAGGCCGCCGGCGACAATCCCAACGATCTCATGGATCGTCGCGATCTACTCGTCGAGCAACTCGGCGGGATCATCGACATTACGGTCGAAGATCGAGATCCGGACGAGTTTAGCGTCTACACCGCCGGGTTTCACATCGTCCAGGGCCGGATCGCCCGTCCGTTTGATCTCGTCGCCGACCGCGAAAACGCAGGATACAGTCGCGTCGTCTGGGAGCACAGCGGTGAGGCCGTTCGATTTCGCGGTGGTCGGCTTGGCGCGCTCCAGGAGCTCCGCGACGACGACTTGCGCACGGAAATACAAGCCCTCGATACACTCGCGATAAACGTCGTCGACCTTGTTAACGAGATCCACCGGGAAGGGTACGGGCTCAACGGACGAACGGGCCAGGACTTCTTTGTCGAGTACCCGGCGATTCTCAACGCCCAGGGAAACTTCGATCGGGACGAGGATGGAACCTTTGACGCCAGCTACATATTCCGAGTGAACGGAGCCAACGTTCTCGAACCGCAGGCGCAAATCGGTCTCGCCGGATCGATTACCCTGCCGGCTCCCCGCGCGTTGGCCGAATCGGGTCTTATCGACGTCGCCTATCGGGCAACCGATACGGTCGAGGACGTCATTACACGGATCAACAATTCCGGAGCAGAGGTGATCGCCCGACTCAACCGTCGCGGACAGCTGGAGTTCAAGGCGACAACTGCCGCCGACGCGGACGCGCCGGATTTTGTCCTTCGACACCTCGAGGACAGCGGTTTGTTTCTCACCGGGTACGCGGGTCTGCTCGCCGACAGCGGGCCGGCCGGGGCGTTTCAATGGGACGGTGCCGACGCGATCCTCGTCCTGCGCGGCGAAAACGACCGCGGGATCGGTGCCGGATTTGCAGTTGCCCCGCTTCAGAATCCCTCAGCGTATATGGAAGTCAATGGCGCCCTCCGCGTCGAACCCGGCTCAATCGCGAGTTCCTTTGCCGTTGTCGGTGCTCCGGGAGAGACCGGCGACGGTCGCGGCGCGTTGGCGATCGCCGGCTTGCGCAATTCAACGGTCGGAATCGGCCGTGCCGAGACTCTTGACGACTACTTCGCCGACACGGTCGCGCGGATCGGTCTTAAAGGCGAGGAGGCGGAACTCGCCTTGGAAACGAGTCAGCGAATCCATAAGGATTTGACCGACCTTCGCGAATCGATCAGCGGTGTCAACATCGACGAAGAGCTCGCCCAACTCATCAAGTACCAACACGGGTATCAGGCGGCCGCGCGCTTTATCAGCAACGTCAACCAGATGCTCGATACGATTATCAACCGAATGGGAGTGTGAGGTAGACTATGGAACGGATAAGCACCAATCTGCCGAACGACAGCATGCAGTTCTATCTGCGTGAGCGCCAGCGCCTGATGCAGGAAATCCAGGCCAAAATCGCGTCGCAATCCCGGATTCTCAACCTGCGCGACGATCCGATCGCCGCCGCGCACTCAACCCGTTACCAGTCTTACCGGGTTCGTCTCGAACGGTTTAGCGAGAACATCGAAACGGTCGTCGATCGGAACGAAATCGTAGAGGGTTACGTCACGCAGGCGACCGATATCCTGCAACGCGCGCGCGAACTCGCCGTACAAGGGGCAAACGGCACCTATTCACCGGGGGATCTCGAGATCATGGCCGGTGAAATCGATCAGATGCTCAACCAGATGATTGAGATTGCCAACGCTCGGGGCGCCGACGGGATGACGATTTTTGCCGGTGACCGCTCCGAACAACTTCCGTTTCGCGTTGTGAACGGGATTCGCGCCGACGGCGACCGATCTCGGATAACCGAGGTTCAGTACCGGGGCACGATCAACCCGCAGCGTGCCGAAGTCGCCGAGAATAGCTTTATTCAGACCAACTTTCCCGGAAATCAGGTTTTCTGGGCCGAGAACCAACGGATTCAATCGGCAACCGACGGCTTGTCCTATCAGGTCGACGGTAATGTCTCGATATTTGTCGACGGCGTGGAGATCGAGCTGACCGAGGGAGATACGCTGTACTCGATCGCCGCCAAGATAAACGAATCGGGAGCGGCGGTTAATGCCAGCGTTGATCCGATACAGTCGGGGCTCGTTTTGGAAACAACGACACCGCACCAGATCTGGCTCCAGGACGGTCCAAGTTCGACGGTCTTACAGGACCTCGGCCTTATCACCTCGGCGGAAGCACCTCCACCCGCAAACTACGATTCGACGACCCAGGTATCGGGCGGCTCGATCTTTGACGCCCTGATTAGTCTGCGCGACCAATTGCTTGAAGGTGACCAGGAGGCGATCGGCGGACGTGGTTTGTATGGAGTTGACCTCGCCCTCGACAACATCAGCGCGACCCTTGGTCGGATCGGCGCGATCAACAGCCGTCTTGACGGCGCGTTGCGACGAACAGAGATGGAGATCCCGGAAGTCGCCGGACAAAACTCCCGACTGGTCGATGTGGACATCGCGGAGGCGGCAATGGAACTCCGCTTACTCGAAACCACGCATCGCGCGGCGCTCGGCGTTGCGGCGCGAACCTTACAACCGACTTTGCTCGACTTCCTCCGGTAGGCGATGGGGAGTAATAAGGTGTCCTCCACGGCGGAGATAAAGATAATCAGCAAGGCGTTTGGTCCGGTAACGATCTCTGACCGTCAACGGATCACCTTTGCCCACGGACTCTACGGTTTTGAAGAGCTGCGGACCTTTGCCCTCCTCGATTCGGACCATCCGCCGTTTTACTGGCTCCAGAGCATCGAGCAGGTCGAAACCGCCTTTATCCTTATCAATCCCTATCTCATCGAGCCCAGCTACACGCTCGACATCGCCGATGGCGAGATTGATGAGATCGCGAATCCGTCCGCCGACGATCTGCTTGTCTTCGCGATTGTAACCGTCCCGCAGGATGGCGGTGCGATACGCTGCAACTTGCAGGGTCCGATCATTATCAATCGCGCCGCGCAGCTCGGCCGCCAGTCGATTTCACTTGATGTCCGCTGGCGCGTACGCCATCCGCTCGTTCCGGAGGAGTAGGGTCGTGCTCATCCTCACGCGCAAAATCAACGAGAGCATCGTAATCGGGAGTACTATCGAGATTTCGGTGGTTGAAATGCGCGGCGATCAGGTCAAGCTCGGTATCGTTGCTCCCCGTGACGTTGCGGTTCACCGCAAAGAGGTCTTTGAATCGATTCAAGCCGAAAACAGGGCCGCGGCTCAGTCGTCTACGACAAATCTTGATTCTTTGAGTGGGTTGATTCCGCCGCCTGACTCGTCTGATCAAACGTAAGATCGTTTTTTCTCGCTCCGATATCGCCGCTGCGTAAGTACGAAGGTCCGGCGTACGGTCCATCCGGTTCCTGACCCTCGGCGATTAAGCGAGTAGCCACAAGACTGACGCCAACCGCCGCCGATCGCTCCGGAGCAAACGACGCCGCGCTTGTGTAGCCCGCGGCAAGATCTCCCGCGAGTGCCCCCACAGCGATCCATCCCCCGGTTCTAGAGGCGTGTGGTATCCGCCCCACGACCTCCTCGATCGGGAGATCGAGATCCTCCGTTGCCCGCGTGCCGTCGGACGTAAAGAGCGCTGCGTAGACGCGGTCTTTGCGGGCGTCGAGGATCGGCACGATCCATTTGACCTCCTCGCTCCGCCGTGCAAGGTATCGGCGCTCCTGTTCAGCCAACGCCTCGAGGGTCGAAATCGAGTAGATCGGGATGCCCCGCGCCCATGCAAATCCCTTGGCGGTGGCCATACCGACGCGCAATCCGGTAAAACTCCCGGGACCGGCACTCACGCCGATCGCGTCCACCGTTTTGACCGACCAATCGTTTTGGGTGAGGAGATCAACCACGCGCGGCGTGAGCTCTTCGACGTGTCGGAATCCGCGGTCGACTTCCTCGAGGGCGACTATGGTGCCGTCCCGGCATAACGCGACGCCGAGTACGGGTCCCGCGGTATCTATCGCCAGAATTTTCACGTTACTACGATCCTCCGGCAATCCTCGCCCGTCCAGAAAAACTCCACCGAGACCGACGCGCGCTTCTGGAGCGAGGGAGCACGATCGGGCCACTCGACGAGGGTGACCGCAGCCGCCATCGCCTCTTCGATCCCGAGAAGGTCAAACTCTTCCTCGCCCGATAACCGGTAGAGATCAACATGCAAGACCGGAACGCGACCGAGATACTCGTGAACGATCGAGTAGCTTGGACTTGGCATCGGATCGGTAACGCCGAGCGCTCTCGCGACCGACCGCAACAACACGCTTTTTCCGGTACCGAGTGAACCGGCCACACAGAGGACCGTTCCCGGAGCGAGGCGACTGGCCAGAGAGTGGCCCAGTTTTCTGGTTTGGTCTTCGCTACACGAGTGAGTCTCGAACGCTTTGCTCATCGTCGACGTTCAAGCTGTCCGTCTTTGTCGAGGTTGCCGATGTGATCTTTGAGAAGCCGGATCGCCGGTACCACCGGATAGTCGGTCGCATCAAGGAAGTTGACCTGGACCTCCTGCGTTCCAAACGGCGACAACTCGAGGACAAACTCGATATCCGTTGGACCGATCGTTTGGGCGCCGACCGAGACATAGAGTTGTCCGCGATACATTCGGCGGTAATCGACCGCCAACGGTACGCGCTCGACCGAATCGAGACGTTCAATCTTCAAATGTCTCTCCGAGAACGATCCGGACGCGGGTGACGAGATCACGAAAACGGGGAACTATCTCGTATTCGAGAAGGTCCCCGAGGAGAACGAGATCGCTGTTGGAGAGCGCTCCCTCGATCTCGCGCAGAAAGTCGTTGATCTCGGGAATCGACTCAGCCGTACTCGCCAGGTCGGGGTGAGCGAGCGTGACCAGCGGAAGAATGCGCAAAAACGTGCTGACCGTTTCGCTGAACGCGCCGACGGTTGTGAGCGCTTCCTTTTCTCCTCCGGACTGGAGAAGGACGGGAACCTGTTCAACGTTGTCGATCAGGCTCGACAGAACCGTGCACACCGATCTCATCTCGTGGTCGGGATCGAGGAGTTCGCGTTGTCGCTGATCTACGAGCCGGTCGAGCAGGGCTATCCGATCGGCGGCATGAGCACGATCGATCTGTTCAACGCCTTCCGCGTGGGCGATCGCATCGTGGAGCGGCCCCGGAAGCGTATCCTCGAGCGCTCCGGAGAGGTCCGCAGCTCGACGCTCAATGCCCTCGGCAACGTACGGAAGCTCCTCCAGGACCGAAACAAGTTGGTCGCGATTACCGTCGCGAAGGACGCGTTCGAGAAGGCCAAGGTAGTTGTGGATCGTTTCGAGATCGTCGATCTGGCGCTGACGAAGGTTCTCCGCCGTCAGACTCATTGCGGCGACCGAATCCACGGGCCGATCCGTCCATCCACCATCGTCCTGGATCGAAACACCGTCGAGAAAGCAGGCGAGGACACGATGCCCGTTGTCGCGCAGCCACGATTCGATCTCCTGGTACACTTCGCCGACGGTCGACTCCTGCTCGAGTCGATAGTCTATCGCTACGTCGTTGATTTTAATCTCCACGCCGGCTCCCTATTGATTGTCGTTGCCAAAGTTGAGGTTGTCGAGGGCGCGTGAACTCTCATCGAGCTGCTCGAGAGCACCTTCCATACGACCAAATTCGAATCTAAGCTGTTGCTCGTAGTCTTCCAATCGTTCGTTATAGCGCTCAATTCGGTCCTCGGTTTGACCGATGCGGGTGTCCAGGGAGTCGGTCCGCGAGGCTATGATGCCGCCGGTCTGAACGTACGGCGAGACAAAACTGTCGAGCGCCCAGGCCACACCGGTATCCACGACGAGATCGCCATCGGTATCAAGGCCAAAAATACGGCTTACCGCCTCGTAGTCGCGTTCGAGCGCCGCGTCGAGGTCGCCCTCGTTGATCTCCAGATACCCACGCAGGCGTGATAGATCAAAACCACCGCCAGCTCCCGACGCGTTTGTTGAGATTCCGATCTGGGCCAGCATTCGATAGTCCGCGCCGGTCTCATAGGCGTTCATCATTATCGTCTGCATTCTGCTACGTAGCTGATTGAGTCCACTGTCGCCCTGGAAGATTCCCAGGCGCTCTTCCATCTCGGCACGTTCATCGGCGTTAAAGTACTCGATCTGGTCGATGAGTCCGGGATCCGTCCGTGTGTAGATGTTGATGTCGCGGATAACCTGATTATAAAAGCCGATAAACTCAATGATCGAGTTTTTTGTCGATTCACGATCCGGTTGAACGTCAACTTCGACCGGCTCTTCCGACGCGCGACGGAGCGTGAGCGTTACTCCCGGTATCAGGTCGTCGATTGAGTTTGAGTCCCGCGTAATCTCGATCCCGTTGTACTCAAGGCGCGCATCGCGGGCCGAGTCGAGGACGTGCTGCGCTCGGCTGTCACCGCGTCGGGTCGGATCGAGGATGACGAGGTTGCGAATTTCGATCGCTCGGTCTGTGTTGCGGTTTGCAAAGAGAAGAGCTTCAATACCGCCGGGGAGCGACGCGGCGCCTACCTCGACAACGCGGAACGACTCTACGACAGGTACTTCCGGTAATTCAACTTCTCGCCCATCGCCGCGAACGGTAACGACGCGGTTGTCTTCGACTCGTTCCGGCTCCTCGGGAACCGCGGGACTCGGGATCCCAAGATCCAGGCGCTCGTTACGAATGGTGACGCCGTTGAAGGTGATTGCGCCCTCGGCCGGAAGGTCAGGGCCCGGTGCCGGCGGCGGCGGTACCCACTCGTCGCGGGAGATCTCGATCGTTCGCGCCTCAAAGCGAAGAACCATGTTTGGATCGGTAAGGAATCGTGTTGGAAGTGATTCATCCAGGCGCTGGCCCGGCTCGAGGCGGAGGGGGTCGGATTCAAATAGCGCGAGCGCATCGTCCGGTCGGGGTTCGGCCAAAACACCGATACGTCGGGCCAGGGATTGTGCCTCGTCCTCAAAACCGAGAACGGCCTCGGCTCCCTCGCGCCGACCCTCAAAAACAAGTACTCGCGTTTCGGCGGTGTCAGGAACGATGGAAAGTCGAACGAGATCGCCGGCGCGATCGTTGACCGTTTCGACAAAGTCGCTCAGAGATCCACCGCCGTAGCGAAACGACACCTCGTCGTCGCCGAGGGTAAAACGATACGTACCGGCGTCTATCCGCGTATCTCGCGCAATAGAATCTGAAGCAAAGCGATCTCTTCCGGCGGTCTCGAGTACGGTGAGCTCCTCGATTCCTTCCTCCGCGAGCCGAGATGCCTCTGCTGAAAGAATGGAGCCGTTGCTGACGTTGGCGAGGCGCTCGCGAAACGGATTTTCAAATCCATACATCGCCCGCGACGTGTCGCGGAGTTGAGAAACGCGCCTGTTGAGCGATTGCCAGCTGGTTCTTTCCAGTTGGAACGTCTCAACCTGCGACTCCATCCGGCGCACCGGTATCCGCTCCACCTCCATCAGGTCTTCGACCATTTGTGAGGTGTCCATACCGCGGTTGTTGGTTATCCCGGGGATGGAAATGTCCGACACGCTCCCTCCCGTGCCGCCGGTTCAGGCGATAAAGTGTAGTCGTATCCGAGCGGTCCGCTTAGACCGTCTCGTCAAAGAGCAAACCGAGCGCTTCACGAATTCGCAAGTGAACGCGTTGAATCTCGCTGGGCGGCAACTCCTTGATCACCTTATCGGTGTCGCGATCGATGACCTTGACGACTACCTGATCGAGCTCCTCGTGATACCGGAAACTGAGTCTCTTGTTGAGCGCGGTCGAGACACTTTGGAGTTCCCGGAGAAACTCCCGAATATCGTCCTGCGTCAACTTTTCAGTTCGTTCCTGTAGGCGTTGCTGCGCGGCGCGAGTTGCCTGCAGCACTTCGGCCGCTCGTAGTTCGGGTCTGGATTGCGTGGGTCTCTGACCCGGCACAACCTGGGTTATCTCCATAGCCATAACGGTACCTCCATGTACAAAACAGCCGAACAGGAGGGGAGAGCGCGCCGCCCCCCCCTGTGGCTGGGTGAAAGAAAACGTCCAGAGTTCTTTCACCAAAAACGAACGGATTAACCGAGCAGCTGCAACACCGATTGAGACTGCGTGTTTGCTTGCGCAAGCATCGCCGTGTTGGCCTGCGAGAGAATCTGATTACGAACGAAACCTACGGTCTCGTCGGCCATGTTTACGTCTCGAATTCGAGATTCGGACGCGGCCAGGTTCTCTGCGGCTACCGCTACACCCTGTTGGGCGGTCTCAAAACGGTTCTGGTAGGCACCGAGATCAGCACGCTGCTGTGATACTCGCCGAAGCGCAGCATCGACAACGCCGATCAGGGAGTTTGCCGCCACCGGAGTGGAGAGAGAAACCATGCCCTCTTCACCCTGAGCATTTTCCAGTCCGAGCGCCTGGGCGGTCATCGTTCCGATGAACACCTGCTCATTCTGGTCCATGTTGGCTCCTACCTGAAACTGCATCACCGCTCCTACGGCGCTTTCCTCGGCAAACGCACCCGTCAAGATGTTCATCCCGTTAAACTGCGCATGGGAGGCGATACGGTTAATCTCGTCGACCAGCTGGGATACCTCTACCTGGATCTGCATGCGATCTTCGCTGGTATAGATACCGTTTGCGGACTGAACTGCCAACTCGCGCAGACGCTGCAGGATATCCTGCGAAGTCTGAAGGTAACCCTCGGTCGTCTGGATAAACGACACCGCGTTCTGGATGTTGCGTTCCGCCTGGTTGAGACCGCGGACCTGACTACGGAGCTTTTCGCTTACCGCAAGGCCGCTGGCGTCGTCCCCGGCGCGGTTGATGCGCATGCCCGAACTAAGCTTCTCGATGTTGCCCGTGATAGAGCTTTGTCGAGCCGCGAGAGTTCGATTGGCAAACGCCGCACTCGCGTTGTGATTGATGATCATGTGATCCTCCTTGATACGTGATTACCGGCAATCATTGCCGACACCTCCACAGTGAAGGGGGCCGGGGGAGAGTGTTGCGCGCTTCCCCCGTACCGTTCTCCCCGCACGTAGAAGGGACTGCGCCGACTCGTCCATGAGCCGGGCCGTCCCTTCCCGTTCACTGATCAAGAAAGATCTTAACTGTCAAAGATCGAAAGTTCGGTACAATACTAGAATACTACGCTACCCGAGCAATTGCAACACGGACTGACCCTGCGTGTTGGCCTGCGCCAGCATCGCCGTGCTCGCCTGTACCAGGATCTGGTTGCGGGTAAAGTCGACGATCTCTGCAGCCATATCGACGTCGCGAATCCGCGACTCCGACGCTTGCAGGTTCTCGGCGGCGATGTCGATACCCTTGACCGCCTCGGAAAGGCGATTCTGGTAGGCACCAAGGTCGGCACGCTGTTTGTTGATGCGGGTGAGCGCGGCGTCGATGATTCCGATCGATGCGTTCGACGTATCCGGAGTGGACATCGAGATGATCGACTGGTCGTCCCGGAGTCGGAGAGCTCGAGCGGTCATCGTTCCGATAAACACGCGTTCGCGCTGGTCCATGTTGGCTCCGATATGGAAGTACATCGATGCGGTGATCACGTTGGTGGCGTCTTCGCGGGCGAAGCGACCGGTGAGCATGTTCATTCCGTTGAACTGCGCGTGTGACGCGACGCGGTCGATCTCGTCGACGAGCTGAGAGATCTCGACCTGAATCTGCATCCGATCCTCGTCGGTGTAGATACCGTTGGCCGACTGGATGGCGAGCTCGCGCATTCGCTGCAGAATATCCTGGCTTTCCTGGAGATATCCTTCCGACGTTTGAATAAACGAGATACCGTCCATCGCGTTTCGCGATGCCTGACGAAGCCCGCGAATCTGCGATCGCATCTTCTCACTCACGGCCAGGCCGCTGGCATCGTCGCCGGCGCGGTTGATCCGCAGACCCGAACTCAGTTTCTCGATGTTCCCCTGCACGGTGCGGGTGTTTACGCCTTGCTGTCGCTGGGCAAACATCGCGCTCATGTTGTGGTTGATGATCATCCTCATCCTCCTTGAATCGTATTTTTCGGGCGTCCTTGCCCGTCCGGACCCGTCAGGCTCCTTTTACTCGACCTGCAGATTTTTTTTCAAAATCGAGCTCAAGGTCCGATCTACGAGACCGATAATCAGAGTAGGGAGAGAAGACGCTTCGGCCGGCCGTGCCATAACGCGCTCTTTCCCTGCTCTCTCTATCGGCAGAGGGGGGGATAATCTTTAATCAGTCTGTGGAGATGCGTTTCTCTAACGATCCTCGCCGAGTGAAGCGAGGTATTGCAAAGCCACCGGGTCCTCAGGTTCGATCTCAATAACCGTGAGAAAAAAGCGCCGGGCTTCGTCCAGATCGTTTTCTCGAAGGGCGAGCACGCCCATGTTTGAGATGATCTTGGTATTCTCGGGCTCCATCTTAAGCGCGGTTGTCAGGTGGCGTCGCGTTTCGACAAAGTCGCCGAGCTCAAGCCGACAAATCGCCAGTTCGTTGTACGCGTCGGCGGTATCGGCGCCAAGATCGATTGCGCGTTCAAACGCGTCGGCGGCATCGTCAAAGTTTCCGAGGCGCCGGTGGCCCCATCCGAGGAGAAACCAGGCGTTCCAGACATCGGGATAGCGCTCAAGAAACTCGGAAATGCTTTCGATTCCACGTTCCTCTTCGCCCATTGCGATAAAATCATAGGCTTCTTTAAACAGGCGATCGAGGAGATTTTGGCTGTCGACCTGTTCGATAATGCGCTGCGCTCGGGCGGCTTTTTCGGTGTCGTCACTGTTGTTGGCATAGTAATCGAGCTGCGCGCGGCCGGATTCATAGTCGTGGATCTTCATAAAAAAGAGTCCCGCGTTGAGACGGACATCGAGCGGGATGTCCTGATCCTCCTCCTGGAGGAGGGTGCGGTACAGTGACGCAGCCCGCGATCGGAGCGTATCAACTTCCGTCGTCCGTCCGATCTTTTCAAGCCGGTCAGCGTGTTGCTCATACACGATTGCGAGGTTGACCGGTCCTTCAACGCGGCTGGGATCCAAACCTGCCAGCGCGCTGAATATCTCCTCCGCGATCTCGTGGTTGCCGTTACCGGCGTTGATGATCCCCGTCTCGGCGAGTTCTGCGTATATCTCCGGGCGCGAGGCAAGAATAATCGCTCGGTAGATCTGCGTATGACGGTGCTCCGGATCGTAGGCGAGCAACTTGAGCATGCCGGCGACAAACGCCTCAATCGAGATCTCATCGCTCGAAAACTCCGAATCCGTATCGCGGCGTTCCAACGGCAGTTTGAGATCGTCCGGGATTTCGCCTTCGTACACGTGGGTAAGGAGGTGGAGAAGCGAATCGGGAATTCCGACAAAAACGACGGATTCGAGGGCGGTGTCGTCAAACATCAAGTGGAACTCGTCGTTTGAGGCGTCGATACGACCCCGCGGTTCGACCGCAAGTATTCGGAAATCCGCAGTTTGTAGCCGATCGGAACCGTTTGATCGGTAAACTGAACCGCAAAGGCGTGAATATCGTCGCGTCCCTCGACCGGTTCGTGACGGACAACTTTGCCGGAAATCGAGATCGTCTCCGAGGGATCGTCAAACGCGATCCCCGTCGAGACCTCTTTGTTGAGCACAAATTGGGGGATGCCCTGCATGATTACTTTGCATCCGCCAAAGGAAAGGTCGCGGATGATCCCCATCCGGGGGACGTTGTCGAGCGTGAGCGCTGCCGTTTTGGCGCCGAGTTTGAGGCGTTTTATGCTCTCGGGGTTGATGATGATCCGCTCATCGCGTCGTTTCTGCGCGCTGATACTCGCGTCGAGGAGAGACCCGATTCGCTCGATAAAGTCGTCCGGCGGTCGTTGGGTAAACTGCAAGTGGAGGAAGTTCATTCCCTTCTCGGGGTCGCCGTAGGGGGCCATTCCGACTACTCTCGAGGTGATAAAAAAGGCCAGGGGATCGGTCTTATCGGGCAATCGAAAACTGAATCGCAATGAAACGGTGTTGTTGGCCTTTTGGAGCGCGTCTTTGAGAGAATCCTGGAGATTTGTTATTATCTTCGCTCCGATCATCGACGTCGAGTAGATGATGCAGGGCCATTGATATCCGAGGCACTTAACAAACACCTGTCGGGTGTTGAGCAAAAGCGCACGGATAATCTCTTTGGTAAACGTGACGTCCGTGTTCTGAAATTGCTCGTAGTATCGCGATATTTGCTGGCTGGTGGTTACGGCCATCGGTGTCCCAAGACTATGACGAGCTCGGAACGGATGTCAACAAATGTGGGAGTGAGGAATGCCCGAAATCTACGGAATCGGTAATCCGCTGATGGACATCGTGATGAATGGAACGCACGCCGATCTGGATGAGTTGGGCGTCGATCCCGGATCGATGAACCTGGTCGACGGCGTGTTTCAACGGGAAGTCCTCGGGCGAGGCCGGGCACCGGTGCGCCTCCCCGGGGGGAGCGCGGCAAACACGATGCGTGGAATCGCATTTCTTGCCGACGACGCCCGGACGGTTACCGTTCGCTACGGCGGCGCCGTTGGTCGCGACGAAATTGGAACGGCGTTTGGGCAGCAACTTTCAGAACTGGGTATCATCCCGCTTCTTGCCCAGGTTGATGAGCTCACCGGTACCTCGGCCATTCTGGTTACCCCGGACTACGAACGAACGATGTTTACCCATCTCGGTGCCTGTCGAAGTTTCTCGGCCGCCGACGTTGACGATACCGAGCTTGGTCGTGCCGACTGGGTCTACTTCACTGGCTATATGTGGGACACCAAGAATCAGGAAGAAGCTGCCCGACACGCCGTCGAACGGGCGCATCGTACCGGGACAAAGATCGCCTTTGATATTGCCGATCCGTTTGTTGTGGAGCGTTATCGGGATCAGCTTCACGACTTTCTGCCGGGGAAGATCGATCTCCTCTTTGGTAACCGGGAGGAGCTGCGCCGACTGACGGGAATCGACGGCGAAGCGTCCGAGATCGCGCGCGCGGCACTCGAGATCGCTCCGATGGTCGCCTTGAAAACCGGGAGCGACGGCTGCGTGTTGGCCGTGGAAGGCAGTATCGTCGCTGTTCCGGCGTTTGACGTCGAAACACGAGATACCACGGGAGCCGGTGACGCGTTTGCCGGAGGATTCCTTTTTGCGTTGCTTATCGGCGAATCACCGCTGGCGGCAGCGAAACTGGCGAATCGCCTCGCCGCCGGAATCGTCACCGTTCCCGGTTGTCACTACGAACAGCTGTCCGTGAATACTATTCTTGCGGAAGGACTCGTTCGATCTCGCCGATAATTCGATCTGCGATTGAGCTAAGCTCGTCGTTGACGCCGCTTCCGTCGGTCTGAACCGTTTCACGTTCGCGAAACAGCTCGTCGGTGACAAGGAGCGCGGCAAGAATGGCCTTCTTGAGCGGATCTCCGGTCGCGACCGATCCTTCAATCTCCTGGACGCGACTTTTGTAGTAAGTGAGTAGGGTGTCGATGTATTCGGGGCTTTCGTCTGATTGAATCTGAAAAGAGGTTCCGAGTAACTCTATTCTCGTCATGTCAGACTATATGGTCGGGTAGGCGATCAGAATATGTCAAGCTCGGGACCCGACTCAGCGTCTTCTTCATCGTCGCTGGGAACAGGTAACACTTGCTCTTCTTGGACGGGAGGCGTGACGGGAGGAACGCTCGCGATCGTCGGAGACGGGGCTTGCCGTGCTTTGTTCACGTCGTCCATTCCAATCCGGGCATCGCCTTCCGTAATGGAGTCTTCGATTTCGTCGAGCTGGCGCAATGCACTCAAGATGCCCGACTCGATCTCGGCTTGGCCGTCCGCAAACTGGGCGATCCTCTGCTTGAGCTCGTTGTTTTCACTCGCGAGTCGATCACGCTCGTCTTTGAGTGAGAGATTCTCCGTTTTTAACTCGGCGAAGCGCGCGATCACGGCGCGAACGCGCTCTTCGAGTAATCGCACTTTGGCGATGTCTATCATCAGAGGGTGACGTTCTTTTTGGCAGTCGCGACGAGTTCGCGAAATGCGTCGCGATCCTCAATGGCGAGGTTCGAAATCACTTTTCGGTCGATCTTTACCTCTGCCTTGGTCAGCCCTTCGATAAAGCGCGAATAGGTGATTCCTTCCGCCCGGCACGCTGCGTTGATTCGCGCGATCCATAGGCGCCGAAAGTCCCGGCGGCGAACGCGTCGGTCGCGATAGGAGTACTCAAGTGATTTCGCAAGGGCGTCTTTGGCGGTGCGAAACGCATTCTTGCGGCGTCCCCAATAACCCTTAGTCTGCGCGGTGATCTTTTTGCGGCGATTCTTACGCCGCGTCCCATCTACTGCTCGTGGCATATCTCAACTATCCTTTGTTTTCGTGTTATCCGTACGGAAGCAATCGATGGGCGCGTTTCTGCTCGGCGTCACTCAAAATGCCCGCCTTGCGAAGATGACGTTTCCGCTTAGTCGATTTTTTGGACAGTATGTGTCTGAGTCCTTGCTTCTTGTACTTAACCTTGCCGCCTGCGGTCATTTTATAACGCTTGGCCGCCGCCCGGCGCGTTTTCATCTTTGGCATTCCGTTCTCCCCGCCGTTTCGACTACTTTCCCTTATTGCTAGGCGAGAGGATCATCGACATAAATCGTCCCTCCATCGCCGGTTTCTTATCAATCGAATATGGCACCTCGAGCAACTCGAGGATCTTGTCCAATACGACACGACCGAGTTCGGTGTGCGCCAGTTCTCGTCCGCGAAAACGTATCGTGACCTTTACCTTGGAGCCGCCCTCCAAAAACGTCTGGATGTGCTTGGTCTTAAACTCAAGATCGTGGGTCTCGATCTTGGGCTGCATACGCACCTCTTTTAACTTGAGGAGCTTCTGCTTCTTCCGCGACTCTTTGGCGTTCTTTTCCTGCTCAAACTTGAACTTCCCGTAGTCGAGCAATTTGCAAACGGGAGGTTTGGCTTGGGGCGCAACCTCTACCAGATCTACTCCCTGCTCTTGCGCAATCCGGAGCGCTTCAAGCGTCGGCACGAGTCCGTATTGCTTGCCGTCGTCGCCGACGAGCCGAACCTCTCGTACCCGAATCGCCTCGTTGATTCGCAAATTCTGTTTGGCCAATAAACCCCCCGTGGCTCTATATCGTGACTATCGGTCGAGAAAACTACCACACCGTCGGAAAAGAGGCAAGTGTTCTAAACCGCGCGTAGGACGCAGCACACTTCCGTGGCGATCAAATTGGGAAGGATCGGCGGCAGTCGTCGACCCCGCGTCAGAAAGATCTCGCGCTCGATCACAACGCCGATTTTGTCACAAAATCTTTGGAAATCGCGGTGCGTAAAGAAGTGAATGTTCGGCGTGTCATACCACTCGTACGGAATGTGTTTGTTTACCGGCATCCGGCCGTTCAAGGCGAGCTGAAGGCGATTAGTGATGTGGGCAAAGTTTGGATAGTTGACGATTACGGTTTTGCCGACGCGCACCATCTCGCGCAGAAGGATGTGGGGCTGACGAACCTGCTGGAGCGTTCGGCTAAGAATGACGTAGTCATAACTCCCCGAGGGGTGATCTTTGAGCCCCTCGTCGAGATCGCCGTGGAACACGCTGATACCTTTGCGCATACAGGCCTGAATAGAATGATCGTCGATGTCGACGCCGCGCCCGCGAACGTCGCCCTCTTTTACGAGGCGCTCAAGGAGCGTGCAATCGTCACATCCGAGGTCGAGAACCGTACTTCCCGGTCGAACGATAGCGACGATCTCATCAAAAACACTCATCTTGCTTTGCTCCCCTCGATAAAGGCCGAGATCAGCTCGCTTTGGAGCGAGTACTCGAGTAAAAACGAGTCGTGACCGTAGGGGCTGTTGATTTCGTGAAACGAAACGTCTTTTCCGGCGCGCGCAAGCGAGTAGACGATCTCTTTGGATTGGTCGGTCGTAAAGAGCCAATCGCTTGAGTAAGACAACAGCAGGAACGAGGCGAGAACCCGCGAGAACGCCTCGTCGAGACCACCCCAGGTCGCCGCGAGGTCGTAATAGTCCATCGCCTTGCTCAGGTAGATATACGTGTTGGCATCAAAGTGCTCCACGAACTTCTCGCCTTGGTACTCGAGATAGCTCTCAACGGCAAATTGATCGTCAAATGCCCGTACCGGCCCCTCACCGTTCTGCATTCTGCGGCCGAATTTGTCGCGCATCGACTCCGATGAGAGATAGGTTATGTGACCGATCATCCGCGCGATTGCCAGACCGGAACTGGGCAAGGCGCGATCAAAATAGTCGCCGTTGTTGAAGTTGGGGTCGGAGACGATCGCGTTGCGTCCGACCGCGTTAAAAGCGATGCCCTGGGCGTTGAGGCGTGAGGTCGAGGCGATCACGATGCAGCGCGCGACCATTTCGGGGTATCGGACCGCCCACTCGAGAGCCTGCATCCCCCCCATCGAGCCCCCGGCGACGGCGTATAGGCGCTCAATTCCGAGCGAGCAAATCAGTTCGTGTTGAACTCGAACCATGTCCGCGATTGTGACGAGTGGAAACGTCAGACCCCACGGGCGTTTGTTTTCTGGATTAATAGATCCGGGTCCCGTTGTGCCCCGGCATCCGCCAAGAACGTTGGAGCAGATGACGTAGTATCGATTTGTATCAAACGCCCGCCCCGGTCCAATAAGCTCATCCCACCAGCCGGGTCGCCGATCGCTTGGAGAGTAAAAGCCGGCGGCGTGGGCGTCGCCGCTGAATGCGTGAAAGATAAGGATGGCGTTGTCTCGAGCGGGGGATAAGGTGCCGTAGGTCTCATACCGAACGGTAACTTCCGGAAGGAGTTCACCGCTCTCGAGGGTAAATCCTCCCGCGTCCAAATCGAGTTGATAGTCGTGCCACGTCACTATCCCGACGCCGTCGTCTTGCATCTGGGCAAACGTATCCCTTTGCTTGTCTGTGCGACAAGCCTCGTGCTACGCTTTAACCCCGTATGTACCTCTTTAGTATTCTCGCTCCGATTCTTGGGGCGATGGCGTCGATCAGTTTTATTGCGCCGGCTCTCGGCGGTGCGCCAAATCTCCGCTCCGACCGCGGTCTGTCTCGGTACGTTCGAGACCCGGCGATCAAGGCGTTCTTCTACGTCGTCCCCGTTTTTATCATCCACATAGGTTATCGGCAGTTAATCCCGATCGACGCTGTGTATCGCGTTCATCGACTCTTTTTACACGCGTTTTTTGGCGAGACCTTTGGATTTGCCGTGCTCGTGGCTGTGGGATCGTTTTGGCTAAATCGGCAGCTCCGTGACGATGCGCCCGGCGAGCTCTTTACCGCCCATACCGTCTTTTTTCTCGTCGCCTACGCCGGATTCGCTGTCGGCGACGCGCTTATGCACAGCGGGATATGGTCCTTTTCCGACGCGATACTCGTTCCGATAGTTCGTTTGTCGACTATCGTTGTATTTCCCGTCGCCATGACGGTAGCTGACACGGTCCATCGTGGGGGATGGGCCGCGCTCCTGTTGATTTTTCAGCCCCTCGTTGCGGCGGTACCACCGATGCTCCTCGGTTGGCTTCTCCCCGGAGCCGCACTCGTTGTGACTCTCGGACTCGTCGTTGGGTCCGCGGTCGCGGTCTGGAGCTTTGTGTTTCGTGCCGGAGCATAGCCGCCTTGTTGCGATCGTTGTTCTCGTTTTTGCACTTACGAGTTGCGGTAATCGCATTGAGGTCGTCCTTACCGACCCGCTGACAACACCGATGATGGTTGAGGACCTTCGACGCGAGATATCGCGAGCCCGGTGGTCGTCTCGACGTCGTCTCCACTTTCAAACGATCGAGGAAGCCGAGCACCCAATCACAATAGACGGTCGACCGCTATTTCCCGTCATGCCGCGGACAAAGGCGGTCGAGGAAGCGGTCCGGGTTCTGAGCGTGGACTACCAACCGGTTATCGTCGCCATCCCGCCCCAAGCCGTGTATCGGCAATCCGAGGCGTCGGCCGCAGCCGAACTCGGGGCGATCGTCGTCATGGTAAACAATCCGGGAAACTTCAGTGGCACTGCCGAAGAAATCAGATCCGCCGGCGCCACCGGCGGTGCGGGAGTCGTTCTATTGCTCGGCGAGTCTACGCCACAGGCGGCTAACTGGTTGTTGGATATCGAACCGGGGCTGGGTATCGTCGTCGAAGCCCTTTTTGCCTCCTCGGTAGACCGATTGCGCGAAAGCGGCGTCGAGGTTTTTGGTTCGATCGCGTTCGACCTTGCCGGAACGCTCGATACGACCGATAATTATACAGACGGGGAAGGCGCACCTCTCGCGCTCCGAGCGGTGTTTTTCCCGTGATTGTACGGCTTCGTGGTTTGACAAAGGCGGCGCGGCGTTTCTATAATGCCGTGGGAAACGAGCACGAATTGAACCACCGCTGGATTAGATACTATAAGGAGTGGAGCATGAAACCATGGCGCCTGCTCGGTCTTAGTCTCGTCGTCGCGATCCTCGCCCCGATCGCGGTCACGGCACAGACAGCGACGACCAATTTTCAGACCCGCGTGATCGAGGATTTTGATGATCCCGAGAGCAGTCAGTGGATTGTACGGGGAAGCAAGTTCATCGCCGAGGGTTACCCGGAAGTAGCCCACGTGCGTACCTGGCCGGAAGCGTTGTACCGCAACGAACCGGATGATCGAACGCTCCGCGCGCTCGGTGTCCAGGCCGCGTTTGATCGCTTCGGTTACAACTTCCTCGAGTTTATCCCCGTTGAAACTAACGACGCCGGCGAGACGGTTCCGCGAGGTATCGATATCCCGGGCATGGTCAGCAACATGGACATCTGGGTCTGGGGTTCAAACTTCGATTACTACATGGACGTGCACGTCCGTGACTATCGGGGTATGACTCACGTTCTCCGCCTCGGCGACATCGGTTATGTCGGCTGGCGGAACCTGCGCATCAGAATCCCGTCCTACATTCCGCAGAACGTTCGTTATACCGCAGAGCTTCGCAATGGGGAGTTTGCTTCCAATTTACGGAGCCTCGAGCTCGTGAAGATCGTGCTATGGACGCGACCGGAAGAGCGCGTAAACGGCTTCTTTGTCTATCTCGACGAGATCAAAGTAGAGACGGACATGTACCGCGATCCGTTTGACGGCGAAGACCTGAGAGACCCCGAGTTTGTACAGGAACTCTGGGCCGAGAGTGGGGGGATGTAGAGCTATGAATCGGACGTTTATACTCGCAGTTGTTTTGAGCGTGCTTGTGCTCGGTGCCGCCGTTGCGCAAGATTCTACGCCCGATCCCTCGGAGATCGGGGTGGACGCGGCCCAGCAGAATCTCCAGGAGATCTCGATCGATCGCTTTGAGGATCCTGGATTCTGGTTGAGCTACATACCTTCGGATCGGGGCCTCATAATGCACCGCCGTATTACCGGCGCGCCCGCGGACAAGGAGCCGATTCCCGCCGAAGTCGAAGCCGGAATTGAAGTCATCGACGAAAACGTCATCGGTATGCGGGCCAACTTTTACCGCCGAGCGCCGATATCGGTTTCGTTGCAGCCGGTCCGACCTCTGGCCGTCCCCGGAATCGTGAAGACGCTCTCCGTCTGGGTTGTCGGACGTAATTTCAACCATCGCTTGAGCATCGTCATCGAGGACTACTTTGGCAACGTCAACGTGCTTCCGATGGGCCTTCTCAACTTCAGCGGATGGAAGCAGCTAACTGTAGCGATTCCGCCGACCGTCGATCAGCGCAACCCGCACTACAATACGCTTACCGGTATCAAGGTGCTCGGATTTGTCATCGATACGGATCTCGAGGAAACCTTCGGTACCTATTACGTATACTTTGACGATTTGAGAGCGGTAACCGATCTTTTTGCCGAGGAAAGCCGCGATCCCGACGATATGGTTGACGGGTGGTAGACCGACCCGGTTAATACAAAGAGCCTCCGTTGGGGAGGCTCTTTTTTTTGCCTCGTATCAAACGATTTTGGTACAAGGAGAACCAAGGATGGACGATGTAGTTGGTTTTCTACGCAACGCGTATTTTCTGCGTGATCTGCCTGACTCGACGATCCGCGCCGTTGCCGATCTCTGTGACTCGACTGAGTACGACGCCGGCGAGGTGATCTTTCGCGAAGGCGACCAGGGCGATCGCCTGTACATCGTCCTTTCCGGCGAAGTTCAGGTTTGGAAAAACCACGGACGGGAGGACGCCAGTCTCCTCTCGCGCTATGGCGCCGGTCGCTTTTTCGGCGAGATGGCTCTGGTCGATGAGCTTCCGCGAAGTGCGACTTCGGTTGCCGTTGAACGGACGCTTCTGGTGTACCTCCGGCGCGAGGAGTTTCGCGGTCTGGTGCGCCGTTTTCCCGACGTGGCGCTTTCCGTAATGAGGTCGCTCTCGGCGATCGTCCGCGAGAGCAACGACAGCTTTGTCGCCGATCTTCATCACCGTAACCAGGAACTCGAGCAGGCGTATCAGGACCTCGCTAACGCGCAGAAACGCCTGATCGAGTCCGAGCGGCTGTCCAACCTGGGCAAGATGTCCAACATGATCCTCCACGATATTCGCAATCCCGTTTCGGTCCTCAACGGATATGCTGATATGCTTCGCCGCTACGCCGAAGACCCGGGACGCGTCCAGGAGTTTGCCACGCGGATCGTGACGGAAACGGCGCGGCTCGCTCACCTTTCCGGCGAACTTCTTGATTACGCGCGCGGGGAGATTCGTCTCGATATGTCCGTTGTCCCGCCGAGCAAAATCAGCTCAACGGCCTACGAGTACATCGTCGACCGGATTCACGCCGCGGGAATCGAGGCGGAGTTTGTGATCGAGGACGATCGGCCCGCGGTACTCGATTTTCAACGGATCGTCCGAGTGATCCTCAACTTGCTGGAAAACGCGTGGAAAGCTTCCCAACGCGGCGACACAATCACGGTCGTTTTTGGACGAAGTGAGGGTTTTCTTAAGATCACCGTGCGCGATACCGGCGAGGGAATGGATTCCGAGGTCAGCACCAGAGTATTTGAACCGTTTTTTTCCCGCTCCGAGGGCGGGGGAACGGGACTGGGTATGGTCGTCGTCAAAAGTATCGTCGAGGCTCACGGAGGCTCGTTACTCGTTGAGAGTGCACCGGGCGAAGGAACGACCGTCACGATCCGGATACCCGAGATACCCTACAAGTCAACTCCGAGTTAAATCGCTGTCGCGCCCAAAGAAAAGGCGGCGGGCGTTCTGTGCGACCAGCTCCAGAAGTGCCTCGGGTGTTGTATGACGAGCGGCGGCGACCACTTTAGCGGTATGTACGACGAGACCCGGATGGTTTGGTTTGCCTCGAAACGGGTGGGGAGCGAGAAACGGGGCATCGGTCTCGATGAGAATGCGGTCGTCGGGAACCCTGGCGGCGGCAAGCCGAAGTTCGGTAGCGGAGCGGAACGTCACGTTACCCGCAAAGCTGATGTACATTCCGAGGTCGAGAAACGGGTTTAACCAGTCGACCGTCGAGCTGAAACAGTGCATCACCCCGCCGGCGACGAGTTTCGCGGATCGCAATATGCGTTCCACGTCGGCATCGGCCTCCCGGTTATGAACGATGACGGGTAGGGCCGCGCCTCTGGCAATGTCCAGCTGTGCTTCCATAACGGTGCATTGGCGCTCGCGCGGGGCGTATAGGCGATACCAATCCAGTCCGCACTCGCCGATCGCAGCGACCTGTGCGTTTGCGGCCTCCTGTTTCACCAGTTCAAGCGCTTTTTCCCAGTCGTTGCGGTCCGAGCGGCTTGGATGAATCCCACTTGAATAGACGATCTCGGGATACTCTCCGGTCAGCTTGCGCCGTTCGTCGAGACCCTCGGGATCGATCGCGACGTCCACCATCGGGCCCGCGCCGGCCGACGAAAGTTCGGCGAGGATCTGTTTTACGTCAATTCCGCGCTCGCGCATCGCAATGCTGTGAAAATGCGTATCGGTAAGGTTCCGGAGATTTTCCATCGCACGATCGTAAAACGCACTTGCCTCAATCGACAAGCATACTCATGATAGATCATAGGGATGGAGGCACGCGAGCGACTTATCAGAACGCTGCGCCGAGAGGGAATCTCGTCCGCTCCGGTGTTGGCGGCGCTAGCCACGGTTCCGCGCGATCGTTTTGTTCCCAAGGCCCGCGTCGCGCGCGCCTGGGATAACTATCCGCTATCAATCGGTCACGGCCAAACGGTGAGCCAACCGTATACCGTTGCCCAAATGCTCGTTTTGTCAGGGATCCGCCACGGAAGTCGAGTGTACGAAGTTGGGGCGGGTTGCGGGTACTTCGCGGCGTTGGTAGCCGAAATTGTCGGCAAGGACGTCCCGGTCTATGCGGTCGAACGTATTCCGGAACTTGCCGACGCCGCCGCCCGAAATCTCTCCTCCCTCGGATACGACAACGTCACCGTCGAGTGCGGGGATGGTAAACTCGGCAAGCGTGAAACGGCGCCGTACGACGCAATTATCGTTAGTGCCCAGGCGAGCGAGATCCCGGCCGATTTGCTCGATCAGCTTGCGCTGGACGGAAGACTCGTGATTCCGATCGTCCAGGGATTTTGCGCCGAGATGACGAGATTTGTCCGACACGCCGATGGTATTGAGCAGTCCGTGCACGGTAGCTACAGTTTTGTTCCGTTGCTATGATCGATCTTCCGTATCATCCGTATTACTGCGAGGAAAACTCCTGGCATATCTGTCGGCTTCTCGAGCAAACGGGTCACGCACAGGAAACCTTGTTTCTCGTATTCCTGATTCCGGCCGGAACGTGTGTGCCGTTGCGCGCGCAACGGAGCGCGAAACCGGGCGAGATCATTTGCTGGGACTACCACGTGGTTGTGCTGGATCGTGGCGGCGAGACGAGTCGGATCTGGGATCCCGAATCAATCCTCTCCTCTCCAATTGCGCTCGACGAATACCTCGACACCACGCTGGTACCCGCTCGTTCGCGAACGCTCCCGGTACTCGCGCGACTCGTCGCGTGGCCGGTGGCCAAACGCGAGTTTGCCAGCGATCGCCGACACATGATCGACCGATCTACTGTTGAGCCGCCTCCGTGGCCGCCGATCGGTCACGGGCACACCTTGCCGGGCTTTCTCGATCCCATGTCCGATCGCTTCGGGTCCTTGTTGTCTACCGATTCGCTCCGATTGTATTCTCGATGACACGCCGACGGTAATTCGATACCCTGCTGCTGTGTTTTCACCGGTCCAGATTATTCTTAACAGCGCGCTCGTCCTCGCCGGGATGGCAATGCTCTACTACGGTGGCGCCGGCCTCGTGGGTGGTGCGAGCGGAATTGCGTTGAACCTCCGCATTCCGCCGCTGATCGTCGGTCTGACGGTTGTCGCTTTTGGGACATCCGCGCCGGAACTCTTTGTCAGCGTTCTTTCCGCGCTCCAAAACAAAATGGCCGTATCACTCGGCAACGTCATTGGGAGCAACGTCATCAACATCGCCCTGATTCTTGGAATCGCCGCTGTGGCGCAACCGAGCGAGGTTAATCGATCGGCGGTAAGAATCGACGCCCCGGTGATGTTTGGAACCTACGCGCTCTTTGGGCTCACGGTTGTTTCGACGACCGGATCCGTCTTTTGGCTCAACGGTGTGATCAGGCGCTATGAGGGGGTGCTGTTGATGAGCGCGCTCGCCCTGTACTTGGTCAGTCTTAACAAGCGCGCTCGTGGGGATCGCGTCGCGGCGAGCGCGGTTGTCGGCGCGACTCCTGATTCCGAAGACGGCCGGCGGCCGGTGTGGCTCGACGTAGTCCTCGTTGTCGTCGGAGTCGGTCTTTTGGCGATTGGTGCGGAGGCCATGGTCCGGGGCGCAAGTTGGTTGGCTACAAACCTATTTGGCGCGAGTGAACGATTTGTCGGAATCGCTATCGTCGCTTTTGGTACGAGCCTGCCCGAGCTCTTTACGACGATCGCGTCCATCGTCCGACGTGAGATGGATATCTCGGTGGGCAATATTATCGGGAGTAATATCTTCAATTCACTGATGGTACTGGGCGCAACCTCCGCTATCCGTCCGATAGTGGTCGGCGCAACCGACTTCTCCGTCGACTTCCTCGTAATGATCGGGATCTCGTTGCTACTGTACCTGTTTCTTCTGACACGCTCACGCATTCCGCGTGTCGGAGGATTGCTGTTTATCGCGATATATCTCGGCTACGTCGTACTGTTGACGGCGACGCGAGGTGTCTAGGCCTCAGGCAAATGGCCGACCCTGGAGCAGACTTCGGAGCGCCTGAAGGAACTCAACAAATCCGGGCGGGTAGATGTTAAGACCGCGAACGACGAGGTGACGGATCGGCGTCGTTACGCCGACGTACCACGTCGTTCCTTCGACTTGCTCGTCTTTCGAGTACACCTTTCGCCACTTCCAAAAACCGCAGATTTCAAGATCGTTGTAGAAACGGCGCCACGCTTCCGGCGTCACCGTAAACTGTTCGGCTTTGTGGAGTTGATAAGCCCGCTCGTACACTTCATAAACAATTTCTTCGTTTTGGAGGTAAACATGATAGGACGGACCCATAAAACCGCCGATCCAGATGTCAAGATCGGTTAATAATGGTGGTTGTTTCGTTTTTGCTACTGCTTCACTGATAATAGAGAAATTGTAAGACTTTTGCTCCTCATTTGTCCAGAGAAACTCAGGCGAGATACAGGGAGAAACCCATAAAGAACGAAACGCTTCCACCGATGACAAACAGGTGCCAGATCGTATGCGCAAACGGGAGACGTTTGGACGCGTAGAAGACAACTCCCACCGTGTAGCACAGACCCCCGATCAATCCCCAGAGGAGAAAGCCCGGCGGGCTTAGGCGTAACATCGGGCCAACGGCGATCACGATGATCCATCCCATCGGGATATAGAGGAGGTCCGTGGCGATGTGCGGCGTACGAAAGACGATCGTTTTGAGAAGGATTCCGACTAACGCGACACCCCAGACGATTCCAAAAATCGTCCATCCCCACGGACCGCGCAGGATTATCAGGGTCACCGGTGTATAGGTACCGGCGATAAGCAGATAGATAAACGCCTGATCGACGATGCGCAGGTAGTATCGTATTCGCGGAAGTGCCGCAAAGCTGTGCATCAGCGACGAGGACAGATACAGCAAGAGTTGCGAGACACCGTAGGTGATAAACGAGGCGTATTTCCACGGCGAGGGATTCTCGTTGGTGAGCATGATCAGGGCTGTCAGCCCAGCGATGCTTAATCCGGCCCCGATAGCGTGGGTGATGCTGTTAAAGATCTCCTCGATCGGGCCGCCGCTTTCGTATCGAATCTCTGATGGACGAAGTTCATGTTCGATGATGTCGGAGTTCATGACAGATATTTGCCGGTCGGATGACCGATTTGTCAAGCCCGTCGTCTGTTCTCACGCCGCGCATATCCGTGGTACGGTCCGATCCTGATGAAACGGCGTTTAGTGCTTGTCGGCGCCGGTCACGCCCATTTCTACACGATTCGGCGCATTCCGATGTTTACACGCCTTGGAGTTTCCGTTTCGGTGATCGAACCGGCCGCGGAACTGTATTACTCCGGGATGGCGCCGGCGTTTCTCGGCGGTCACGTTGGTCGACGCTCGATCTCGATTCCCACCGCTGCTTTAATCACTCGTATGGGCGGAACGGTGCACGTGGGCGTCGCCAAAGAGATCGACCTCCTTAAGCGGCGGATCGTGACATCGAGAGAACAGGTCGAATTTGACGTCGCGAGTTTTGCACTGGGGAGTATCGTAGAGGCTCCATTCCCAGTCGATGAAGCGACGATCCCAGTCGTACCGGTAAAACCGATCTCCGGACTTCTCGCGTCACCACTGCGAGCGCTCGGCTCTGTGCTTGTCGTCGGGGCAGGGGCGTCGGGGGTGGAAATGGCGGGGGCCTTGGCGGCGCAGGGCGTCGCGGTCACGCTTCTCGTCCGCGGGAATCGGCTGGCCGCGCAACTGCCGCGGCGCGTCGACAACGTTGTGCGCGAGAACTTTTCCCAACGCGGAATTAGAATCCTCGACGATTGTACGGTTACGGGTATCACGACCGATCGAGTCCATTTGGAGAACGACGCTTCCCTCCAGACAAACGGAGTTGTCCTTGCGACCGGTCTGAGCGTCCCGCCGCTCTTTTCTCCGACGGAGCTCACGACACGACCGGATGGTGCTCTCGTGGTCGAGCGAACGCTTCGCGCGGGCGGTGCTCCGATTTTTGCGGCGGGGGATTGTGCTTTTGTCGAGGAACTCGATCTTATCCGGGCCGGTGTCCACGCCGTGCGACAAGGTCCCGTGCTGTACCACAACCTCGGCGCGACGTTGACCGGCGGGCGGCTGCGCGAGTACACGCCGCCGCGGAATCCGCTTCTGATCCTCAACCTCGGAGACGGGACGGGAATCTGCACCTCCGGCGACCGAGTCTACTGTGGGCGGGCGTGCCTGGCACTCAAGCTTCGGATCGATTGGGCGTTTGTCAGGAGTCAGGGTGCCCGGGTGTTTCCAACGTTCCGGAGGCCACCTTTCTAAGTACCGTGCCGGCATAGGGCAGCCACCGAAGCGTTCGCTCAAGCCAGGCTACTGCTTCTGGTGCATTTGTGAGGAGGCCGACGAGCCAACGTATATCGAGGAGGCGCGGATCCGGGTGATCCGGCACAACGACGCCGGGCGCAACGGTAAACTCGACCGCCGGTGATATCTCGTCCGCAACGCGCGAGGGCGACGTTCTGATTTCGAGCCCTACCGTCCCGGGGCGGAACTTGGTGCGTCCGGGGACGACGAAAGATCCCAGCTTTACGGGAAAAACGTGATCGTTTTTTATAAATAGATCGATGTTCTTCACAAATCCGCCGGTCGGCGCCGACACATGAAGACCGAGCGAGCCGATCGCCCGGGCGATAAGTTCGATTTGCTCATTTCTGCTCAGGCATAGCATAAGGTGCTCGAGATCCTTCCCGTTTTCGACGACCGTCGGATACTCCTGGATAATACCGGCCCGAAAAAGGACGTGATCTATCGCCGCGCACGCACCATATTCATCTTTGATTTCCTTGAAGCTACTTGACGAGAGGCGCCGATTGGCGTTGATCTGCGCGAGCGCGGTAGGAACCTCGGCAAGTCGCTCCTCGACGGCGATTGAGACCGTCACGCCGAGAACGCGGTCGTCGTCGTGGGGAGGTTCGCCGACAAGGGCGGAGAAGCGGTCTCGGTTGATCTCATTGACCGCCCCGGTGGCAGTGAGAATCCATAGACGCCCATCGGCAGCGGTGACAACGTGACCCGGCGTATCGCCGATTGCCCACCTGTACAACGCGTAGATTTGACCGGGTGAGCGTCCCTCGGGCGAGGCGTGATACGCGGCGAGTTCTTCGAGAGACCGGCCCTTTAAAAAACCGACAACCGACGGGGTGCCGTCGAGGACACCGCGGATAAGAGAAGCGGCAAATGAGTTTCCCGAGCCCATCTTGAGGAAGAAGTACCGCATACCTTCTTAATTATATCGAGTCTTGGTCGTTTATGCGTGGGGTATTGCCCCGAGCGAGTCGGAGACGAGGATCGTGGTGAGATGATGCCGGGTGAGCTGCCCCATGTTCTCCATTTTTTGAAAATCGGTGTCGTCGTGAAATCGCTCGAGACCCGTGGCGAGTGCCTGGACGCGTTCGTCGGTTGAGATTCTATCTTGTTCCATGCAGTACAGCAGATCGTCGATTCGCTCCCAGGAGGCACGCATTCGACGAGCCATCAACGCCCGTTCCTCTTTTTGGTACTGGCGTATCGTCCCCGGATCGAGCATGTCCCATACGAGCTCTACCATCGTCTGATTCTCCTCGTAAAAATGGGGGAGATAGACTCTGATGTTGCCTTCATAGCTCTGTTGATCAAAGTCGATCGCCCGTACCCTGATCTGATCCATGTCGAAATCGCGGGTAATAACAACGACGTAGTTGTAGCTGCGCATGTCACCGAGCAGTTTTGCAAAACAGCGCTCGGAAAACTTCACAAACTCCTTGGCTATTCGGACGCGTGAACTTTCTTCTTTTAGGTCGTGGGAAGAGAGGTACACGTCGCCCGGGATACCGCTGATGTGCTCCTCGATCAGGGTGTCGCCCCTGACCAGGAAGTCGATTCTATTAGGGGCGAGAATGTGTTCGAGTTCGAGCCCGTACACCCGCGACGCGTCGGCGCGTTTTACGTAGTAGTAGTCGTGGTTGTCGTTGTACCGGTTAACAACGCGAACCCGAAACGGCTTGGAGTTACCAAAGTTGCAGTACTCGACGCGACTGACGTAGAGATGGTCCGTAAAACCGGGATCGTCGGGCGTTTTTAGATAGGCGTATATTCTCGTTAGCTCGTGTGAGAGCGATTCCCACTCCCGCTGAGGATAGATAACCCAGTCCCAGTGGGTGTCGTTTCCGGCGTTGTCCTGAAGGGGAAATGCGTCCTGATAGTCCTTTAAATCCTCGTAGACCATCGTAAACGGAGCCGAACGCTCGTAGTGGTTGAGGTACTCGGCAAACTGTCGGGACACCGGATAGCTCGGTTTTTTTTGGTCGATACGCACCCACGCGTTGCGCGGAATTCGGGGCATAACGCTTAGCCTACAACCGGATCGGAAATCCGATCGACCGGGGCGTGGAGTCGGTATCCTTCCCGAAACGTCTGGCTGGCGACGAGTTCACCGGCGCGATAGTACAAACGCGGAACGCGCGTACTCAAATTGCAGGTAATTTCGTAGGGAATCGTTTGGCATTCGTTGGCGATGTGCTGGGCGTCGATGCGCCGTTCCGTACCGCGAGCGTCTCGTTGCGCACCGATTATGACGACCGGATCGCCGATTTGTGGTCGCGGTGAGATATCGGTCAGGTCAACCGTTATCATATCCATCGACACACGTCCAACCACGGGGGCGTACTGTCCCCCGACCAACACGCGGCTGTTGTTGGAAAGCGCCCGCGGGTACCCGTCGCCGTAGCCGATCGGAATCACGCCGATTACCTGGCCGGGTGAGGTCCAATAGGTTTTGCCGTAGCCGATACTCCAGCGTCGATCGTATCGGGTCACTTTTATCAGACGGCTCGTGAGCGAGAGAACCGGACGAAGCGGAAGATCGTGGCGTACAACCTCGGACGGGTATATTCCGTAGACGGCTATCCCGGGGCGCAGGAGATTAAAGGGAATCGACTCGGCGCCCAACTCGAGGATGGCGCCGCTGTTGGCGATATGACGATACGGTGGATCTATACCGAGTCGGGAGGATACCTCAAGCGCCTCGCGAAACCGGGAGACTTGCACACTCGTAAAATCAACGTCTCCCTCGTCGCTCGAACTGAGGTGGGAGTAGATACCGTCGATCTCAATCGCCGGGAGAGCCGTAATCTCGGCGAGGTCGCGCTCAAGGTTCTCGCTCAGAAAGCCCATGCGCCCCATGCCAGTGTCGATGTTAAGGTGAACTGCCGCCGATACTCCGAGCCGACGAGCGTGGTCCGAGATTTCTCGCGCGTAGTCGGGTGACCCAACGTTGAGCCGCGCGCCGGCGCGAATCGCGACGTCGATCTCCGCCGGAAAGAGGTCCTCCAGGACGAGAATCGGGATTTCGACGCCGTGATCGCGGAGATTGAGAAACTCCTCGAGGTTGGCGACCGACATCATCTCGACGCCCGTATCGGCGCACTCGGTTGCGATCGCCGCGGCACCGTGGCCGTACGCATCGGCTTTAACCGCGGGGGCAAGTCCCTGACTCGGAAAACGACGTTTAATTTCACCGATGTTGTGGCGAAGCGCGTCGAGATCGATCGTGGCGCGCGTTTCGCGAAATTGAAGTCCCGATGAACGAGTGGACATAGCGTTATCGTACCAGATGCGATTTAAACCTTCGCCCCCTCGATGAGCTCGGGAATCGAGGTGTAGGGCATCGCAAATGCGTCCGCAACTGCTTGATAGGTAAGCGCTCCGTCAAAGGTGTTGACGCCCCGCGCGATCGCGTGGCTGTCACGTGCTGCGTTTTCTAGGCCTTTGTTGGCTATCGTCAAACCGTAGGGAAGCGTCGCGGTCGTGAGCGCCTGGGTCGCCGTACGGGAGACGCCACCCGGCATGTTGGCAACGCAGTAGTGAACCACGCCGTCGACGACGTAGACAGGATCGTCATGGGTCGTCGGGCGCGTCGTTTCGATGCACCCGCCCTGGTCGACTGCGACATCCACGATGACCGAGCCGCGTTTCATCAGTTTGAGGTCTGCGCGCGAAATCAGATGGGGAGCTTTGGCCCCGTGTACGAGAACAGCGCCGACGATAAGATCACTTTCGCGCAGAACCATATCCATGTGGGCGGCGCTCGGATACAGAGTGGTGACTCCGCCGTTAAAAATGTCGTCGAGGTACTCGAGACGGTCGATGTCGATGTCGAGAATCGTCACTTGCGCACCGAGACCGACAGCCATCTTGGCCGCGTTTGTACCGACGACTCCACCGCCTATGATACTGACCTTGCCCTTCTCGACACTTGGTACTCCGCCGAGAAGTACTCCCCGACCGCCTTGCGGGCGTTCGAGAAATCGCGCTCCTTCCTGGATACTCATCCGTCCCGCAATCTCGCTCATCGGTCGCAATAGCGGGAGCGTGTGCCGATCCGGTTCGACCGTTTCGTAAGCCACGCCGCGAACGCGACGATCGAGCATCGCCTTTGTCAGGACCTCATTTGCCGCCAGATGCAGGTAGGTGTACATGATCTGCCCCGGACGCATGAGGTCGTATTCCTCCGGCTGCGGTTCCTTGACCTTTACGATCATATCGCTCGTGGCGAATATGTCGGCGGCGTCCTTATAGAGGGTGGCTCCCATCCGCTGATACTCTTCGTCGTCATAACCCGCGTCGACACCGGCTTCGTTTTGAATAAAAACCTCATGACCGGCAGATGTATAGGCGAGGACGCAGCTCGGCGTGAGACCGGCGCGGTACTCGTGACGTTTTATTTCTTTGGGGCATCCTATCTTCATACTGTAGAGTATCGTCGCTCTCGAGCGATTGCAACGCTACGCCGAGCGTTCACCGCGACGCAGTTATGTCGACTTGTCGTCCCGGTTGTCGGTAATCCGTCGCTCGGTGGGCGTTTCCGGCGGAGCGATGTGACCGAGTCTGATAAGCTCGCGGACGACGTCAAACATGTTTGGAACGGTATTGCCGAACAACTCGGGTGGATCGGCCTTCTCGTGGGGTAGGCGTCGACGGTACACGACGACCTCGTCCGGTTCGGAGAACCGAACCTCGCGGTAACGACCGGTCGGTTTTGCCGCCGCTTGTTGCACCGGGCGTCGAGAGAGCACGACCGAATACAGATCGGCGAGGTCCAGGCGAGACTCAACGATGGTAAACCGATAGTAGCAGTCCCCGGATTCAAGGTACGCGCGTAGCGGCATCCCCGCCGGCAGAGTCGGGTCGGTTTGCTCACGAATCGAATGCCGCAAGCCGCCGTGCCACGCGGCACCGAGCTTAAGAATACGCGGTTTCCGAGACTTTTCGAGCCAGTAAATCTCCCAGATCCCGGGCATAGACGGGACCGAGGCGATAATCTCGTAGCGCGATACCGGATAGAGCGGGGACCAACCGACGGTAAAGTAGGCCCGATCTCTGCGTTCACGTTTTTTCACCGAAGCCCGCAACACCACGTTTTGAGTCTACCCGCCTTGCTTCCGGGCGGCAACGCGCGCTTATTGACCGAGCTTACGACGCGACGGTATCGTTTGCCATGCCCCGAAATCCTCTGACCGTTTTTATTTTGCTTTGCTTTACCGCCGCCTTGTCGGTCGACGCGAGCGCCGTCGCGGAAACTCCCCGCGACCGGCAGCGCATCGAGGACCAGACCGGGCGGATCGTATCCATTCCGATCGATCCCCAAAGGGTCATTAGCGCCCACGGCCCGACGACGTCGTTTCTCTACGTTGCCGGCGTCGCCGATCGTCTCGTGGCGGCCGGTTACCTCGGCGCGAGAGATCCGCGCGGACGCGCCGCGATGCAAGCGATCGATAATCGCTTTCCCGGTATTATGCGGGACGGAGTATTCTCGCAGCGGAGCTTCAACGTTGAGGAAGCGATACGACTTGAGGCTGATCTTGTCGTAACCAGTGCCCGCAGCTCCTGGGTGGACGTCGTCGAACGCGCGGGAATACCGGTCGTGCTGTTTAAGGCGGAGTCGACCGAGGGATTGATCGACGCGATGAATCTCGTAGGAGCGATTTTCGGCACCGACGCCTCAACCCGTATCGCGACGTGGATCGACGAGTATCAGGCACTTCTTGGAGAGCTCAACGGACAAAACGAATCCTCCCGACGCGTATTGTTTACCGGACCAGACCCGCTCCAGGTTGCCGGACAAGCGATGTATCAGAACGACATGATCTTGTTTGCCGGTGGGACAAACGTTGCTGAAGCGCTGCGTGGATTTTGGACCGAGGTGGGGCCCGAGCAGGTCGCCCTCTGGAACCCGGACATCGTTCTTGTTCCTGCCTATGGACGCTTTACGCCGGCAGAGTTAGCGCAAGCCCCCGGATGGTCGACCTTACCGGCAGTGACGCGCGGCGCGGTGTATCAAATGCCCAAGCTCGTCGCCCCGTGGGACACGCCGACGCCGGATTCGCTCCTCGGTATCTATTGGCTCGCGGAACTTCTGGCGGAGGAATCGGACGGGGCGCGCTGCCGTCAGATCGTTGCCGACTACTACCGTCGATACTATCAATACGAGGTGGAAGATCTCGACTACTTCTGTTCCGCGCTCGACTAAGCACATCGGGAAACGCGCCCGGATCGTCCTCGTTTATCTGGCTCCGCTCGTACTTGTGGCGATCGCCGTTGTCGTGGGGCGCTATCCGATGATCCCGTTTGACGACCGTGCGCGCTCTCTCTTGCTCGGTGTCCGCGCCCCGCGGATCGTCGCCGCCTTAGTGATTGGGGCGAGCCTTGGACTAACGGGGGTTATTCTCCAAGCCTTATTTCGGAATCCACTCGTCGACGCCAATATACTCGGCGTGACGTCCGGCGCGGGATTTGGCGCCGCCCTCGCCTTGTTGCTTGGCCTCGGGGTTTGGGCGGTTCGCGGAAGTTCGTTGCTCTTTGGTCTTCTGGCGGTGGCGCTGACTATTATCGGCGCACGACGGTACCTGGAACGCTCGCGGTTGATGTTGACGCTTATGGGAATCCTTGTCGCTGCCTTTTTTGGAGCGTTGACGGCACTGATCACCTACGTAGCAGATCCCCTGGACACGTTGCCGCGCATCACCTTTTGGCTGCTCGGATCGTTGTCGACGGTCGGCTGGCAGGCAAATTTCTATCTGATTGTGGTAACGATGCTCGCCCTCGCAGTGACGATGGCGACGAGATGGCGGATCAACGTTATCTCGCTCGATGAGGCTGAGATCGTTGCGCTCGGGGTACGACCCCGGCAAGCGCGGCTCCTGGTTCTTTTTGTCGCGTCGATTCTGACGGCTGCCGCGGTTTCGATCGGCGGCGTCATCGGCTGGGTTGGGCTCGTGACGCCCCACGTGGGTCGCGCATTGGTTGGCAGCGATCATCGCCGGCTGATTCCGATCTCAATCTCTCTTGGCGCCGGATTTTTGCTCGCCTTGGACACGATCGCCCGCGCGCTGGTGGCCGCCGAAATCCCGATTGGGGTACTTACCGGTATCGTCGGTGTTCCGGTATTTATGACGATCGTCCGACGACGTGGGGAGAGTTGGTGATCGATGCAACTCGCGGTTAACAACGTCTCGTTTGCCTACGAGGATGGAACGCGGGCGATCACCGATGTATCGATCGCGATTCGCTCGGGTGAGATCGGTTTTATTCTCGGGAAGAACGGGAGCGGGAAATCGACACTCCTTTCCTGTATCGCGGGCATTCGCGTTCCCTCGAGTGGGACGATTACGCTCGACGGCGAAGAGGTTCTGGACCTCTCGCCACGGCGACGCGCGCAAACGATCGGATTTGTCGGTCAGACGATCGATCCTGGGTTTTCTTTCTCGGCGCTCGAAAGTGTACTTCTCGGGCGCACCCCGCACGTGGGCCCGTTCTCAACGCCCGGTCCGGAGGACACTGGGATTGCCGAGGAATCGCTCGGTAGCGTCGGTTTGCTCCACTACGCCAATCGACCGGTCTCTCAAATGAGCGGCGGCGAGCAGCAACTCGTTCGCATCGCCCGCGGTCTCTGCCAACGAGCGCCGGTGTTGCTCCTCGACGAACCCGGGGCACATCTCGACCCCGCCAACCGCGAGCGTATCCTGGAGATCATCGCCCAACTCGCGACCGGCGGGACCGCCTTTTTGCTATCGTCACACGATCCCAACGACGCGTTGAGGTTTGGGAATCACGTAACGTTGCTACGCGACGGTCGGGTGCTTGCCGCAGGGGAACCGCGCGATGCCCTGGAACCTGCCGAGATCGCCGCCGCGTTTGGTCTGCGCTCCTCGCGAAGTGTCGTCGCCGGAGAAGAAGTACTCGTTTCGCTGCGCCCACGTTTTGTGACGCCCGAATCGATTCAGCAGAACACCGGATTCCTTGGCGACTTGTATCGGTCGCCAGGCGGCGCAACTGTTCTCGTGACCGGCCTGCGCGGGACCGGGAAAACCACCTGGTGCACCGAGCTGATCGCGGCGGCCGCGTCGGTCGGGATCGCCGCGGCCGGAGTTGTTGCGCCCGCCGTGTTTGATGGTCGCCACAAAGTCGCGATCGATCAGACCGATTTACGCACAAACACGACCCGGCGTCTCGCTACCCGAATTCGTGCGTATCGCGGACGCTGGGCCTTTGGGAACGATGAACCGCGACGCGCCTGGGAGTTTGACGACGAGGTGATCGCGTGGATAAACGGCGTTTTCGATCGCGAGTTGTCGCAGGAAGCACCGCTTGTCGTCGTCGACGAGATCGGTCCGCTGGAGCTTCTTCACGGCGAGGGTGTTCAGGCGGCGCTGAGACTAATCGACGAGCGGCGTTACCGTCTTGCCGCCGTTGTGGTTCGCTCCTCGCTCGTCGCCCAAGCGCTCGAACGGTGGCCCTGGGCAATTCCGATCCGTACGGAATAGGCCTGATCCATGATACACTCGGCACGTATGTCGGGATTACTCATCTTTGTTGGAATCGGGATTATCTTTGCAACTGTGATCAAGGCCGTGGCGCGGCGTAACGCGCGCAAACCTCGAGACGACGATAAATGACCCCTCGGGTCTCGTATAAACGCTGCGTTGCGACCTGTGCCGGCGGTGTCGAGGAAATACTCGCCGGTGAAATCTCCTCGATGGATGCGGTTGTTGACGAGTCGGGGTCCGGTTTTGTCGGTTTTCGCGGATCACCACGTCTTCTCGTTCGGGCCACGAGAGAATTACGGACGGCGTCGCGCGTTCTCCTTATTCTGGATCGCGGCACCGTCCGCGATCCAGACGCCATTTATAGGCGAGTTTCCCGCGTCGAGTGGGAACGACTTATCCCGACCGAGGCGACCTTTGCCGTCGCCGCTTCGACGACTAATCGATCGATCGGCGACGCTCGATACATAGCCATGCGCACAAAGGATGCGATCGTCGATCGCCAACGACTAAAACTACAGCGGCGCTCGTCGATCGATCGACGTAATCCCGATATTCGGATTGTCGTTCACGTCGGTGGACCCGGATCGCGGCCCGAACTTAGTGTCTCGTTGGACGCCTCCTTGCGTCCGCTGCACGAACGCGGCTATCGCGGCGAAGCGGGCGAGGCTCCCTTGCGCGAGACGGTCGCCGCGGCGATGCTCCTCGCCGCGGGTGGAAGCGATCTCAAAACGGGCCTTATTCTCGATCCGTTCGGGGGTTCGGGAACGATCGCTATCGAGGCGGCGCTCCTGTACCGGCGAATTTCGCCCGGTGCGCTCGGTTTGCGTCGCTACGGTTGGGAGCGCTGGCGGTGGTTTCACGACGACGCCGTTGAGGAGAAGCGCGGAGCCGAAGGTGCGCCGGCGGACCCGATTCCGATCGTCTATGCCGAAGGCGACCCCAAGATGATCGAGATCGCCAAGCGCAACGCCCGGCGAGCGGGCATCGAACAGGACATTGTGTTTATCCGGGCAGATTTTCGCGAGCTTCCAAACGAGTTAAGGGAGCGCGGGTTCCTCTCAGAGCGGAGGGGGACGATTGTGACAAACCCGCCGTACGGAGAACGCCTCGCCTCGGCGGGGCTCGAATCGCTTTACGCGGAGGTCACCCAATCACTTAAACGAGACTTTTCGGGGTGGAACGCGTGGTTTCTCACTCCGACGGGCAAGTCGGCGCCACGGATAGGCCTGCGCTCAGCCGAGCGCCGTCCGATGTACAACGGTGGGATTCCCTGTCGCCTCGACCGCTACGAGATCTTTCCTACTTCTGGGAAAGCGTCATGACGCCGTCCCAGCTCTCACGCGGAGCGTCTGTCTCAAAGCGTTTGCAGCGGTCGAGAAAGAGCTTTGCCGGACCGTCGTCCGGATAGATTCGCAACACCGTCTCAAATCTGTCGCCGGCCGTTTTCCAACGGCGGTGTTCAAAATCGTCCAGCGCGGCGTCAAATAGCTCAAGCGCCTCCCGCTGCGGCGCCGTTGATTCGGTTTGATAGCCAAGTAGCTCGAAGAGCCGAATCGCCCGATCCATTCCCTTGACCCGTACACGGTCCATTTTTCTGACCAGAAAGCCCTCACCGAGCTCGCGTTCGGTGTTTTCGCTGATGCAGATCAGCGTTCCGTACTGCTTGTTTACGCCTTCAAGGCGCGCGGCGAGGTTTACCTCGTGACCCATCACCGTGTAGTTGATGCGGTGCGTCGTTCCGAGGTTACCGACGATCATGTCGCCCGTGTTTATGCCGATACGCGAAATCAGCGGACTCGGCGATGCGCCCGATTTCACGAGGCGATCATTGAGCACCGCCTCAACTTTTTTCATTCGAATCGCCGCGTGGCAGGCGTGTTCGGCGTGATCGTCATATCGGACCGGCGCACCAAAAAACGCCATAATCGCGTCACCTTCGTACTTGTCGATAGTTCCCTGTTGGTCGAGGATCACCTCCGACATCTCGGTGAGATAGGTGTTCAGGAGATCGACCAGTTCCGCCGTACTCAAGATCTCGGCGAGGCGCGAGAAATCGCGCACGTCGGTAAACAGCGCCGTCAGCCTGTCCTCTCGGCCACCGACCCCGACGAGATTCGGGTCTTCGATAAGATCGTGGATGACCTCCGGGGCCAGGTAGTGCTCAAACGTTGTCTGGATAAAACGGCGATCGCGAATCGAGCGGAGGTAACGAACACCGAGCGACGTAAGCGCGAGAAAAAAGCCGGGCAGGGTGAGGGTAAGCATGGGAACGTAGAGATGCGTCAACGCGAACACAAGCGCCCCGGCGAGAAGCGGAGCGACCGACCCGATGAGTCCGATCGGGAGAACGATGCCTTCGGATGAAGACCGGATAGCAAGTCCAAGTAAAACGGCCCACGCAACTCCGATTATTAACGCCGTCCACGGCCCGGCCTGGTCGAGATCGACAACGTCGCCCGTCATCGAAATCACCGCGGCGTGAAGCCCAACGTTGGGGAAGCTTTCGTCGAAGGGCGTTACTCCCAGGTCGGTTGTCGACGTAGCGGTATAGCCGACCAGGGCGATTGAGTCTTCGAGAAACGCGGCCAAGTAGGTCCGCAAGCGCAGGACCTCGGCGTAGACGCCACGCGTGGCCGTAAAGATCGCCGCCACGTCTGACCGTACCTCTTCTAGTTGCGCCGCTACGGCTGGCGGCAGGTCGCCCGAGCTCAGAGCGTTGTCGAGCTCGGCAAGGATTTCGTCCTCCGCGCTACCGTTGAGAAACGAACCCGCCAGCGCAACAAACGCCTGGCGGAGCTGGCGATATTCCGAAAAAATCGCCGGTCGTTCGGTCGCGAACGCCTCCTGAATCGTCGCTTCGGCGAGCGTCGCGGTTTGAAGAACGGCCTCATGTCGAGGTGGGATATACCCGGCCTGCTCCATAAGCCGCAAGTTAAACTCGAGGTCCTCATAGGCTGCGCGATACTCACGGAGACTCGCCCACGAAACCGATCGATAACTCTCCTCGAATGACTGGCGAGGCCAGCGAACGAGGAGTCGGCCTTCCCGATCGAGCGGAAAGGTCCGCGTGGTGGCGTCATCAAACGCAAACTCGATCTCCGACGTGGTAATGCGACCGTCGGCGGTAAAGTCGTCCGGCGTGATCGCTTCGGCCGGTCTTGCCCCCAGCAGAGACAGACCGAGTTGTACCCGTACCTCACCCGAGTCGAGTCGTCGAAGCGGTTCAATCCGCCGGCTTACGCCGTCAAGGTCGATGAGCAGGTTGGAGAAACCGCTGCCTGCCGCCGCGTCGCGGATCGCGTCGAGCGGCGCCCGTTCGCCGACACCATCGCGATCGTCGATCACCATCGGGAGATACAAACGATCGACGGTTGAAATTGCGGCCGCGAGGTATGCGTCGCGATCGACAAACAAGGTGCTGAGTTCGGCGATCGAAAGAACGTCGGATTCGGTCGCAAGTATCTCAGCGAGCACGGGTCGATCGACAAGCAAGGCGCTTTGTTCGCTGAGCTCGATATCGAGGAGTATTCTATCCGCCCCAAACTCGGCTATGTCGATGATTCCGTCGGCGAGTATGTCACGACCCCAGGGCCACTGGCCGATTGTGTCGATCGCGCGGTCGTCGATACCGACGATCCGTACGCGTTCATCGGTCATCGGTGCCGGGACGAGCGGGCGCAACAAATCGAAAAAACGTTGCTCGACAACCCAGAAACGGGGAGTCAAATTGAGTAACGACGGGACTCCGATACTCAGAAATACCAATGCGAGCGTGAGAAAAGTTCCCCGCCGCCTAGAACTTTTTGGTATACTCATCACCGTGCGACAATATACGACAAAACGGACCACCTTTGGCGTTTTTGCCCTCGCTTTTGCTCTCATTTGTGTCGCACCGGGATCAATCGCGGCTCAATCCGCTGAGTTTCTCGATCGCGTTGATGATTCAGAGGCCGTTTCAATCGGAGATGTTCAATACCTCCTCGACATCCTGACGATGAGCGTGGCGCCGACAACGCCGTTTGACGCCGAAACGTACAACGATGCCCGACCGATTCGCAGCGATCAGTTAGCAGCGCTTCTCGCCGACGCTACGGCGATCCCTCGTGGTTTGGGATATCGAGTCATCGGATTACCGCGCTATGCCCTGCGCGATTTTCGAGATGCCCGTATTCTACCTCCCGCCCGCCGCCGATCACCTGCTGGGTCCGCCGTCGCGGGAGAAGACGCCTTGCGTATTATCGCCCGTGCCGCTGAGGCGGGTGTCCGAGAAACGAGATCAAACCCGGGGTGGAGTCTCGACGGCGCGCGTTCCACTCCTTTTTTTGAATGGGATCTTTCACTGTCGGGTCGCGGAGCCACGGATCTGGACGATGAACACGAGGTCGAGAGCCTTTCGCTCATCTCCCTGAGAACGTTCTTTTCCACGCAATTGGAGAGCGCCGTATCGATCGGGGCGGATCTGACGGACGATTCCCAATCGATCGCCGTTCCGGAAGCGGCGATAACCGCCCATTTGCAACCGCCCGCTGGCGGTCGCGGCGGCACGGTCATCGCGGGACGCTCGGAGGTCACGGATGTGACCGCGCGGCTCTACGATGGACCGCTCGACGGGATCCGTATCGCCCTGTATCGGGGTGTCGTCGCCGGCGAAGTAGCTCTCGGATACACCGGGATGCTTGCCGCTGACGATATCAACACGGTATACACCGCCCACGACGCGGAAAACCTCGAGGAGCAAATCCTCGGGGACGGCGATCGCGCGGCCGCGCGATACCTTGCCAACGCCCTCCTGGCGTTCCCGGAAGCGCTTGGGCGCCAGTCTCCGTACGGCCAGCTCACCGTCCAGCTCGACGAGGAAACGATTTCCTCCGATAGCAAAGCCGATCGTTTTGACGCGTTGTACGGTACTGTGGGTATCACTGGGTCTCTCTCCACAACACAGTTCTACGATTCCTATGTGATTCTTGGCGCCGGTCGATACGATACCGGAGACTTTGGGAACAACGATCGAGATACGATTTCGTGGTTGGCTGGCGGATCGTGGCGCTGGTATCCAAACGGCCGATTGCGACCGAGAGTAGAGATCATCTATCTGGCCGCTTCCGGAGACGATGAAGAACGAGCGCTCGGAATCGGCGGAGGTTCAGGAACGTTTCGCGGGTTTATCCCGGCGGTCGGGCGTACCCCGTGGAACGCATACGACGGACTGCTGACCAATGTCGCCTATCTCGGCACAAAATGGTCGATACGACCGATCGATCCACTTCTCCTCGAGATCGAAGCGGCGGGGATTGGACGCCTCTCCGATGGTGCAACCGGATCGGATCGTCTCGACGCGGGCGCCGACGAAAGACTATTAGGATTTGAGCTCGGCGGAAGAGTTGGTATTCGTCCTGCCTACGACCTGATTCTTGAGTTAAATGGTAGTATATTCTTGCCCGTGGACAGCGATTCGGTGGGTGCCTATGAGCCCGGAACCGATCCAAACGGCAGCGTTGCCCTTGAAGTGACTGTTCAACTGTAAGGAGGCAAGACAAAATGAAATCCAAACTGCTGAGTATTCTGGCCGGCGCCGCGCTGGTGCTGATTGTTGCGCCGAGTGTGGCCGCCGACGAGGCGCGTGTTCTCTCGGTCGAGGGCCTCGCCCAATACCGAACCGTCTCGGGCGGTACCTGGGTAGACGTTGTGGACGGTGCGCGTATCCCGGAGGGTTCCGAGATATCGACTGGAATCGGTGCGCGGGTACTGTTGGACGTTCAGGGTTCGACGGTAACGGTTCAGCCGCTCTCGCGACTCACGGTATCCGCGATGGAAACGGATAGCGAAACGACGCGGAGCTACATCGGGATGCGCTACGGGCGTCTCGCGGCCGACGTTCGTCGAAGTTCCGGCAGGGGCACCGATTTTCGCGTGTTTACGCCGATCTCTACGGCTGCCGTACGCGGAACCGAGTTTCTCTACGACGGTTACACGCTTGAGGTGCTCCATGGCGACGTATCGCTCCAGAACACGGCCAATCAACACCACAGTGTCCGCGAGGGCCAGGTATCCCGCGCCTATCAGGGCGACGCAATAGAATCGGTCGAAGCAACGATCCTTGAGGATCGCTACTTCTAACACGTTCCGCTACAACGGTGTGCGCCTCAGGCGAGGCGCCACCACTCACCGTCGCGCAGTACGGGAGCAGCTATGCTGTACTGTTCGAGCATCGCATCCGGTGCCTTTCCCCCAAATCGATACGCCGCAATTTCGAACTCGTTGCTTGTGTAATGACCCGCAGCAGCATAGGCGGCTGCAAAACCGGCTTCACCGCCAAAGGCGTCGGCTTGGATCGAGTGAATCAGTTCGTGCCCGAGCAGCGCCGCGGTCGCGGCGTTGATCGAGCCGTCCGGTTCCCGCCGTAGTTCTTGGGCGTACACGTAAATACTGTCGCCGACGCTTATCATGTCGACGCCGTCGAGATATGACAGTCCCAGTTTTGTAAATGCGTCTTTGATCGGCGCTTCGTCGACGCCGAGAAAAACGGACACCGCCAACGTTTTCTTTTTTAGATAGCTCGCCAGGGTTTTATTACGCTTATGTTCCGCGAGAAACCGACGCGTTTTTGTGTCGAATAGACCGATATCACCCGCAATCGTACGCGCGAGCTTGTCACAGTTGACGAGTTTGGTGAGGGGTATTGGCGTACGTCCGTCCTCAATCGACCGTTTGTACGACTCAATTACGTCGGCGATGTTTAGGTTCCGGTCACTCATCTCTGCTCTCCTATCGTTTCGAGGGTAAAGAGATCCTTCTCCCCAGTCGCGCCGCGTATCGCGTGACTCCCGAGATCGCGTACCGGATACGGCGTCTCCCGATCGTCGACGGCGTGACACACCGAGTCCGAGAAAAGGATTCTCGTATCGAAGCGTTTGTTGAGCTTCTCGTAGCGTGACGCCATATTGACGACGTCGCCGAGCGCCGTGTATTCGATCCGGTCCGCGGATCCGACGTTGCCGACGAGGGCGTTACCCGAGTCTATTCCAATTCCGATCTGCAGATCGATCCCGAAAGATTCGAGGAACTCCGCCCGGCTGGCGTCGACGCCGTTGAGGACATCGACACACGCGTCCAACGCACGAACCTCGGGTTCGACCATATCGTCAGGGGCGCCAAAAATCGCGAACACGGCGTCACCGAGGTACTTGTTGATCAGGCCGCCGTGCCGTTTTATCGCGTCGGCAACTTCCTCGTAGAAGCGGTTGAGAAACCCGAGAATCTGTTCAGCGGGGCGAGTCGCGCAGTACCGCGTAAAACCGCGAATGTCGACGAATAACGCGGTGATATGTACGGTTCGTCCCGCGAGGAGATTTGGGTCGCGAAGCATCTTCTCCGCTACCTCTCGCGAAACAAACTTGTAGAGACTTTCGACGAGTTGGGCTTCGCGTTGCTCGTGTAGTTTTATCTTGATCGTGTTTTCCATCTGTTGGTTGAGTAGTTGCGCGTGTCGGCGAATGAGGTTCCGAATCGTGCGTGGTACGAGGAGCAGCGAGAACCCAAATACGGCGATGTAGATCGATTTGTACACTTGTCCCATCGGATCGGCCGACGCGACGCGCGCCATGAGAGCCGGATCGAGACCGGGATAGCGCAGGAAGTACGAGAGATTAAACGTGACGATCGAATACACCGTCGCGTAGACCACCAGTCGTCGGTCGTGCCGCAACGCCGCGTAGAGCATAAGTACCGGGTATAAGAGGATCGTCGCGAACGTCGCCACGGCGAGTTCGCTGGCAAAGACGGAGGTGATGTACTGATTGCAGGTAATCAGGGTGATATCAAGGGTAACCGAGATGTATTTGATCGCCGGAACGTCGAGTCGACCGCGACGGTACAGAACTGTGAGAATCAGGTTGTAGAGAACAAGTACACCGAGCAACGCAAAGGAATAGGGTACCGCGCCAATGTAGCGCTCGATAAAGAGCATGACCATGGCGCCGAGAAATACGACGATACCGATAACCCATCTGAGGAAGTAGGCGGCCTTCTCGCCTTTTGTCGCCTCAGCGTCGTACAGCGTCTGAAACTCTTTGTCTTCCATACGCTGATTATCGGCGCGCCACCCAGTTTTTGCAGGCGCGACGGTGACAACTCGTTTTTGAGCGGCTACACTGCTAGATGAGGTGCATCGCCATGAGCCGAGGATCCGTTGCTTTTATCGTTATGTTCTTCATCGTCCTTCCCGTAAGCGCGCGCGGTGTATTTGATCGCGACAGGGAAGAGGAGCCCCAAACAGATTCCGATGTGTCGTCTCCCGAGGAACCGATAGAGATTCCGGAATGGGTTGGCTACATCCTCGCCGAGGATTACGCGCCGCTTTACCCCGGGCCGGACGGCGGAGGGTACATCGGCACCGGAATCGGCTCGACGAGGCAGGAAGCGGAGGCCGCCGCCGCCGTGGATTTTGCCGGTAACGTATCGACCGTCGTGAGTTCCGGGATTCGGGAGGAGCGGAGAGAATCAGACGAGGGCGTCGAGGACTTTTCGGTCGTAATCGAGTCGGATGTCCGTAGTCAGGCGATCATATCGGGTCTTGATCCGCTTATCTGGGAGGATCCGCGTAGCGGTGTGTACTACGCACTCTTCCGGGCGACCGCCGAGGAGTACGATCGCAAACTCGATGAATGGATAATTACCATGGAGTCGTTATCCGAGGCCGAGCAGAGACGCGAGCGACAACGTCTCGAGGAGGAACGCGCCGCGGCCGAACGGCGGCTCGAGGAGATTCGGCTTGAGGAACTCCAACAGCAGGTCCGCGAGGCCGATCGACGCCTCCGTGCCGCTAGATACGCCGATTTCCTGTCGCAGTCGTTGCCGCCGGTCGAGTTGGGCGTACCCACAGGATACGCGCCGGCCGGGATCGGGATCACCGGTACGTTGCGCGGTGAGCGCGGCGATACAGCCTTTGACGGGAGTATCGACCTTGGTATCGCCCGACTTATCCATATTAACGCCGGCGCAACGGGAATCTCGGAGCAAAGCGACGGATCGGTTGAAGGACAGATTCACGGGCGGTTTCTTCTCGGCCTGATCCGTCGGGTCGGTTGGGTGACAAACACGACGGTGGCGATCGGAGCCTGGGGTGGCAATGAAGTTGTCGACTACAACGTCGACGAAGGTACCGGCGGCGTATTTGTCACGGCCGACGTGCTGGTCCCCGAGTGGGCGCACACCCGATACAGTCTGTACGCGGGTACCGACCTCATCAACGCCCGGGCGATGTGGTATCCGTTCTGGAACACGATCGAATCTGCGGTGGCGTTTCGGACCGCGGCGCAAATCGAATTTACAAATCCCGGCTACACCGATGGTGCCCGCGACGAGAACTACCTCGGTTTTGGTGTTGTCTTTGCTCCCGTCGACGGCGGTTGGATTTCAATTGATACGCGAAATCTCTCGACGATCAGCGGGACAGTTACGATTTCGTTTTAGGGGGAAGCGATTCCCCGGCGGCGAGGAGTTGCGTAAATTCGACGGCCGGTATCGGCCGGCCAAAGTAAAAGCCCTGCAGGTACTTTATCTCCATGCCTTCGACCAATTTGGCCTGGGCGGCGTTTGAAACGCCCTCGACGACGACATCTTTATCGCGAGACCGTACCGTAGAGACGATGCCGCTCAGATAGAGTTGATCGTTGGCATTGGTCCCCAGGTCGATCACAAAATCCTTGTCGATCTTTACCGTGGTGATTGGAAGGTGTTTGAGGTAGCTCAACGAGGATTGTCCGGTTCCAAAATCATCGATCCAGACAGCGACGTCGATCTCGGACAGCTCGCGCATCGACGCTTCCGAAACGCCGCGCCGCTCGAGAGACCGACTTTCGGTGAGCTCGAGTTTGAGCCGACGGCGGTGATCATCCGGTAGTCCAAGGTCAATCATCGCCTGCTGGACGACGGAGGGCAAATAGGAATCTTTTAGGTCCGCGGCGCTGACGTTGAGTGTGATAAAAATCTCGTCGTAGTCGGTCCAATCGACGAGCTGCTGAATGGCGTTGTATAGGGCGACTTTGTCGATCGCCTCAATAAGCCGGCTGCCCTCTGCGAGACCGATAAAATCGCCCGGGCCGATAAGACCACGTTCCGGATGGTTCCATCGCATCAACGCCTCGGCACCGGCGATGCGGCCATCCGGGTGTACAATTGGCTGATAATAGAGCTCAAACTCGTTGCGATGGAACGCCATCTGTAAACTCGACTTGAGAGCGATCCGGTTCGTTGCCCGTTCATGAAGCTTTTCGTCAAAAAGAAGGTAGTCGAGGTGATGACGTTCCGCTTCGATAACCGCGGAGTTTGCCCGGTTCAACAGTTCGTCGGCCGTCTGCGCGTCCTCCGGAAATACCGAGACGCCGATGTGACAACTGGGCGCCAACTCGGTGTTTCGATAGCGATAGGGCACGGTTATCGCACCGACGATTTTCTCAGCTACAACCGCGGCATCGAGGCTGCTGGCGAGCTCGGGAAGGAGAACGACGAGGTTGGTCCCCTCCCAACGAAATACGTAGTCACTCTTTCGCACCGTCTCGCGTACGCGCAAACCGGTGTTCTCGAGCAAAAGATCGCCGACCTTGTGACCGTGGATCTGGTTGATCTGTTTAAAATCGTGAAGCATAACAAACAGGGCGGCCATCGGCTTGGGTGAACCGCTCGGTGCAAAGCGCTGCGCGCGCAGGATCTCCCGTTCCGCGATGATCGTTAACGAACGGCGGTTGAGCAGACCTGTGGTGGGATCCTGATACTCAAAGGTGTTGAGTTTGCGACCCAAGTCCTCGGTGAGCTCGAGCTGTCGACCGGTGATGATCAGGCTGACGATCTCGTCCGAATCATCAGAATAAAACGGTTCGGCACGGAGTTCGATCTTGTTTGCATTCTGGAGCGGGTTAAAATCAATGGCGAAATCGGTGACTCGCCCCGTCCACGCCGGTCGGATTCCCATAATGATCTGATGTCCGATATCGGGGTCCCTGAACATCGCGTCAAAGGGTTTTTCTTTGTTGGAACACAAGTCGATGCCGAGAACGTCGACGGCGTAGTTGTTGGCAAACTCAACGCGATTGTCGGTAGAAACGACAAGCACAAGGTACGGCGAACGTTCGACGATATGCCTCAACTCTCGATCCAGCATAGATTTCCTATTTTAGAGAATATCAACGATTAATCAAGGACAAGCCGATTTTCTATCGCCGAGACCTGAAGTAAATCGGCCTGACGTAGTATCCTTGGATACATGCTGATAAAGATCGCCGTTTTCTTGATAAGCCTGTGGTCCGGATCGCTCCTACTTGGTGCGCAAGAACGAGTAGCGGGACACCCGGCGGATTGCCAAACCAATCTCGATTGGGCGCAAGTTGTTGACGTGGAGTATAGCGAGTCGAATGGAAGCTGGACATTTGCCGTAACTGTCATCCACGACGACAGCGGCTGGGACGACTACGCCGATGAGTGGCAAGTCGTCGATCCGGAAACCGGCGAAGTCTACGGTACCCGCGTACTTGTACATCCTCACGTCGACGAAAAACCGTTCACGCGCTCGCAGCGCGGTATTCTAATCCCGGACGCCGTAAGCTCCGTTCTTGTGCGCGCAAAGTGCAACGTTCAGGGGTACGGCGGTTGTGGGATGATCGTCGAAATCGATCGCTCCTGACTCGACGGATCGCTTGACGCCGGCGCGGTATATTTCCGATATTGTTCAATATTGAACCATTAAGGAGACGTACTTATGACTGTACATGGAATACACCACGTAACCGCAATTACCGGTGAGCCCCGCGAAAACGTAGAGTTTTATACGCGCGTACTTGGACTGAGGCTCGTCAAGAAGACGGTTAATCAGGATGACCTCACGGCCTACCATCTGTTCTACGCCGATCGGCTCGGGAGTCCGGGAACGGACATCACGTTTTTTGACTGGCCACGTACGGTTCAGAATCGTCCGGGAGCCGACAGCATATCTCGAACCTTCTTTCGGGTGCGTAACGCCGAGGCGCTTGCGTTCTGGCACGAGCGACTTTCCGCGGCCGCCGAGAACGTGACGGAGATAGCGTCTCTCGGGGCTTCCTCCCATTTTACGTTTGAGGATCCGGAGGGACAGCGACTCGCGCTTGTCGTCGACGACGAGACACCATTCCACGGCGAGGAATGGACCGTCGAGGGCATTCTCCCGGAGCATGCGATCCGCGGTTTTTACGGAGTAGAGCTCACCGTTCCCGAACTGGCTCAGATCCAACCGGTCCTCGAGACCTTGATGAATATGGAGGGGACGGAGATCGAGTCCGGATATCATCGCTATGCGATGGACGGCGGCGGACCGGGGAAGTACCTGTTTATTCGCGAAGCGCCCGAGCAGGATCGTATCGCCCTTGGACGAGGCGGTGTTCATCACGTCGCGTTTCGCCTCGCCGATAACGACGAGCAGCAGAAGTGGATCGAGCGTCTATCGGCGTACGGCGTCCCAAACTCCGGTGAAGTTGACCGCTATTACTTTCAATCGGTCTACTTCCGTATCAGTGCCGGAATACTTTTTGAGCTAGCAACCGATGGACCTGGTTTTACGGGCGACGAGGAGCTTGAGCATCTCGGTGAGCGTCTGTCGCTGCCGCCGTTCCTCGAAGGACGGAGAGAATCGATCGAGGCCGGGCTTAAGCCAATTGCAACCGGACCGGATTCCACGGTTCGCTCCTCGTAGAGGGGGCGACGAGTTTATACGGGGGAGTTGTCGCGTCAACGATGCGCTCTGCTAGATGACGCGGCCAGCTCCCGGCGACCAGGTCCCAATGGACTCCGCTCCATCTCCCGTTGATTTGGCCGGAGACGATGAGGCGGAGTGTTTCGATCGGTAATACCAGTCGGCCCGGGCGGTATCTGCCGCCGTCGAGGAGCGGGAGGCGGCGCGAAAGAAGATGAGCCGCGCTCCCCTCCATCAGATCGGGTATACCGCGAGGAACGCCCACGTAATGATCGCTTTGGATCGATAGAATCTCCGCGATCGTCACCTCAAGATCCGACCCCGGGAAGTACAGCGGTCGCGACGGTCGAAAGTCCCGCTTGAGAAATCGACTCCAATCGGCGAGACGCTCGTCGCGGCGCGCTTCGGCCAAGCGATGCAGAACGTAGGCGATGTCGAGCCAGTCTATAAGCTCCCAGCTCGACCGCCCGGCCGATACCTCTCCACTCGCGAGGGCTTTTCTCAGGTGGCTTGCCGCGTCGGCGCAGCTGTTGGTGACGATCGCAATTCCGAAATCAGCGCCCGCGCCGAGCGCCACGAGCATATCGACAACCGCCTGATGATCGTTTGTTATATCAAACGCGACCGGGACAAATCGGTACACGGTCGCGGCCCGCTTGATCTCCATGAGCGGTGGCCCCGCGGGGAGCGGACGCGACAGGCGCACTGTGGCGGCGCCGCCGCTTAGCTTGCCATCCTTTGACCGGCACATCCACATATCGAGGAACGTCGGCGCGTCGCCCGAGGACGAGATACGCCAAATGTCCTCGGCAAGATATGTGATCGCGATGTGCTCCAACGGCGACTGGTCGGGGAGCAGTGCTTCCGCCGGATAAAAAAGTGAAGGTATCCGGTCCACCGTGTACAGTATACGCGGATTCCGCTCACGGCGGAGACAGAATCCGCTGTAAGACCGTTGATACACGGGAGTTGCTACTCGACGATTGCCGTTAATGGATTCCGCAGAGTTGATGAAGGTCCTGGGCGCCAACATAAAGCGGGCGCGTACCGGTCTTGGTTTAAGCCAGCAGCAACTTGCCGAGTACGCAGGGCTTTCCGTCAGCCACATCAGCGATCTTGAGCTGGGGAGGGCCTGGGTATCGGCGGAATCGATGGTGCGCTTGTCGCAGGCTTTGCTTCGATCGCCTTGGCAGTTGCTCCTTGACCCCCACGCCTCCGACGATTCGCGTGCAGCCGAGATTATCAAAACCGAGGAGTCGCTCAATCGATTTGCCGAGCACGTCAGGCGTAAACTCGACGACGTTGTTGCAGATGCCTACCGAGAAACCTACGCCCAGGAGGAGCCGCGCCCGGACGACTCGCACTGACGCGCGTTTTGTGCCGAAGTCGATACGGGTATAATTGTCGGGATGAAAGCGATTTGGATTGGGGCAGGGGTAGTCGGCGCCGGCCTTTTCGCCGTTCTCCTCCTCCCGCGATCGATTCCCGACGTAGAGGATCAACTGACGACGATACCGGTCGACGTCGTTGCCGTAGATCGGCATCTTGAGGCGAGTGAAGCGCGTTTTGAAAACATCGTGCCCGGTACGGAGAAACGTGTTATCTGGAACGGCGAAGCGGGGCGTTCAACCGAGCTATCGATCGTCTACTTTCATGGGTTTTCGGCGTCGCATCGAGAAACCGCACCGCTCACGGAGACTATCGGTGAGCAGCTCGGTGCCAATGTCTATCTCACGCGCTTTACGGGTCACGGACGTAACGGCGATGCCCTTGCTGAGGCGAGGCTTGAGGACTGGATCGCAGATGGCATCGAGGCGCTCCGAATCGCTGCGCTTATAGGAGAACGCGTCGTTGTCATCGCAACCTCGACCGGCGGATCTCTTGCCGTCGCCCTCGCTGCCGATCGAGAAGGCGCCGAAATCGCCGCATTGATCCTCGTATCGCCGAACTTCGGCCCGCGCAACAAAGCGGCGTCGCTATTTTTGGTACCTGGGGGAACGGATCTGATGGCGCTCGTTGCCGGCCCCCGCCGCACCTGGGAACCGATAAACGAAGGACACGCTCGCTACTGGACGAGCGACTATCCGATATCGGCCCTTATCCCGATGATGGAGAGCGTTCGTCTCGCCCGCCGGGCGGCGCTCGGTAGAATCACCGCGCCGACGATGATAATCTACTCTCGAGAAGATACCGTTGTGGATTCCCGCCTGATAGAACGCCATATAGATCGGATCGGATCCGAATACCTCACGGTTTGGCCGGTCTCGCGGTCGGAAAGCTCCGCGCGGCACGTCCTCGCCGGCGATATCCTCGCACCGGAGTCCACCGATCGGATTGCCGGACGTATCATCGAGTTTATTAAAGCGGTCGTTATCGATGTACCGAATTCTCATAATTGACGACGAACCGGTTGTCCGCGAGGGAATTGCGGCGACCATAGACTGGCCCTCCCATGGATTCGACCTCGTCGGCATATGTGAAGACGGACGGGAGGGCATCGCGGCGCTCGAACGCGACCAGCCCGACGTAGTTATTACCGATATCTGCATGCCGTTTGTCGACGGTTTGGAACTCGCGGCCTGGATCGCTCACCGGTATCCCCAGATCAGAACGATTCTACTCACCGGCTACGACGATTTTGAGTATGCCCAGGAGGCCGTGCGCTTGCAGGTAAGCGACTTTCTCCTCAAACCGATTACTGCCGATGAACTGCGGGGTATGCTCGATACCGTCCGCGCCGAGCTCGATCGCGATCGAGAGTCCCGCGAGCAAATTGAACAACTTCATGCTCAACTCGCCGAGAGCCTACCGTTGCTCCGTGAGCGCTTTCTCAATCGGCTCCTCCACGGCCGGCTCGGCGAGGAGGATATCGAGCGTAAGCGGAAGCTCCTGGAGATCGACCTCGAGACCGGGAGTTACGTTGTCGTCGTTTGCGACCTCGATACGCACGACCCCGGACAGGAACTCGCGGCACTCGCCGTCCAGGCCGAGATTCGGCGCGTCCTTGGATCCCGTACCGTCGGCGTGGCCGGGGATCGGGACGAAACCGTCATCATCGTTTCGGCGGAGGACGAGGAGAGAGCGCGCTCCCGCGCTCTCGATTACTCCGAGAGGATATCGACTGCGATCCTCACCTCGCTCGAACGCAGCGTTTCGATCGGAATCGGCAACGCCGTATCGACGCTCGACGCCATATCGAGAAGTTACGCGGAAGCCGTCACTGCGCTTGAACGCCGCTTGCAGTTTGGACCGGGACGGATCATCACCGTCGAGGAGGTTCGCGGCGGCGTCGCGGCGATTTCTACGCAACGGGAGAACGCTTATCGCGAAGCGTTTGTGATGGCTATTCGCGGCGGAGACTCAAAATCGGCGGCCCGCGCTCTCGAGGGTTTTTTCTCGCGGTTTCGTGGCGAGGCGATCGACAGGAACTCCTGTTTTGTCGCGGTCCAACGCCTTCTCTCGGACACCCTCGACGCCCTGGATGCGTTGGGATTGGATTACCGCGACGTTTCGCTTTTGACGGACAATCCGTTCAAGCGACTTGCTTCGATAAAGACACTCGAGAGCATTGCGTCGTGGTTTGGTGATCTTGAAGCCGAGGCCCGTCAGAGACTTGAGCTTCGTCGCGATGAGCACTCGCGACGCAAAGCTATCGAGGCCGAGGAGTACATCAAGTCGCGGTTTACCAAGCCCGACCTCACGCTTACGGCCGTTTGTACGGACCTTGCGGTCAGCAAAAGTTATCTCAGCCCGATTTTTAAGGCTCATACGGGGATGACGTTTGTCGAGTTTTTGACCGCGGTGCGCATCGATTACGCCAAGGAACTTCTCGCGGGCGGTGATCTAAAGGCGTACGAAATTGCGACCAAGGTCGGATTCCGCGATGCCCACTATTTTAGTGTGACGTTCCGCAAGCAGACCGGTCAAAGCCCGATGGAGTACCGCGACTCAGTCGTCGGGAGCGCGCGATGAGGACGTTTGGGCGGAGTCGGATTCAAACGACAATCGCCGTCGCGTTCAGCGCCCTGGTTTTCGGGACGGCGTTGGTGATCGCGCTGTTGTCCTATACCTTTACGGAAGAAGCCGTTCGGCAAACGTCGCGCGATTACACCGCGCAGCTGATCGGACAGGTCCAAACGACGATCGATACCTATATCACCCACATGGAATACATCGCCGAAGTAGTCCACCTCAACGATAGAGTACAGCGTTACCTTGGTCAGCCGCGGCTTTCACGCGAGAGCGACGAGATCGAACGCGCCGCCATCACCGGATTTCTCGACTCCATCTCCCGGACGAGGGACGACGTTTCGCTGATATTGATCGTCGGGGCCGACGGTCGCACGATCACGCACGATCCGGATATTGAGATAAATCAGGCAGTCGAAATAGTAGATCAGGAGTGGTACCGACGCGCAATCCGATCCAGCGGCTGGACGGTTGTTTCGCCTTCTCACGTTCAGAACATCGTCGACGGCGAATACCGATGGGTGATCACGCTGAGTCGGACGATCAACGATCCGACGGACGGCGAGATTCTTGGGGTCATGCTTGTGGATCTCAACTTCTCAGTCATCAACGAACTCGTTTCGCGGGTGAGTTTTGGGCGTCGGGGCTACCTGTTTATTCTCGATCCAGAGGGCCGAATCGTGTATCACCCTCGCCAGGAGTTGATCTACAGCAACCTCGAGGAAGAGCAGATTGCCCTCGTTCTGGAAACGACATACGGTTCGTTTGCGGTGGACGCCAATCTACCCAGCGAACGCGTCTACACCGTTCGAACCTCGACGAGAACCCGCTGGCGCACGATCGGCGTCAACTTTGCCGACGAGCTCGTCCGCAATCGCACAACTATTCGCCGTTACTACACGTGGTGGTCGCTGCTATGTCTGCTCATCGCCGTCGTCGTTTCGATCGCCGTGTCGCACCGTCTGTCGCGCCCCCTGATGCGCTTACGCGAGTCGGTCCGCGCCGTCGAGCAAGGTAATTTTGACATCACCGTCAACGTACGGAGCACCAATGAAATCGGTGAGCTGGCGCGCGATTTTTCTATCATGGTCGCCCAGATAAAGGACCTGATGCGACGCAGCACTGAAGAGCAGGAACTCAAACGAAAAAACGAACTCCGCGCGCTACAGAACCAGATTACGCCCCATTTCCTCTACAACACCCTCGACACCGTCGTGTGGATGGCGGAAGCCGGCCAGCACCGGAACGTCGTCACGACGATATCCGCCCTCGCTCGCCTCCTCAGGCTATCGATCAGTCGCGGCGATGAACTGATCGGTATTCGCGACGAGATCGAACATATCTCCAGCTACCTGACGATTCAAAAGCTACGCTATCGCGATACGCTCGACTACGCGATCGAGGTTGACGAGGAAATCCTGGATCTTCAAATCCCCAAAGTCATCCTGCAGCCCTTGGTCGAAAATGCGATCTACCATGGAATCAAGAACAGCGGGCGGCGAGGGCATGTCGAAATTCGGGGGCGGCGAGAAGCGGAGGTCGTTGTACTTGCCGTCGTCGACGACGGTGTCGGTATGAGTCCTGAGCGAATGGCACAGGTCCTCCAACCGGTAAACGGTCGTCGCCACCCCGCCGAGGAGCCCGCGCGTCGCACCGACAGACGTGGAACGCGTGTTGGTATCGCCAACGTGCACGAACGCATCAAGCTGTACTTTGGGCCGGACTACGGTTTGCGGTTTCTGCAAAGTAAACGGCAGGGCACAACGGTTGAGGTGCGCCTGCCGGTCGTTGTTCAGGTAGAGGAGCGCGCCGGTGAATAGACGCACGATCGTATCGATGGTTGTCCTGATCTTTTTTGCGGGAGCGGCACTTTTGACGGTGTTTTGGGCTCTCGGAGATCCCGACCAAACCGAGAACGCAACCGTATATGTCGTTCTCAAGACAACCGGGCCCCACATGGAGTTTTGGCAGATCGTCCGCGCCGGGATAGAAGCGGCTGCTACTGAGTACGAACTCCAACCGATTATCGTCGGACCGCGCTGGGAAAAAGATATTGATGGTCAGATTGAAATCCTCGAGGAGGTCATCGAGGTCCAGCCGGATGCAATCCTCCTGGCCGCCTCCGACTACAACCGTCTGGTACCGCTGGCTGAGCGTGCGGTAGATCAGGGAATCACGCTCGTAACCCTTGATTCTGCGCTCAACAGCGAAAGCCCGCTGAGTTTTGTAGCGACTGATAACCTCTCCGCGGGATACAAAGCCGGTGCCGAGATCGGTCGCCTCGTGCCACCTGATCGATCGATCGCGGTTATCTCTCATATCCGGGGCGTGGCGACGGCGATCGACCGCGAGGACGGCGTGTACGATGCGCTTTCAGCGCATACCTCTCTTCTCGGTACCTCCTACTCCGAAAATGATCCCGAGATCGCCTATGCAATCGTGAGCGACCTGGTCGCTCGGCATCCCGATCTCGGCGGGATCGTCGCGCTCAACGAGAGCAGTACCGTCGGCGCCGGACGCGCAATTCGTGATCTCGGCCTCGTCGAGGAAGTTCATCTCGTCGGTTTTGATAACTCTCAGGAGGAAATCGAGTTTCTTGAAGACGGGGTGGTCGATGCGCTCGTCGTACAACGCCCCTTTAATATGGGGTATCTCGGAATTCGTACTATAGCCCAGGTCCTTCGGGGACAGGAGATCGATTCGCTTATCTTTACCGACGCCGTATTGGTACGACGCGAGAGTATGTACACCGAAGAGAACCAAAAACTTCTATTTCCGATCGTGCGGGCCCTCGACGCGGACGATAACGACTAATCCGTGGACGAAAGTCAATTGCGGGATCAAAAATCCCGTGAGACGATTACCTCGTTGGGAGGATCAATGGCAGATACCGTGCTGTCGGTACGGCAAATAGACAAGCGATTCACCGGAGTTCACGCCCTTAAAACGGTCGACTTTGACCTTTTGGAGGGAGAAATCCACGCCCTCGTCGGCGAAAACGGCGCCGGTAAGTCGACGCTGATGAAGATCCTTACGGGGATCAACACCAAAGATTCCGGTGAGATTCACTACCTCGGTCGATTGTTTAACCCCCGCGACCCAAAACATGCGCTCGACATGGGGATTGGCATCATCCATCAGGAACTCAACATGATGGACCATCTCACCGTCGCTCAGAACATCTTTATCGGGCGCGAATCGATGCGGAGCGGTGGTTTTTTTCTCGACGACAAAGAGCAAAACACTCGGACAGCCGAGTTGTTTTCTCGCCTTCACATGGATATTGATCCAACTGAGACGCTCGGGCGACTCACGGTTGGTCGCCAGCAGATGGTCGAGATCGCCAAAGCGGTATCGCACAACTTGCGGATTCTCATTTTGGATGAACCTACAGCCGCGTTAACGGATACCGAAATTGACGAGCTGTTCTCGATTATGCGCGACCTCAAGTCTCGGGGTGTGGCGATGATTCACATCTCTCACCGCCTTGATGAGATACACCAGATCACCGATCGTGTTTCGGTTCTGCGGGACGGCGAGATGATCGATACACGCAATACTGCGGAAATCACCAAACAGGACATCATCGGGATGATGGTCGGTCGTGTGATCTACGAGGAACCAAAGACGGAGAGCCGCGTCAAAGCGGATGCAGACGTCGTGATGCGGGTGCGAAACCTTAACGCCGGCAAGCTAGTAAAAAACGTGAGCTTTGACTTGCGGCGCGGCGAAATCCTCGGTTTTGCCGGTCTCATCGGCGCGGGACGTACCGAGACGGCACGAGCGATATTTGGCGCCGACGAAATTCAGAGTGGAACGATCGAAATCGACCGTCGACCGGTGATGATTAAATCGCCGATGGACGCGGTCGCGCACGGCATCGGATATCTTTCTGAGGATCGCAAACGATATGGTCTGGCACTTGGTCTCACCGTCAAAGAAAACGCGGTGATGGCAACGTATGACCAGTTCGAACGCGGTGGTTTTATCAATTCGGGAAAAGTGGAACGAATCACCGGTGAGTACGTCGAGCGTCTTAAGATAAAGACTCCCTCGATGGATCAGCTTATTCGCAATTTGTCGGGCGGAAACCAGCAGAAGGTCGTCCTCGCCAAATGGTTAATTCGGAATAGCGACATTCTCATTTTTGACGAACCGACACGAGGAATCGACGTCGGCGCCAAGAGCGAGATTTACACCCTCATGAACGAACTCGCCGCGTCGGGTAAGTCAATCATCATGATCTCATCTGAGTTACCGGAGATTCTGCGGATGAGCGACCGGGTTGTCGTTATGTGCGAGGGCAGGATTACAGGGGAACTCGCGATCGGCGAGGCAAGTCAGGAATCGATAATGGAATGCGCAACGATGCGGCAACAAGAAACGATGGTACGGAGTTAAACGGTATGGCAACATCTCTCGAGCGGAGCGGCTGGGAGCGATTCAAGGAGAAAGGCTTAAAATGGCTCCTCGCTCCTGCCGCACTCGTCATCTTATACATATTCTTCGGGATATTCGGGAGGAACTTCTTCTCTTACCCGATGCTCGTAAACATCATCGACGCAGCCTACTACATAGGGTTTATTTCCGTCGGCGTCACCTTTGTCATCATCTCCGGAGGTATCGACCTCTCAGTCGGTACGGTCATGATGGCGGGCGCAATAATCGGTGGCACGGCGTACAAAACCTGGGGTTGGGGACTCGGCGTCAGTTTGGCGCTTATCGTCGTTGTCACGATACTCTTTGGCTTGTTTAACGGGCTTATGGTATCGCGCGTTAAAATGCCCCCGTTTATCGTCACCCTGGGAACGATGATGATCTCGATGGGAATCGGCTCGATCGTATCAAACGTCCAGAGTGCGACCTTTCCGACCCGAGCGGTCGAAGATGGTTGGTATAAGGACTACTTCAAACTCATAACCGAGGAGGGTACGACCGTACCGACTGGCGCGTTCCTGCTCATCGCCGTTGTGGTGATATCGCATATCATCCTCAACAACACCAAGATGGGTCGCTACATCTACGCGATAGGGAGCAATAAAGAGGCCGCTCGCCTCTCCGGTGTCAACGTAGAGCGCTGGGAGATGATGGCCTACGTCATTGCCGGAACCTACGCCGGTATCGGCGGAATATCCTATGCCGCGATTTACACGACGGTCCTACCGGCAGCGGGTCAAGGATTTGAACTCTACGCGATCGCCGGCGCGGTTATTGGCGGCACCTCGTTATCGGGAGGTATCGGTACCGTCTTTGGAACGCTTATCGGCGTGTTTATTATGTCTGTCTTGAGTGTCGGGCTTCCTTCGATGGATCTACAGGCGCACTATCAGACGTTTTTTACGGGCGTTGTCGTTATCGGAGCAGTACTTCTTGATATGTACCGCAACCGGAAAGCGTCGGAGGTCCGGGTTCTTACTCCCGCCGATCAGTATCGGACCGACACACAGGTTCAGATCCGCGAGCTTAAGGCCGCCGGTAAAAACGACGACGCTCGTAACCTTCGTGCTGAGATGAAGGCCACCTACAGCAAAATGAAAGCTGAGGAAAAGGCCGAGACCGCGCGCATACACGCGGAAGAGCGGGCCAGCGAACGTGAGTTTCACGAAATGCTCCGCGAGCGTGAGGTCATGGAAAAGAAGCACGTCGATCACTAATACGGTTTGTAAACGGAAACGTTGTTTCCGGGATAAGAGTTTTAAGGAGGTTCGTATGAACGTAACCAAACGACTGAGCATCGCGCTCTTCGCCCTTTTGCTTCTCGTCGTGGGTCTACCCCTTTTCGCCGGTGGACAGGACGAAGGTGAGATGTACATCCCCGTCATCTCCAAGGGTCTGCAGCACCAGTTCTGGCAGACGGTAAAGGCCGGTGCCGATGACGCCGCAGCCGAGTACGGCATTGAGATTACCTTTGAGGGACCACCCTCCGAAGCCGACATTCAGGATCAGGTTCAGATGTTCCAGAATGCTATGGCCAAGGATCCGTCCGCAATTGCTCTCGCGGCACTCGACACCAACTCCGTGATGGACCAGCTCGAAGAGGCGATCCGACGCGAGATTCCGATTATCGGTTTTGACTCCGGTGTGCCCAATGCGCCGAGCGGATCGATCTTTGCCAACGCGTCGACCAACAACGCTGCCGCCGCCGGTCTTGCCGCCGACGAGATGTATGCGGTTATCGCCGATGATGTTGCCGCAGCCAGCGCGTCGAATCCCGTCACGATCGTAGTTCTCAGCCAGGACGCGACCAGTGAGTCGGTAACCCGCCGTGGTTTTGGCTTCCGCGATCGCATGGTCGAGATCCTCACCAGCGAGGCCGGTCTCTCCGAAAGTGACATCCTCGTTCAAGGAAACCCGGCCTACGTTGCCGGCCCGAGTGGCAGTAGCCCGTCGGTTATTCTCGACATGGTTGTTCCCGCTTCCCCGCGAACCCAGGACGTCGTTGCCGCTGCCGGTGCGGTACTTAACCGTGTCGAAGAGGACAACATCCTTGGTATCTTCTGCTCCAACGAGGGAACGGCGGTTGGTGTTCTCGCGTCGACCAACGACGGCGCGCAGCTTGCTTCGGACTACGAAGGCCTCGTCGTCATCGGTTTTGACGCCGGTGAAGCACAGAAGAACGCCGTCCGCGAGGGATTCTTTCTCGGTTCGATCTCCCAGAATCCCTACATGATCGGTTATCTCGCCGTTGAGCTTGCCTTCCAGGCCGCCAACGACCAGGCAGTTTCCGATGTCGACACCGGTGCTGTTTTCTACAACGCCGACAACATGGACGAGTCGGACATCGCGATCCTTCTCTACGATTGATCCGATTTAGTGTCCAACGTTGCCCGTTCGATTGATCGGGCAACAAAAAACCCCGTGCAGGTCGCGCGGGGTTTTTTTATTCGCCGATCTCCCTACGCCGATTGGCGATATTTGTCTTTGGCGAACGAGTGGGTGATGCGATCGATAATTATCGCCAAGAACACGATGCTAAGACCGGCCTCAAAGCCCTGACCGATCTCGATACGGTTAATGGCAAGAAGGACTTCCATCCCGAGCCCCCGATTGCCGATCATCGAGCCGATCACGACCATCGCGAGTGCCATCATCGTCGTTTGGTTTACGCCCACCATAATCGACGGTCGAGCCAGCGGGAGCTGCACGTCAAACAGGATCGCGCGACTGTCCGAACCAAACGCTTTGGCCGCCTCCACGACGTCGGAATCGACTTCGCGTATCCCCACGTTTGTCAGGCGAATAATAGGCGGTATCGCGTAAATGATCGTAGCGAACGTGGCCGGCACGCGTCCGAGACCAAACAACATCAAAGCCGGAATGAGATAGACAAACGACGGCATCGTCTGCATACCGTCGAGGATCGGTTTGATGATCGCCTGTGTCCGATCGCTTCTAGCCATAGCGATGCCGATCGGGATTCCGACGGCGATCGAGATGATGACGGAAACGATAACAACCGCGAGCGTCGTCATCGCCAACTCCCAATAGCCGAACGTTCCGATCAACAGGAGCATAACCGCCATCCCGATCGCCGATTTCCACGAGGCTAGGGTTTTCCAGGCAATCAAGCCAACTGCCGGGATAACGACAAACCAGGGGATAAACAGGAGGAGTGACTCGACCGACGAGAGAACGACGACGCCGACCGCCGAAATAAAGTCAAATATCCCGGATAGGTTGAGGAGGACCCATGACATCGCCGAATCAACCCATTCGGCGAACGGAATTTGGATCGCGTCGGGAAACTCAAACATCGTTTACCTCCTCTTTCTCGCGGGTCAAGCTGTCGAAAATCCGGCGATACCGAACGATGCCCTGGAGCTTCCCCGCTTCGTCAACGACCGGTATCGGATACTTTGATTCCGCGGCAAGAGGAAAAATCTCCTCGAGATAGACTTCCGGTTGACAGGTAGCGCTCGTTTCCGTGTCCAACGAGCGTAGATTGTCGAGGCCTTTTCCACGAACCTCGTCGAGGTGATCGATCGTCACGACGCCGCGGTAATGATGTTCGCGGTCGACCATAAACGCCCACTCCCGTTTATTATCCGCCAGAATCGTGCGTGCCGCCGAGGGTCCCTCCCACGCGTAGACGAGAAAATCGGGGTCTTCCATGATGTTTTCGGCGGTGAGCACTTTGGCCGGTGACGCGTCCTGTACAAATTGCCGCACGTATTCGTCGGCCGGGTGCGTGACGACCTCTTCGGGTGTACCGATCTGAATGATCTCACCGTCGCGCATAATCGCGATTCGATCGCCTAGTTTGAGCGCCTCGTGCAGGTCGTGCGTAACGAAGATTATTGTCTTTTTGAGATTGGCCTGGAGGTCGACGAGCTCATCCTGCATTTGTCGGCGAATCAACGGATCGAGCCCACTAAACGGCTCGTCCATAAGGAGCAGATCGGGTTCGGTGGCAAGCGCCCGCGCGAGTCCAACTCGTTGTTGCATTCCGCCGGAGAGGTTATGCGGGTAGTAGTCTTCCCAACCGGCAAGGCCGACGGTCTCGAGGGCCTGTCGCGCTCGTTTCTCGCGGTCATCGCGGTCAATACCCCCCGCTTTGAGCCCGTACATCGCATTGTCCAAAACGGTGTAATGGGGAAACAAGCCATAGTGTTGAAACACCATGCTCGCCCGATGTTTACGGTACTCGAGAAGTTCGTCCTGGTTTAGTTTGGTCACGTCCTGACCACCCACGATGATCGATCCATGTGTTGGTCGGATCAAACGGAGAAAGGTCCTGATCATCGTCGATTTTCCGCTGCCGGAAAGCCCCATCAGTACGAACATCTCGCCTCGTTGTACTTCGAACGAAATATTCCGCATGGCGACTACGTTCCCGGTCGCCTCCAGAATTTCTTCTTTTGTTTTGGTCCGGTAGTCAGATTTGAGGATTCGTTTGGGATCATTCCCAAAGATCTTCCAGACGTCTTCTACACGGACAAATGGTGTGTCGTCCATTGTTCCTCTCGCACAATAAGAATCGCCCACGCCGGGTCGAATGGACCCGACGTGGGCGTATGATTCGATCTAAGGTATCGATGCGTTTGTTAGAGCGCTGCTTTTACTCGCTCGGCAACCTCGGCGTCGACCCATTGCGTCCATGACTCCTCATAGTCTTGGAGAAATCGAACCGCTGCTTCGTCGGCGTCTAATCCCTCGTCGTCCATAACGGCAAGGATCGCGTTGTTTTCGGCGAGTGAGGTCTCGTACGCCTCGAGAAGCGCTACAACTACAGGATTTGCCGCCGCAAAGTCGGCGTTGACGAGAATATCGGTCGAGGTCGGCGGAAACTCCGATCCGGGGAGCATCACCATATCGAGCTTTCCGAGAACGGCGGTTGGTTCCCAGTAGTAACCGATCCACGGCTCGCCGCGCTCGTAAGCGCCGACCATCGACGCCGCGAGTGCCGCATCCGAACCGGGGAGAACACCGTTAAAGCTGTCGGTGAGGTTGTACTCTTCCAGATAGCTCTGGCTGATTTCGGTTGCCGCCCATCCCGGGGGACCGACGAGGATGCGTCCTTTGTCCGGATCTTCGGGATCTTCAAAAAGTGATGCGTACATCGGGAGATCCTCGATCGAGTCGAGATCCGGGGCCGAGGCGTCGATTCCGCGGGCCGGATCACCCTCAAATACGTACCGAGGGACGTACCATCCCTGTGGTGCTAACGGCATGTTGGGTCCGGCATTGACGATCGTTCCGGTCGCCATGACTTCATCGTAGAGTTCCTGATAGTTCTCGTGCCAGGATTCCATCATGACGTCAATGTCGCCATTGCTGACACTCTGAAACGTCGTTGTCGTCGCGGCCGGGATGTAATCCACGCTGTATCCGCCGTATCCGTTCTCGAGGATAAATGCCACGATCCGATTGTGGACCATGACGCTGTCCCACGAGAGATCCGCCATGATGATTTCAACGGTCTCTTCCGATTCACCTGCGGCAAACAGGGACGCGGAAGCGACCAGAAGTACGATAACAAACATAAGACTCCGTCTCATTGAATACCTCCTTAAAGTATTTAGGTGTCTAAATATCGTGTTCTAATAATACGAATGTGTCTGAGGACGGTCAAGACCGCGCCGAAGCGGCAGAAACGGCGAAAAACGGCGCGGAAACGTGAATTTTCCGACGAAAATACCGATTGACCCCTAATCGTGTGATCCGTTTTTACGGCAATTCAATTGGTTTTAGAATCAATTCTAGCGGATGGTCCGACCGTACCCTGCGCTTACCCGCGCTCACTGGGACTATCGTCCGAGCGCGGTGAGGTATTGGTCTATCGCAAAGGCCGATTCCGCGGCGAGCTTGTCATGATTCTGTGATCGTCGCAGCGCCGCATCGATCATCGACCAGGTAAGGTGGGCCGCGACCTCGGCGCGGTCGGCAGAGTCAACGGGAATGCCGGCGCTTACGATTGTTGTGAGCTGCGCGATGATTCGCGTCTCGAAGCTGCCCACGCGCTCGGCGATCTTCTCATCGTTTGTAGCGGTAGCGCACAGGTCGGGCCAGAGCCGCCCGTACGCGCCGAGCTGTTCGGCGTACACCCGAAATAGATCTATCAAGCGGTACCAACGGGTGGTAACCGGTTCCTTGGCAAGATAGTCGGCGATTTCCGTCTCGACGATCGCCTCAAACATCTCCTCGGCAACGAGGATATACGCGTCGCGTTTGTCCTCGAAGTACTCATAAAACGTGCCGACCGAGACGCCCGCACTCGCCGCGATGTCTCCTGACTGGGTTTCGACAAATCCGCGAGCCGAGAACTCCTGCCGAGCCGCTTCAAGCAAGCGTTCTCTGGTCAATTTGCTGCGTTGTTGGCGAGGTTGTCGCCTTCGAGTATCCACAGAATAAGTGTACGGAAAGTTGAACCCAACGTCAAAACGAAGTTTTTTCTTGACAGCCTTACTAAACCGGTTTACGATCGCTACTAAACCGGTACACTAAATCGGTTTAGTAATATTGATGGATCCGATCGATCGGATCTCAAAAAGGAGAAAGCGATGAAAAAAGGCTTTATTGGAGCAGCAAGTGCTCTAGCGCTTGTCGTCGTTCTGTTGATCTCATCGTGCGCCGTCGGTGATGACGCGGCGAGCATCACTCTTATGCAGAACAAACCTGAGATAGACGCGATGCTCCAGGAATACGGGGCCGCATGGTCCGAGCAGAGCGGTATCGGTATCACGATCAAATCCGTGGGCGGTGGTTCCGGAACAAGCTTGGGGCAACAACTGCGTGCCGATTTTACTGCCGGGGAGATGCCGGATATCTTTATAATCGCGGGTCTTGAAGACTTTCGAGAATGGGAGAGCGTAATTCTCGACCTATCGGACGAACCATGGGTAGACGAAACGGCGGTCGCGTTTACGGTCGACGGAGCCGTCTACGGTTTCCCCGTCGCAATCGAAGGCTGGGGTATGGCCTACAACGCGGATGTACTCGAAGCAGCCGGCGTGGATCCCGCGACTCTCGTTAACTACGACGGTTATCGGAGTGCGTTTGAGGCGATCGACGCAATAAAGGACGATCTTGGTCTCGACTCGGTCGTGTCTATGGCGGCCTCGGCCGATATGGGCTGGGTTACCGCGCATCATAACTTCAACTCGCTTCTCTCTAACGGTCTGCCTTATGGCGACCTCAGCGTCACCAACGACCTTTTGGCCGGCGACGTTGACGGTACGCGACTCTCCGAGTACGCCGATTGGGTCGAGCTGCTTTTTAACTACGCCGAACCTGCGGTCCTTACGACCGGCAACTACGATTCCCAGGTCGGCGCATTTGCGACCGGTCGTGCCGCGTTTCTCCACCAGGGAAACTGGACCGATCCCAACATGGCAGCGGCCAATGCCGACTTTGAGATGGCGTTCGCTCCCCACGGATCGATGAGCGCGGCGACCGACGGTATCTTCGTCTCGGCTCCGTCGTTCTACGTGATCAACAGCGAGTCGGAGAATATCGATGCAGCAAAGCAGTTTCTCAACGACATGGTTTTTACCGACGCCGGTCAGGAATTTATGGTTAACGATGCGGGAATGATCCCTGCCTACGCCAACGTCAGTCTCAATCCGAGCGGCCAGCTGTCGCGCTCCGTTCAGGAATGGGCGGCGGAAGGGAAGGTCTTTTCCTGGAACCAGTACTATTTTAGCGGTGAGTTTCGGGACCAAACCCTGGCCCCGATCTACAATCGCTTTGCAACCGGTCAGATCGACAAGAACGAGTTTGTCGACCTCATGACCGCGGCGCTCAGCGAGCTCGGCGGTTAGTCGTTTGTAGCGATCGGGTGGCGTAAAGCGCTACCCGATCGATTCCCGTCATTTTCAGGACACGAAGATGGACAAATTTCATAAGAACAGTCTTACGTTTTGGGTGTTTCTTGCACCGGTGCTCTTTGCCTTTCTGATGATCGTCGTCATTCCGTTTTTTGTGGGAGCGTTTTATTCGCTGACCGACTGGAACGCGACCGCGAGGGCCGGACAGGGTTTAACGTTTGTCGGCGTGGGAAACTTCGTCGATAGTTTCCGAGATCCCGGATTTCTCTATTCTTTTCTGATCACCACGGTGTACACGATTATCAATGTAGCGGTCGTTAACGCCTTGGCGATCGCGGTTGCTCTGGCGGTGACAAGCAAGCTGAGGTTTCGCAACCTCCATCGAATGGGATTTTTTATTCCCTACCTCATCGGCGGCTTGGTCCTCGGCTATCTCTGGCAGTTTATCTTCAACAACGCGATTCCGGCGATCGGGTCCCGTGTTGGATTTCTCGGTTTTCTTGCGGACTCAGAACGGCTTATCCTTGGGCGCGTTCCGACCGCCATAATAGCCCTTGTAATCGTCGGCAGTTGGCAGTACGCAGGATACATCATGATGATCTACGTAGCGGCAATCGAAGGGGTACCGCAGGAGCTTTTTGAGGCGTCGCGGATCGACGGTGCGTCAAACTGGCAGCAATTTCGCGCGATAACCGTTCCGATGATCGCCCAGGCGTTCACGATCACGATGTTTCTTACCATGGTAAACTCGTTTAAGCAGTTTGACGTCAACTTCTCGCTGACCGGGGGCGGCCCCGCGACTGAGTTTATGGGCGAGTCAATCTTTGGCACGGAACTTCTCGCGATGAACATCTATCACGCGGCGTTTGTCGGGAACGACCTGGCGGTTGGTCAGGCTCGCGCGGTGATCTTTTTTGTTGTCCTGGTCGTCTTCTCGTTGGTTCAGGTCACCTACAACAAGCGGAAAGAGATGGAGATGTAGGCAATGAAAGGCATAAAACTGTACCTGTTAGAGGCGATTGTTCTTGTGCTTTTAATCGTCTACCTCTATCCGTTTGTTATCGTCACGATCAACTCCGCCAAGGATGCGTTTAGCGTAACGCAGGCGCCAATGCGACTTCCTGAGAACTGGGGGCAGCTACTCGTCAACACAAGTTCCATTTGGTCAAGTCCGAACATACGCTACGCCAGCTCGTTTTTCTCCTCCGTTTTTATCACGGCCGTCGCGTTGGTCGTCGTGACATTTTTTCCGGCGCAGGCAGCTTGGGTCCTGGTGCGGACCAAGACCAAAACCTCGAAAGTGATATTCCTTTTGTTTGTCGCCGCGATGGTCGTCCCCTTCCAAATCGTCATGTTTCCGCTGGTATCGTGGTTTCGAACGATCTTTCAAGTGACCGGTGTCCGTCTTTTGCGCACCTATTTTGGAATTATTTTCGCCTATCTCGGATTTGGTCTCTCGCTTTCGGTCTTTATGTACCACGGATTTATCAAGAGCATCCCGTATGAGCTTGAAGAAGCATCGATCATCGACGGTTGCACGATGCCACAGGTGTTCTACAAAGTCATTTTCCCCTTGCTTACCCCGGTCCACGCGACGATCGGTATTCTGCACGGGATGTGGATCTGGAACGACTTCTTGCTGCCGTTGCTGATCCTGGGAAAGGGAAACCGCATCCAGACGCTTCCGCTCGCCGTCGCTAATTTTGCCGGTGCGTACGTAAAGCAATGGGACCTTATTTTGACGGCGATTCTCATGGCGATGCTTCCGGTTCTCGTGTTCTTTTTTATCGCGCAGAAGAAGATCGTCAAAGGAATGGTCGCCGGATCGATAAAATGAGATGAGCACGAATCGGGTTACGATACGCGACATCGCCCGCGAGGCAGGCTACTCCAAGACAACGGTCTCGTTTGCCTTTAACGATCCGTCGAGGATCGGGAAGGAATCACGCAAGAAGATTCTTGAGGTCGCCGAGCGTCTCGGATACGTTCCCGATCCGGTTGCCCGAAACCTGAGCCTCAGACGACACGGAACGATCGGTCTCCTGCTCCCTCAGGCGATCTCCGCGGCGTTTGATAACCCATATCTGGCGCAGATCGTCCAAGGTATCGGCGCGATCTGCGAACAAGAGGGCCACTCTCTGACCTTGATTCCACCGATCAGGGAGTCCTTACTCGAGGGGATACGCGGCGCCGCGGTCGACGGTCTGATCACGCTTGGTCTCGAGCCGGGTACCGATACGGTGGAGTTTATCAAGCGGCGCCACCTTCCGTTTGTCTCAATTGACGGCCGCGTCGGGGACAGTTTTCCCGTCGTCGGAATCGACGATCGCGCCGCGGCCCAGGCAATTATTCGCCATGTCCTCGAGCTCGGCCATCGCCGGTTAGCCATTGTCTCGTTTTTGTCCGAAGACGTGCACGAGAGATCACACGTCGGGGCGGAGCGTCTGGAAGGCTACCGCGAGGAGCTCGAGCGTTGTGAAGTGGGGCTCGCCGACAAAACGCCGATCTTTCACGTTGGGACGAGGTTTGACGCGGATGCGTCGTTAGTCGACTTCCTCTTGAGCAAAGACCGGCCGACCGCGGTTGTCGCGATGAGCGATCTGCTGGCGCTTGAGATGATGAAGCGTTTCGAGGTCTATGGAATAGCCGTCCCAGGGCAAATGACTGTCGTTGGTTTTGACGATATCCCGCAGGCCTGTCTCGTCCGTCCGAAACTAACGACGGTCGCTCAACCCGGCTTTCAGAAAGGACTGCGCGCCGCTGAAGCACTCATGAAGCTGGTGGCAAAGGGTCAACCCGAACGACATGTTGTCCTCGACGCCCGCGTCATTACGCGGGAGAGTTCGGCGCCACCGGCGGTGGCGTCTGTCTCTACGTAGTCAAGCGTCTATTGACCCTGCCCGAGTGAGTAGCCGGCTTCCCCGTCAAAGGTATAGAGCTGCTCGGTCTTTATGATATCGAACTCAGCATCGTGAACACTCTGGAGCAGATCGATAATCGCCTGTTGCGTGACGTTTTTATCGTCCGTCGTCGACATAAACCGACAGCGCCAGTGGTCGGTGCAAAACGTCTCGGGAGCGCCGGACGGCCAGACCTTGAGACCGCGATTGGTGATCATCGTGAGTTTCATCTCATCGGTACCCGCCGCAGCGAGGTTTTTACCCAGGATCGCCGGATCACGATTGTCCGCCGTCCAGCTGAGGAAAACGTCGACACCTTTGAGCTCGCGCTTGGCCGGTTTGAGATAGATCGCGTCACTGGCCGAGGGGATACCCGCGCCACCCGCGTAGGTAACCGGAGCAAGCGTTTCGGGTTTTTTATCGAGTCTATCGATGACGGCGTCGGCAAACTCCTTGGTGCCGACCTTTACCGAGCTGACGCCGTCGCGGAAGATATCGTAGGTGTGGATGCCCTCCTCAATGGTACGCAGCCACGCGTTGTGGACGCGCTCAGCGATTTCCGGCTGACCTATATGGACCATCATCATGACGCCTCCAAGGAGAAGTCCCGACGGATTGGCCAGATTCTGACCGGCGCGGCGCGGTGCGCTCCCGTGGATCGCCTCAAACATCGCGCCGTGTTCGCCGACGTTGGCGCTGCCTGCGAGACCAACCGATCCAGCGATCTGGGCGGCAACGTCAGAGAGAACATCGCCGTACAAGTTGGGGAGCACGATGACGTCGAAGTTCTCCGGGGCATCGGCCATCTTCGCTGCGCCGATATCAACGATCCAATGTTCGTTCTCGATGTCGGGATACTCGGCGGCAACCTCGTCAAACACTTTGTGAAAGAGGCCGTCGGTGAGCTTCATGATGTTGTCTTTGGTAAACGCGGTCACCTTTTTTCGCTTATTGGCGCGGGCGTACTCAAATGCGTACCTGACGATGCGCTCGCTACCAGGGCGTGAGATAAGCTTGAGACATTGAAAAACTTCGTCGGTTTGACGGTGCTCGATTCCGGCGTACAGGTCCTCTTCGTTTTCGCGCACAATGACGAGATCCTGATTCGGATGCTTGGTGGCGACAAACGGATGCAAGGAACGCGTCGGTCGAACGTTGGCGTAGAGCGAGAGAGTCTTCCGTGTCGTCACGTTGATACTTTTGTATCCGCCGCCCTGCGGAGTCGTAAGCGGTGCTTTAAAAAAGACTTTTGTTCGTCGGATCGAATCCCAGAACTTGGGATCGATTCCGCTGGTGTTGCCGGAGAGGTAGACCTTTTCTCCGACGATAACCTCGTCGATCTCGATATCCGCGCCCGCGGCCTCGATGATCCGGATACTTGCGTCCATGATCTCCGGACCGATACCGTCCCCGTAGGCGACCGTAATAGGTGTCTTTGGCATTTATAAGTGCTCCCTTCAATGTGTTAAGTGCAAAATATACGGATCGCGATACCCGGAATCAAGGCTGGCCAATGGGGCGCGTGACGCAACTGGTGTCGTGTTCTCGTTAAAGTTGACGAACCTGCTTCGTCGAATCGCCCGGCAGGTTATGACAGACCGCGCAAAAATGGACCTTGAGCGACCGGCGTCTGCCGCATAAGCTGGGGGAATGGAGAATCACGTGGCCGTCCGCACGGTGCTTCGACGTGTACTCGTTCTCAACGTCATCGTCGCCGCAATCAAAATCGTCGTCGGCGCGATCACCGGAACCGTGAGCATCCTTGCCGATGGCTTTCATTCCGTAATCGATGGCGCTTCCAACATCGTCGGACTGGTGGCCCTGCGTTACGCAGCCGCTCCTCCCGACAGCGAGCACCCCTACGGGCATAGAAAAGCTGAGACGATCGCGACCTTGCTTGTGGGCGGTGCATTGATCCTCGCAGCGATTGAGATAGTTGAGGGATCGGTCGGCCGATTAATCGCCGGCGCTTCGCCGCAGGTTTCCCCGATCAGTTTTGCAATCATGGCCGCCACAATCGTCGTCAATCTCGCTGTCTCGACCTACGAACGGGCCCGCGCGCGCTCCCTCTCCAGCGATTTTTTGGCGGCCGATGCGCGTCATACGATGAGCGATGTCTGGGTCTCATCCTCGGTAATCGCCGGGCTTATCGGCGTGTCGTTAGGCGTCGGATGGCTCGACTCCGCCGTGGGAATCGGTATCGCCGGTATCATCGCGTGGAGCGCCCTCCTCATCGTCCGTCGGGCGATCAACGTTCTTATGGATGCCGCCGTTCTTCCCGGTGACGAGGTCGCCCGACTCGCACTCGAGATTCCGGAGGTTGAAAGTGTTGAACGAATTAGAAGTCGCGGAATCCGGGACGACGTTCACGTTGATCTCCACGTTCGCGTAAAGGCCGATACGCCTACCGACTACGCGCATAGTATCGTTCACGCCGTTCAGCATCGCATCAGCGCGGCGTTCCCGCGGGTCACCGACATCACGATTCATACCGAACCGGCGCTGCGGGACGGGCATAGCCCCGATGATATGCGTCGGCGCCTAAAATCGATCGCCCATAGCCTCGGCGGATCGGCGCACGAAATATGGATGCACAGTGTTGGCGATGAAGTATACGTCGAGCTTCACCTTGAGGTGCCCCCACGTCTTACCCTCGCGGCCGCTCACGATCTGGCAACGGCGCTCGAGGAACGGGGACGGCATGTAATCCCGCGAGTACGCGAGATCACCACCCATATTGAACCGCTCGGCGAGGCGATCAGACACGAGACTTCGCCGTTGGAAGCTGACTCCGAAAACGATGAGCTGGTTGCCGCAGCCCAGAAAATCACCGATTCGATTTGCGGTTCCGGATCGTGCCACCACGTCTACCTATGGCCGGTCGCCGAAAAACTCGGCGTGAGCATGCACGTTGCGATGGATCCAAGCGTTTCGATCGTTGTCGCCCATGCCACAAGCGCGCGGGTTGAGCGCGCCCTGCGAGCGGAGCTTCCGGTGTTGGACCGCGTGACCGTGCACGTCGAACCGCGTACGTAGCGACCGATTTTTGACCCCATGACCGAGCAGATTGGCGGTACACTGGTTATTAGGGGGCAGGAAATGAAGATACGTCGCGTACGGGCACGTCGATCGATTGCGACCCGGTTTACCTGTTCGGCATCTGATATTCCCCAGGCATTTGAAGCCGCCTACGGGAAGGTATTTGCGGCCATAAAGGAGAAACGGATACGACCGATCGGTCCGCCGTTTGCGCTCTACTTAAATAGCGATATGGATGCGCTGAAGATCGAAGCCGGTATGCCGGTTGTGAAGTCGACGGGTGCTACGGAGGAGGTAATTTCGAGCGTTATCCCCGGCGGATTGTGCGCCTCGGCGATCCATCGAGGACCCTACGACGAGCTTAGTCGAACCTACGACGCGCTTGGCGCGTTTCTCAGCCAACGAGGGTATGAGTCGACGGGTGTTTCCTGGGAGTACTACGTAAACGACCCGGCCAAGACTAAACCGGAACGCCTGAAGACACGTGTTTTTTTTCAGATAAGAGAATAAAAACCGTCCCGAATTGTGCGTCATCCGGGACGGTTCGGCGAGATCGTTACCCCTCATCGGAGCGATTCGCGTTTTCGGCGAGACGGGTTCCAATTGAGATCAAAAGCAATCCCATCCTGTTTCCAATACTCAACCTTCGATTTTGTGCCCGGGCAGCGGCCAAGCGCTGCATCTTCTTACTCCGGGCAAGAAGGTCCTTGGTTCGCTCGCGCCCCATCGCGAGCTCGTCAAAATAGCCGTGGTCCATTTGCGTCACCTCCATGTCCGCAAAATGAAAAAGCCACAACTGCGCTGCAGCTGCGGCCCTCCGGCGGGAAAGACGTGGTACGTCCTTCGTCCAAAAAAAAGGCCGCGATCCGATGTAGGACCGCGGCCAATATTGGCTCAATAGATGGTGTGCTTACGGAAGCAGAACCATGGTCGCGGAACTACGTACGGGGTACGCCGGACGATCAAACGAAATAAAGATACAATCCATATGTTCCGCTCCTTTATATAAGACTTACCGCATAGTCACCCCAATTTTCAAAACTGTCAAGTGAAATGCGTCATCAATTGCCGGAGACCCGACTTGAACGGGCACAGCCTTGCGGCCGGGAGATTTTAAGTCTCCTGTGTCTACCAATTCCACCACTCCGGCGGATGATGTGAGGATAGCGGCGGCGCCCAGACCGGTCAACGGTCCTTGCGGGACCTGCCACGATCTGATAGCACTTGCACGATGGAACGCATCGACCGACGGTGGGATCTAGTTGTAATCGGGATTTTGACGTACATGAGCCTCGGCACCGTGTATTCGTGGTCGGTGTTCAGAGAGCCGCTTATGTCGACGTACGGATTTAGCGCCGCGCAGACCGCCACCCCTTACTCGGTGTTCCTGGCCTTATTCGCCTTTAGCATGCCAATCGGCGGTAAGTTACTAACCGTTATCGGGACCCGATGGACGCTTTTTATCGGTGCGATTCTTGTGAGCGCGGGATGGGTCGGCGCCGGACGAGTGTTTACGCTTCGGGCTCTCGTCCTAAGCTACGGCGTTGTCGGGGGTCTCGGCGTAGGCTTGTCCTACGGTGTACCCCTGGCGGTCGTCGGCTCCTGGTTTCCCGGGCGCCGCGGTCTGGCGCTTGGACTCACCCTCGCCGGATTTGGTCTATCTCCGTTTGTTACCGCACCAATCGCTGAAATTCTCGTTGAGACGGTTGGGGTCGCTCGTTCGTTTCAGACACTCGGCGCGGCGTTTCTCGTCGTCCTCGCGGCGGCGACGCTGTTTATGAAGCGTGCTCCGGCGACCGGAACTGCGAGACAGCTCGTCGAACACCGCTCCGGTGATATGTCACCGCGGGAAATGATAAAATCTCGGGCGTTCTGGGGTTTATGGGTAACATTTGCTCTCGGTACGTTTTCCGGACTTACCGCAATAGGGATGAGCGCCGCGTTTGGCATCGAGGTTGTCGGGATCAGCGCCGGCGCCGCGGCTGCCGCGGTGGCCGGTTTCGGCGTTTTTAACGGGGTGGGGCGACCGCTTTTTGGCTGGTTGACGGATCATCTTGGCGCTCGACGCGCCGCTCTTATCGCGTTTGCTTTGATCGCCGTCGGATCGATGCTTGCCCTCCTCGCGCCGATCGGTGGCGTACCGTTGTATCTCGCGGGATTTGCCGTCCTCTGGCTGCTCCTCGGCGGATGGCTGGCGATAGCGCCTACTGCAACGGCGGCATGTTTTGGTCCGGAGCACTACCCCGCCAACTACGGGATTATGTACACCGCGTATGGAGTTGGCGCGCTTTCGGGCGGCGTCGTGTCGGGACTTCTTACTGAGATGACCGGGACCTTGGTGACGACGTACTGGGCCATCGGCGCGAGCGCGGTCGCGGGAGTCGTGATTGCGTTTGTTCTCTTGCCGGGGCGGGGCGAACGACCCGCTCGTTAAAACAACGGTAATTGCCGCTCATCGCTCTCCGCGGATTCGGCAGCGGATCTATCGATTGAATCGCTTATTGTGTCTTTCTCGGTGAACGGCGCTTCCGAATCGGGAAGTGGATGTACACCGTGCACTCGTAGTTCGACCCCGCGAACAGCCTCCGCTATCCGCTCGATAAAGAGCGACGCCGTCGCGTGGGCCGGTAAGGGATCGTCGAGGTGGACATAGATATACACCTCTTTGAGACCACGAGAAATCCAATCGGCGATGAGACGAGACCAGAGTACAACCCGCGCATCGTCGACCTTGCGGGTGTAGCACGCGACAAATCGGAGGACGAGGCACGGCGCCGTCACGATACCGTGTACGACTTCACGAGCGCCGACTGTGTCGGTGATGACCAGCGGCGCGCCGACTTTAGAGAGGACCGCAAACGCGGGTGGAGGAGTACCGTCGGCGCCTGGACAAAACCACGAGGGATGCCGGAGTTCGACGGCGGTTTCTATTCCGAAAACGTCGAGGGCCGCCGCGAGACGATCGCGATTGACGGGCGACGGTTCAAACCGCGGTGAAAGTTGGAGAAGAATCGGCCCACACGAGTCACCGAGTGCCTCCATTCGTTGGGTAAAGCCACTGAGTGATTCTCGGGATCCGCCGAGCATATCACGGTGCGTAATTTCGCGACTCACCTTTGGTAGAAATCGAAACTCCGTCCCAACGGCATCCGCCCAGGACGAGAGGCGTTCCTCCTCGGGAAGTCCGTAATAGGTCGCCGAGAGCTCAACCGTAGAGTAGACCGAGGCGTAGTGCCGCAAGAACTCCGCTGGCTGCGTGCCAAAAGGATAGAGCGTCCCGACGTTGTACTTATCACCCCAGGTAGCGAGCCCTATTCTCAGCGAAGCGGGCCCTCGTCCCGACGACGATAAAACGCCCGCCGTGAGCGCCGACTCCTCCGGTAGCTCGGGGACGACGTGACGGCTCGGATCGTCGATGCGACCAAAATCCACACCCATACGATAGTCGCACGGCTGATAAAGGTCTAATTCAGGCCCCTAATCGCCGAAGCGAGCCTTGATAGCGGCGAACGGGTCGTTGGGCGTTTCCATCCCGGCGGCGGGATCGTTGGTCGTGGTCCTGACGAACTCATGCGGGATCTCCGCTAAAAACGGCGACGGCACCGACTCGACCGTCTCATTCTGAATCATTCGTCGACGCGCACTGGTCATGTGGAGACGGCGTCGCGCTCTCGTAATCGCGACGTAGAACAGTCGGCGCTCTTCGTCCACGTCTCCGTCGTTCTCCTCGACGCTCCGCGCGTGGGGGAGCAATCCCGCCTCGACGCCGGCGAGAAACACAATCTCAAACTCGAGCCCCTTGGCGGCGTGAATTGTCATGAGGTGTACGGTACCCCGCTGGTCGCCGCCGTCGAGTTCATCGCGAGTTTGCAGACTTATCCGGTTGAGATACCCGATCAAGGTCGGAGAAAGGACCTCGGGATTTGTCTCATATCGGTCGATCGACCGAAGAAAAAAACCAATGTTCTTCCACTTTGCCTTGGCCGCCCGTTCGGATCGCTGAAACTCCTGGACGAGATACCCCCAGTACTCGAGGTCCTCGACAAGGCGCTCGGTGGTGGCGGCAAGGTGATTTGACTCTTCAAATCGTTGGCGATAGGACTCGATAATCTCCGCGTACTCGCTGAGGCCGACGAGGGCGCCCTTGGCAAGTTTATGGGCGTTCGCGGGGATCTCGCCGTGAAGGATCATCGCAATCGTCGAGTAAAGTGACAATCGACGCTCGTCGGCGAGAGAATGCAGGATCTCGACCGCCTTTCGACCGATCCCGCGCCGTGGTGTGTTGATCGTTCGCAGGAGATTGACGTCGTCGTCCGGATTGACGATAACGCGGAGGTAGCCGGCGATATCCTTTATCTCTTTGCGCTGAAAGAAGCTTTGCCCACCTGACATCTTGTACGGTATATCCGCCTCGAGAAGCGCTTCCTCAATGAGGCGAGCTTGCCCATTAGTCCGCATCAGTATTCCAAAGGCGTCAAAATCGAGGCTTTCCTGGTATGAAAGGATCTTGATCTTCTCGGCGATAAAGCGCGCTTCCTCTTCGTCACTTTCCGGATATGAGAGCTCGAGGAGATTGCCGCCGTCAATGCTCGTCCAGAGCGATTTCTCTTTTCGGTTGGCGTTGTGGGCGATAAGGGCATTTGCCGCGTTGAGGATCGGACCGGTCGACCGGTAGTTGCGCTCGAGTTTTATCTCGATGAACTCCGCAAAGTCCTTCTCGAAACTCTGCAGGTTTGAATAGTCCGCACCGCGCCAGCTGTAGATCGACTGATCGTCGTCGCCGACGACACATACGTTGCGCCACGCATCGGCGAGTTGGCGGAGCAGACTGTACTGAATCGAACTGGTGTCCTGAAACTCGTCGACCAGAATGTATCGGTATCGATCGGTGTAATGCTCGCGGACGTTGTCGTGATTGCGAAACAACTCGAGCGGACGGGCGATCAGGTCATCAAAGTCGACGGCGTTAAAGGTGAGAAGATGCGCCTGGTAACTCGCGTGGAGTTCGCGGAGCATCGGGTCCGTATCCTTCCATCCGCGTCGTTCGGTTTTGATCGCCGAAAAAAGCTGGAGAACGGAGAATATCTCGAGCTCGTCGGGATCGATAGAGAGCTCACGAGCGGCTTCTTTGAGCAAGGCGATCTGGTCGCCGGTGTCGTACACCGTGAAGTTGCTCCGATACCCGAGCATTCGTCCATAGCGACGGAGAACCGCGAGCCCAAACGCATGAAAGGTGCTGATCGTCGGTTCGACCCGGTTGCCGACTATAGCTCCGCCAAGATCGCGAACTCGTTCGAGCATTTCGCCGGCTGCTTTGTTGGTAAATGTCATAGCGAGAATGGACGCCGGATCGATACCGGAATGGATCATGTAGGCGATGCGGCGGGTGATGACGCCTGTCTTACCGCTCCCGGCACCGGCGATAATCAGCAGGGGGCCATCGATCGTTGTTACCGCCTCACGTTGGTGGGGGTTGAGTTGTTTAAGAAGCTGCTCCATCGGCGCGGCGAGTGTAGCGCACGGTCGTCGGCATGTCACTATTCTTGAGAGGCGATCGTCACGTAAGTATCGGCTTTTGGGACTTTGATTGTCGTTTTCGTCGGGCGATGCGTATGTTGGGACGATGGAAAAGAGCGCACTACCCGGACCGATACATCGGTTCGGCGATTGGATCATCGATCGATTTGTTCACATGCCGCGATGGGTACGCTTGTTACTGTGGCGTTATTGGCATTCGAGCATGATCAACTGGGACACGGAGTATCGGGCCCTGAGATTTATGAACTACGGCTACTCTCCGATTGACGGCGGAGATCTCGACCTGCTTCCCGAAGATCGGACGGAGCCGTTTGGCGCGCATCTATACCACGTCGCGGCGACTCACGTGGAGGTAGCGGATCGCGAATTTCTGGAAGTTAGTTCGGGTCGTGGCGGCGGGGCGTCGTATATCGCCCGTTATCTTTCGCCGCGTGCGTACGTCGGTCTTGATATCAGCAAAAAGAACGTCGCCGGCTGCTCACGAGTTTATGCCGACATTCCGAACCTCTCATTTGTGCGTGGATCGGCGGAAGAACTCCCGTACCCCGATCGCTCATTCGACAACGTTCTGAGCGTTGAGGCGTCGCGCGCGTACGGCAACGTTCAGGCGTTTTTTCGTGAGGTACGGCGTGTACTTCGCCCCGATGGACGATTTCTTCTTACCGATATGCGTCGTCCCGAGGACGTCACTCCCTTGCAAAAGACGCTCGAAGACGAGGGATTTGTCCGTGAGGATGGACGTATGATAACCGATAACGTCGTGAGGGCCCTCGAGCGCGATGACGATCGCAAGGTAGCGCTTATGAAACGGCGCGTCCCTAAGATGTTTCTTTCGGCGTTCAGCGAGTTTGCCGGGACGGTCGGAAGCGATCGCTATAGTGAGTTCCGCGATGGTCGCATGACGTACTTCACCTGGTGTTTGCGCCCTGTCTGAGGTCTCCCGTCCGCGTTAGCCGATTTTCTCAATCAACGCTCCGTAAAGCGGCCCGGCCCCGTTACTTCGGTCGGGGAGGACGATCACTCCGCTCGTCGTGATCTCTGCGTCGAGTGGTGGTAGTTCGACGACGGCGGGGGCGTTGATCCTCGACGCCAGCTCCTTGGGCGAGACCACGCGGGTGATTCCCGGGCGCCGGTCGGCTACGCGCATAACCACCTCATCGTTTTCCCGCGATGAGAGCGCGCAGGTTGAGTACAAAATCCATCCTCCCGCCACGGTGCTGTCGACCGCAGCGGCAAGAATCGCCGTCTGTTTAACGGCAAGCCGACGCGTCCGCGCGGCCGACCACTGCGCGAGATGCGTGGAGTCTGCGAGTAGGTGGCGCTCGGAAGAGCACGGTACGTCGGCCAGGACGGCGTGACAACTTCGCGGGCGATGGAGACCCCAGCGAGAAGCGTCGTGCCCCGTAACGTCTATTCCGCTGCGGAGTGACGGCGCGAGATGAGCGTCCATCACCGACCGAAGACGCGCCCGGCGGGTCGCGGAGCGCTCGTTAACGGTGAGCGCGACGCGCTGCGTCTCGAGAGCCTGCCCGAGGCGCAACGCGAGAACCAACGACTTCCCGCCGGGCGCGGCGCACATATCGAGGACGTCGCCCTCCGGTGGAAGCGGGAGAAGCGAAGCGATCGCGACCGATGCCGGATCGAGGAAGTACGCGAGATCACTCGGCGCGCCGTCGGCGGGAGTAATCGCGACATAGCGGTGTTCGCCGACAAGTGCCTCGCGGAGCACTCCCCAGCGCTCCAACCAATGGGTTTTGTAGTAATCGTCAAACGCCGCGGCCCCCGATTTCACGCATTGACCTTACCTAAAAATCGACGATACCGTTAGCGGGTGGCGGTACAGGCGGCGATTTTTGATCTCGACGGAACCCTTTTAGATACCATTGGTGATATCGCGCGGAGCATTAACCTTGTCCTCACTCGGGGCGGGTATCCAAGCGCGACGATCGACGAGTATCGTCGCCGGACCGGTTGGGGAGCTAGCGAGCTCGTCAGGCGATCGCTCCCTCCGGACGAGTCCCGGGACGATCTCCTTATCGCACGACTTGTAGATGAGTTTCGCGTTGAATACGCGCGCGATCCCTCGTCGGGGAGCGCGCCGTATCCGGGGATCGTCGCCATGCTTCGGCGGCTTAACGAACTCTCGATTCCCTGCGCGGTTCTTTCCAATAAACCCCACGAACTTACGGTGGCGGCGGTCAGGGATACGCTCGGACTCGATACATTTGTCGACGTTATTGGTGCTCGCGACGGCGCTCCGGCCAAGCCCGATCCCACGACGACACGTGAAATCCTCAGTCGGATCGGCATAGCGCCCGATAAGAGCGCATTTGTCGGTGATTCCGAGATCGATATCGCGACCGCGCGTGCCGCCGGGTGTCGAGCGATCGGCGTTACCTGGGGTTTTCGAGACGCCGAGCAGATACAAGCGGCGGTACCGGCGGCGATGTGTTACAGTGTCGAGGAGCTCGAGCGCGAGCTTGGACTTGCCGAGCAGCTTCCCGAACGGAGTTCTTGAGGAGAAAAGCGATGAAACAGAGCGAGATTGAGGCAGCGGCCCGTCGGTATATAGCGGCGGAACAGGATACGGCGTTCTCGACGGAGGTACAGAAACTCGTCGACGCCGGTGATTGGGGTGAGCTGGAAGACCGTTTCTACACCGATCTCGAGTTTGGTACCGGCGGACTTCGGGGAGTCATCGGCGGTGGATTCAACCGCATGAATCCGTTTGTTATCGCTCGCGCGACGACCGGACTCGCTCGCTACGTTGTCAAGAACGGCGTGGCGCGCGCCGACGGATCTCGAGCGGCCGTGATCTCGCACGATAGTCGCCGCTATTCTCCCGAGTTTGCGTTATCGGCCGCGCTGGTATTTGCGGCCCACGGCATCAAGACCTACCTGGTGAGTTCGCTCAGGCCCACACCCGAACTCTCGTTTGCAGTCCGGGAGTTTGGCGCCGCGACCGGCGTCATGGTGACGGCGAGTCACAACCCGCCCCAGTACAACGGCTACAAGGTCTACTGGTCCGACGGGGCTCAGATCGTGACCCCGGACGATAGTCGTATCATCGCCGAGGTACTTTCGGTCAAGGCGGAAGAGATCAAGCAACTCACCAAAGAGGAAGCGCTCGCCCAGGGATTGCTCGAGTACTTTGACGATGAGATCGACGACAAGTTTGTCGAGATGGTAAAACGCCAGTCGGTGCAGCCGGAACTGCTTCGCGACCACGGCTCGGAGGTCAAGGCGGTATACACGCCGTTGCACGGTACGGGTGCGATGATGGTCGAGCGAGTCCTCGGCGAGCTTGGCGTCGAGGTTGTCACGGTTCCCGAGCAGCGTGAGCCGGACGGTGAGTTTCCAACCGTTTCCTCTCCAAATCCCGAAGAGGCGAGCGCCCTCGAGATGGCGCTAGCCCTCGGGCGGCGCGAGAAGGCGGACATCGTCCTTGGGACCGATCCTGACGCCGATCGCCTGGGAATCGCGGTTCCTGACGGTGACGACTTTTATCTGGTGACCGGTAATCAGCTCGGCGTCTTGCTCGTCGACTATATCTTTGGCGTCCGGAGGGCGCTGGGCTCGTTGCCTGACCGACCGGTGTTTGTAACGACGATCGTAACGACCGAGATGCAGCGGGCGATCGCTGAGCGCCACGGTGCCGAAAGCTACGAAACGTTGACGGGGTTCAAGCATATCGCGACGGTTATGCGAAACCTCGACGGGAAGCCGGCGGACGGTGTTTTTATCATGGGCGACGAGGAGAGTTACGGGTATCTCATCGGCACGGAGGTGCGCGATAAGGACTCAATAACCGCGGTCATGCTCACGATTGAGATGGCGTTACATTGGCGGCAGCAAGGGATAAGCGTCCTTGAGCGACTCACCGATCTATGGGCCGAGTACGGGTATTGGGAGGAGCAAACGATCTCCAAGTACTTTGAAGGTCAGAGCGGCAAGCAGATTATGGACGGGGTCATGACGCGTCTCCGCGAAAAAACGCCCGAGCGCTTTGGCGGATCGCGGATTGCCCGGGTGGTTGACATTCAGACCGACCGCGAGCGATTTCCGCTCGAGGGACGTGAGGAAACCGGGCCCGGCCTACCGAGCTCTAACGTTCTACAGTTCTTTCTCGAAAACGGCGCCAAGGTAAGCATGCGCCCTTCGGGGACCGAACCGAAGATAAAGTTCTATGCGAGCTGCCACGATGCTCCCGGTAAAAATGTGTCGTCGGCACAACGCGCGGTGCGAGATCAGCTCGCCGCGATCAAGGATGATATCATGGCGATAATCGACGAGGCGGCGCGGTGATCGCCGATAGCTCTCGTCCGGTTGGCGATTTCACATTTGTCGCTTTTGATTTTGAGACCACGGGTTTGCACCCTGCGGTTGACCGTGTTATCGAGCTCGGAGCCGTCCGCTTCACGATCGGGACCGAGCTTGCGGATTACAACGAGCTCGTGAACCCCGGCGTTCCGGTGCATCCGGACGCGGCGCGAGTGAGCGGAATCGATACCTCGATGCTTCTTGGAAAACCGTCGGTCGAAGCGACGCTACCGTCGTTTATGGAGTTTCTCGGGAACGCCGTTCTCCTGGCCCATAACGCCGAGTTTGATACCGGATTCTTGCGTGCGGAACTGCAACGAGCCGGAATGGCCACGGTCGCCAATCAGATAATCGATACACAAACGCTTGCGCAACGCGCGTTTCCCGGAAAGAAGAGCTATGCGCTTCAGAACCTCGTTGAGATGCTCGGTATCCCCGCCAACACCGCTCACCGTGCTCGGGACGATGCCCGCCAGTGTATGCGCTTGTTTGAGCGCTGTGTCGAAGCGCTGAGCTTTATGGGTGACCTACCGATCGCCGACGTTTTGACCTAGGATTTGTTTAATAGTCTAAACCTCCCGAAAGTGCTACGTTTTGAGCGATGAGCGCTGCGCAAGACGATAAGTCTGAAGCTCAAAACGGAAACCTTATCACCGCGCCGTTTGAGCGTATCGGTCGTCGTATCTACGCGACGCTCGAGGGTCTTGGCCTTTTCTTTGTATTTCTTGCCCGCGTCTTTTCGTCCACATTTCGACGACCGTTCCGCTGGCGGCTCTACGTCGAACAGATCGAACGGATCGGTGTTCGATCGATTCCGATTATCGCGCTCTCGAGTGCCGCGATCGGGATGATATTCGCCCTTCAGATTACGATGCTGATGGCCCAGTTTCAGGCCGAGGCGATGGTTGGAGCGGCGGTTGGTCTGACTCTCGCGCGCGAGCTTGCCCCGGTTATTACGACCTTGATGCTTATCGCCAAAAACGGTTCGGCGATGACAGCCGAGATCGGTACGATGAAGGTTACCGAGCAGATAGACGCGATGGCGACGATGTCCGTCGATCCGGTCCACTACCTTGTCGTTCCGCGGATGGTCGCCAGTGTCATCGTGTTTCCGATTCTGACGGCGATGGCAAATGTCGTCGGGCTTATCGGTAGCTACGTCGTCGCCGTGTTGATGATGAACGTCGATCCGGGCGCGTTTTTGGATCAGTTGTACTGGTTTGTTAATCCGCAGGACGTCTATTCGGGTCTCATCAAGGCCGCGGTCATGGGATTTATGATGGCCGTCATCTGTTCGTATTTTGGCTTCTACTCCGAGCGCGGCGCCAAGGGAGTGGGTGAGGCGGCTACTCGTGCCGTCGTAACCTCGTCAGTTGGTATCCTTGTCGCCGATTACATCATGGCGGACCTCATGCTCAAGTTGTTGTACTGACCGATGGCAAAGATCGTTCGCGTCCATAACCTGTACAAAGCTTTTGGATCTCATTCCGTGCTTTCCGGTGCGAGTATCGAGTTTGAAGAGGGAAAGATAACCTCGATAATCGGCCAGAGCGGGACGGGAAAAAGCGTCCTTATCAAGTCGATCATCGGTGTGTTTGAGCCGGATAAGGGCCAGGTGTTTTTTCGCGATATCGATGTCACCCAGGCCGAAGCACGAACACAAAAAGAAGTTCGTCGACATTTCGGGTACCTTTTTCAGGACTCTGCGTTGTTTGACTCTATGACCGTTGAGGAAAACATCGCGTTTCCGCTTATCGAGAGTCTTGGAATCAAGGATCGTGGCCAGATTCGGCGCACGGTACGCGAAAAACTGGAATGGATCGGGCTTCCGGGGATAGAACACGTCTTGCCGGCCGAACTTTCGGGTGGAATGCGCAAACGAGTCGGACTCGCTCGGACGCTTGCCATTCAACCGGAGGTCTTGCTGTTCGACGAGCCAACCACCGGGTTGGATCCCGTTCTCGCCGAGAGCATCAACGACCTTATCGTCCGCGTCAACAAGGAGTTTGGGATAACCTGCATTCTGATCACCCACGATATTCAGGCGACGTTTCGTATTTCCGACTATATCGGTTTCCTGTATGATGGAAAGATACAGGCCCAAGGGCGTCCGCAGGAGTTGGCCGATACGGATCATCCCGTGTTGCGGCGTTTTATCACCAACTCCTTTACGGAATTGCGGGTCTAGGAGCGTCTCATCGGCATGTCGCGGTATCTGAAAATCGGTCTTTTTGTCACGGTCGTCGGCGTTGGAACGATTCTCTACGTGATGGAAACGGCCGAACGCGTCGGCAATGGGCAGACCTATACCGTTCATGCCTTTGTTCCGGACGCGACCGGTTTGCTGCTCGACTCGAGCGTACGCCTGGCCGGCGTTGAGGTGGGCCGATTGCGCAACATCGAGCTCGACGGCGATCGGGCCCGACTCACGCTCGAGATTCGACGTGATGTCGAGCTGTTTGACGACGCGATGATCTCAAAAGAGACCCAGAGCATGCTTGGGACGGCGACCGTCGCGATCAACCCCGGGACGGGACAGGGGGCGATGCTCACCGATGGATCGGTGATTCGTAATGTTCGCCAGGATGCGACGATCTCGGACGCCGTCGGCAACGCCAACGAACTTGCCGCCAACGCCGCGCAGCTCGTCGGCGAGATCTCCGAGTACCTCCAGGACGAACAGACCGTGCAGGCACTCAACGAGATCGTCCAGGTGACCCGCCAAACCGTTATCGCGACAAGTGATCTCCTTGAACAGAACCTCCAGCTGGCCCGCAGTTCGATGCAGAGCATCGAGTCGTTCAGCGTTCGTCTCGACCAGCGCAGCGTTGCCGTTCTTGACTCGGTTCAAGAGGTTCTCGAATCGACCGTCAGCATCGCCGAGCGCCTCGACGCACTGATCGACGAGAACGACGAATCGGTCGGGCGGAGCATCGCCGAACTTGAACAAAGCATCGAGAGCCTGAGAACCGTTCTCAGCTCTTTTGAACAGACGGCGGAGAACGTCGAAGTGGTCACGCAGCGCGTTCGCGACGGCGAGGGCAATGTCGGTCGATTTCTGGCCGAGGACCAACTCTACGAGCGGATCGTCAACGTTACCGGTCAGGCCGAAGAGTTTCTCGACGCCACCGTCGGGCTGGGCATACAAGTCGGATTTCAAAGCGAGTATCTCACCGAACAACTATCGACCAAAGATCGTTTCGAGCTTCGCCTCGTGCCGGATCCCGATCAGAAGTACTATTCCGTCGGCGTTGTGAGCGTACCGGGGCTCGAGGAGCGAGGGGCAGATCCCGAGGACTCCAAGGAACTTCTTTTTAACCTCCAACTCGCCCGAACCTGGGGTCCGCTCACCGTCCGCGCGGGTGTACTCGAGAGTACGGGCGGCGTTGGCTTGGACCTTCTGCCTATTTCGCGCTTGGAACTATCGGCCGAGGCGTTTGATTTTGGCGCGGACGACGGTGTCTACCTCCGCGGCTACGGTACCCTCTATCCGTTTTACGACCCCGAGAGTAACAACCCGATCAACTGGTTCTACCTCGCCGGCGGCGTCGACGACGCGATGGACGTCTATCAGCGCGATTACTTCGTCGGCGCCGGCGTACGATTCTCCGACCGCGATCTGCGCGGCCTCGTCGGATTTGTTCCCGTCAACTGAGTTGTACCGGTTTTCGTAGACCACTATACTTTTTGAGGATGGACGAACGGGCCAAGCCGTCTGGCGACTACATAACTCTTCGACAGAACACTCTCAAGGGACTCGGCATATTCGTAAAAGACTTTGTTTCGGGAGAGGAATATCCGAGTTCGTTCTGGACGCAGCTCGGCTATTCCGTCGCCGAGATGTCGGGGGAGAAGTGGATCGAAAAGGTCCATCCGGACGACCGCGAAACGGCACGTCGTCTATACGAGACGGGTCTGCACGGGAGCGCCGCATCAAAACGCCAGAGTTTTCGGATAATCGGCACTGACGGCCTCTATCGCTGGGTTCTTTCAGCCGGTGTGGTGGACGAATGGACGGAGGACGGGAAGCCCCGACGCTACGTCGGCCTCGACGTGGACATATCCGAGCTGCATGACCTTCAAGAGAACCTGCGCGACGCGCAGGCGCTTGCCGAGTCGCGGGCGATCGAAGCAGAAACCTTGCGAACGGCGGGAGCGGTAATCGCCGCAAGTCTCGATACGGCCGATGCGGTGAGTCGATTTCTGGCGGAGCTTCAGAACCTCGTCCGTTCTGATCTGGCGATCGTATTTGAGCACAACAACAGAGTGCCGACACCGATCCTTCATAAGGACGCCTTTAGCAAACGTGAGCGCGCCGCGATCGACTTTTTTGGCTCCGAGATCGGGCAGAACGTGCTCTTTGAGACCGGCCGCGCGCGCGCGCCCGGTGAAACTACGGAAAACTCCTCGTCCGAACGACGGTGGCTGGTCGTTCCTATCATCTTTGCGCGAGACGTTATCGGTTGGCTCGCGCTCGGGCGCGACGGTGGTTCACGATTTGACGGCCAGGAGATTCGACTGGCGATGTCGATTGGGGATTTTCTGGCGATCGCGATGCACAATTCGCGACTGTATGAACGAATGTCGACCCTGGCCACGACGGACCAGCTCACCGGTCTAAAAACCCGCCACGCGTTTTTTGCGGCGGCCGAACCGATCTACGAGGAGGCGCGCGGAAACGGGGGTGTGGCGAGTTGTCTTGTTCTCGACGTGGACCACTTTAAACGGGTCAACGACACGTACGGCCATCTCGTCGGTGACCGTGCCCTTCGTAACGTCGCCGAGACGATAAAGAAGAACCTCCGCGACAACGACATCGTCTGTCGGTTCGGCGGAGAAGAGTTTTGCGCGCTTTTACCCAATACTAACGTCGTGGCCGCCGGCGAGGTGGCGCAGAGGATATGCGAGGCGGGTGCAGAGGTCGTTGTCGACGACTTTGGCCGCCTGCTCACGGTGAGTATCGGTGTCGCGACTGCGGGAGACTACTCGCTTGACCATCTGATTCATTTGGCCGATGAGGCGTTGTACCTGGCCAAGAACAACGGACGCAACAGAGTCGAGATTGCCCAATCGTAACACCGGCACCGTTCGCCTCGTCGTCGTCTTTGCGGTATTTGCCACCTCGTTCTCGGCAATACTGATCCGCCTCAGCGCAGCGCCGCCGTCGGTTATTGCCGCGTGGCGAATGGCGTTTGCGGCCGCAATGACGCTACCACTACTTCGCGATCGATCGCGGCTCGACCTCAGGACCTGGGGACTCACGCTTGCCGCCGGCGCGTTCCTCGCCGTTCACTTCGTCGTTTGGAATAGTTCTTTGAGGCTCACGAGCGTCGCCCACGCTACCGTTCTCGTATCACTCCATCCGTTGGTCGTCACGATGTACGAGCTTATTTCGCCACGTCACCGGGTCGCGCCGCTAAAGCTCGTTTTTGTCCTCGTCGCCGTCGTCGGCGCGTTTGTCCTCGCAGGTGGAGGGAGTTCGGCAGGACGTTCACCGACGATTCGCGGGGACATCCTCGCGATTGCCGGGGCCGGAGCGGTATCCGGGTATATGATCCTCGGTGCTAGGGTGAGAACAACGATCGGTACCGCAGCCTATACGGTGCGTGTGTACGCGATCGCTGCCGTTCTCCTGTTTGGCTTCTCGATCGTGACGGGGCAGGCGCTCGGCCCCTATCCCGTTCGCGAATTTGTCATCTTTGTGGCGCTCGCCGTGGTGTGTACGATCCTCGGCCACAGTCTGTTTAACTGGGCGTTTCGCTTTTTGCCGACAAGCGACGTATCGGTGTCAATTCTCCTCGAGCCGATCTTTGCTTCGATCATGGCCGCCGCGGTTTTTAGCGAAATTCCGGGAGTACGCACCGTGCTGGGAGCGGTCATCGTGTTTATCGCGCTGGCGATGATCACAATACTCGACCGGCGAGAAAACTAGTACTTTTTGTCTATGACATTTTCCGTTTTCTACTCCGCGTCTAAGCGCTGGTTAGGCGCGATCGTATATTTGCTTTTGTTGGCGATGGCGGCCCCGATCAGCGCGCAGGAGATCACCGACGTCATCGCGACACGCGACGGCGACTATACGCTACGTCGGCTCGTCGATCGTCTCGAGCATCCCTGGGCGATCGCACCTTTACCCGGGGGCGGCGCCCTGCTGACCGAGCGCCCGGGGTCGATGTTATACCTCAGCGACCTCGATCCCGGTCGGGGACGCCTGTCTACCGTTCAAAACGTCCCTGATGTCTTTGCCGTACGCCAGGGCGGCATGCTCGACGTCGTTGCCGATCCGCAGTTTGAGCAGAACGACCGTATCTATTTCTCTTACTCGGCGCGAGCGGGGCGGGGCTCGACCACACGCGTCGCGACCGCGACTCTCGAGGTCGGAGCAAATCGGGTCGCCCTCGACGACGTCGAGACCCTGTTTACGCTCAACACCGAAACGTCCTCGGCCAACCACTACGGCTCTCGTCTGGCGATCGACGCGGCAGGATATCTCTTTATAACGATCGGCGACCGTGGCCAACCGATGTCGGCCCAGAATCCCTCCAATCATCAGGGCACCGCGATACGAATCACAACGACCGGTTCCGTACCGCGCGACAACCCGCTCGTCGACGGCGGTGGCCGGTCCGAGATTTTCTCCTGGGGCCACCGCAACGCCCAGGGAATCGCCGTTCACCCCGAATCCGGCGAGGTATGGCTTCATGAGCACGGACCGCGCGGCGGCGATGAGATCAACATTCTTCGTCGCGGCGCCAACTACGGGTGGCCCCGTGTGACCGGCGGAGTGGCGTATTCCGGTCAAGTCATCGCCGAGTCGCCGCCGCCTTCCGGAATGGAGCCCCCGTTTCTGGAGTGGACTCCGTCGATCGCGCCCTCGGGGATGGCGTTTGTAACGGGGGATCGCTATCCAGCCTGGCGAGGAGACGTTCTCGTCGGCGCCCTCGCGGCGCGGCATCTTCGTCGCGTCGACCTCTCGCAAGGTTCCGCGCCTCGCGTGCTCGGACAGGAGCAGTTGTTTACCGGGTTTGGGCGAGTTCGTGACGTTCGTCTCGGCCCTGACGGATACCTCTATCTGCTTACCGACGAGGCGAGCGGCGGATTGTACCGAATCGAGTCCGGCCCGTGAACCGAGGCGAATTGACACCACAGTTCTGCATCACTATTCTTTCGTGATCTACGTCCCGCAAGGAGGTTTGTATGAGGACGATGAAGAGAGCATTTTTTGTCTTGTTGATGGCGATCGTCGCCATGGGTGTATATGCAACGGGTGAGTCCGAGACCGCGGTTGACGACGATACGATTCATATCGCCTTGAGCGCGCCGATCACGGGCGACTGGTCTGAGTTTGGCGTTAACTTTCAGCGTTCGGTCGAAATGGCGATCGAGTTTCTCAACGAGGATGGCGGCATTCTTGGACGTCAAGTACGTCTCTCCGTCGGCGATACCGAAGGTAATCCCCAGGAAGCTGCGACTCTCGCTCAGCTCTGGACGAGCGATCCGACCGTTGTTGCCCAGATTGGTGCGTTCTCAAGCTCGAGCTCGATGGCTGCCCAGCCGATCTTCGATGCCGAGGGAATGGTACAGCTTTCCCCGACCGCGAGCCACGCCGAGTACGCCGGTGGATCCGACTGGAGCTTTGGAATTGTTGGTACGCAGGCTGGCGAGGGCCCGTTTAACGCGCGATTTGCCTACGAGGAGCTTGGTCTCCGACGAATCGCGGTACTCCACCTCAACAACGACTGGGGCATCGACGCCGCAGAGTTTTTCTCGCAGGCGTTTGAAGACCTTGGCGGCGAAATTGTGGCAACCGAGTTTTACTTTGACGGCGAGCGTGACTTTACCGCTGCCCTCACCAAGCTCCGCGAGTCCGAGGCCGACGGTATGTACATGGCGAGTTTCTACAACGACGGTGCTGCCATCAATCTCCAGCGCCAGCGACTCGGATGGGATGACCTGACGGTTATCGGCCCGACCTCGCTCTATTCGACACAGCTGATCGAACTCGGCGGCGAGGCCGTTGAGGGTCTCTACACGGCGACCGGCTTCTTCTCCGAAGACACCGATCCCGAGGTGCAGGAATACGTGACCCAGTTTGAGGATCGCTACGGCGCATCCCCGAACTTTCACGCCGCACTCGCCTACGACGCGATGATGCTACTCGCCGATGCGATCGAACGCGCCGGTAGCACCGACAGCGCCGCGATCCGCGACGCGCTTGCCGCGACCGAAGGCTTTCCCGGCCTTACCGGAAGCATCACGTTCACCGAGGCCGGTGACGCCGTCAAAGGCTATCGAAAGCTCGTCATCGAAGACGGCGAATTCCGCGTTTTTGAAGGTTAAGTTCCGAGACAATTCCGCGCCGCCCACGTAGGGCGGCGCGCTTTCCACCGTAGGAGCGCTCACCCGACATGCTGGTACAACAGCTGATAAACGGCCTTACTCAAGGGAGTCTCTTTGCGCTGTTAGCGATCTCATTCGCGATCGTATACGGCGTACTCAGACTGGTTAACTTTGCGACAGGTTCGTTGTACATGGTCGGGGCGTTCTTCGGCTACTTTGTGGTGACCTATCTGGTTGCCGATTTTTTTGTCGCCATTCTGTTTGGGGCGATCGGCGGATTTCTTACCGGTTTTGTCCTCGAGAAAGTTGCCTTTCGCGCGTTACGGGGCGTCGCGCGGATCGCTTCGCTGATCTGTACCATCGGGTTCAGCGTATTTCTCAACGAGCTTGCCGCTGTCTTGTTTGGCGCCGAAGCTCGATCGATGCCCTCCTTTTACTCGGGGCTCGCGTTTCGGGTTGGCGGCGCTGCCGTGAGCTGGTTGCAGATCGTGATGATTCTTACCGCCGCTTTTATTCTGATCGCGCTCCAACTGTTTATCTTTCGTACCAAAGCCGGGCTGGCAATTCGCACCGTATCGCTCGATTATAAGACCGCCGGTCTGATGGGTATAAACGTCGATCGTACGATCAGCCTCGCGTTTTCGATCGCAGGTGCTATGGCCGGTATCGCCGGTGTTCTTGCGGCGGTCTATTACAACGCGGTTGTCTTTAATATGGGAAATCTTCCGGGACTCAAGTCGTTTTCGGCCGCTGTATTTGGTGGCCTGACGTCAATCCCCGGTGCCATATTGGGCGGATACCTGTTGGGGATTATTGAGAACTACGGCGTTCAGTTGGTCTCAACCGGCTACCGCGACATTATCGGATTTGTAATTCTCGTCACCTTTCTGCTCGTGAGACCCCGTGGACTCCTGGGCCGCAAGATAAACATGTAGGAGCGACTCGATGGGTTTACGCGCTGGTTGGCACAACGCCACCGATTGGATTCGCACGCATCCTCGACTGAGTCTCATCGCGCTTACGATAGTTCTTCTCGTTTGGCCGCTGTTGATCACCAACCAGTACTTCCTCAGGGTTGCGACGAACGTCGGGTTGGCCGTCATTCTGGCCTCAAGTCTTAATATCATTATTGGATTTACGGGCATGTTCAGTCTTGGGCATGCGGCGTTTTACGGTATCGGTGCCTATACCTCGGCGCTTCTGGCGACGCGACTTGGACTGCCGTTCTGGATTGGTCTACCGGCCGCAGCGATTGTCGCCGGTTTTTTTGGTGCGCTCATCGGATTGGCTACATTGCGGCTTCGAGCGGTCTTCCTCGCGTTTACGACGCTTGGATTCGGCGAAATAACGCGAATTGTAATTCTCAACTGGCGCGGTTTTACGCGCGGTCCGCTCGGTATCGCTGGTGTTCCCGTACCCTCGATTTTTGGCGTCACCTTTAACCGCTACATGTACTACTACTTTATGCTCGTTCTCGTGGCCTTTGTTCTCGTCGTCATCAGACGGATGTACCACAGCCGAGTTGGTCGCGCCCTTGTCGCGATCCGCGAGGACGAAACGGCGGCGCGAAGTATGGGGATAAACGTCTTTGGATTTAAAGTACTGGCGTTTACGATGGCATGTGCCCTTGCGGGGCTCGCGGGATCGTTTTTTGCCCATTTTCAGCGCTTTATCTCGGCCGACTCTTTTGTGTCCGCTATTTCGTTCGAAATTATAACGATGGTCGCTCTCGGCGGTACCGGATCGATCGGCGGTGCGGTTACCGGAGCGGTCATTCTCGGTCTGTTTCCGGAAGTATTCCGCTTTCTCGCCCAGTACCGACAGGTCATCTACGGCCTGATTCTTATCAGCGTGATCGTACTCAAACCGGGCGGAATCGTCGGCGTCAAAGGGGTTTTCGAGAAACCATCTGGTGGTCGCAAGGGATTCTGGGCATCTCTCGGAACGCGTTTCTCATCGTATGGAAAAGGCGGTGCGGCATGAGCATGCTGAGAATGGTAAAGGTTCGTAAGGCGTTTGGCGGACTCGTGGCCGTCAATGACGTCGATATGACCGTTGAGCCCGGTGTGATTCACGCGGTTATTGGTCCCAACGGCGCGGGCAAGACAACGTTTTTTAACTGTATTACCTCGCTCTTTCCTGCGGATGCCGGCGAAATCTACCTCGACGGGCATCGCATAGACGCCCTGACGACGCACAAGATAAACGCGATGGGCATCGCGCGTACCTTTCAGAACATTCGCCTGTTTCCGTACCTGTCGGTCCTGCAAAACGTCAAGATCGGTACCCACAGCGAGACCGCGAGCAACCTTATTGATGCCCTGTTTAAAACGCCGCGTTTTCGGCGGGAGGAACGCGAGAGCGATGAGTTCGCCCTCGAGCTTCTCGAGCGGATTGGACTACAGGATAAACGGGACGTGTTTGCTCGCAATCTTCCCTATGGCGAGCAGCGTAAGCTCGAGATCGCCCGCGCCCTGGCGAGCCGACCCAAGGTTCTGCTGCTCGACGAGCCCGCCGCCGGAATGAACACGACCGAAACGGCGAACCTCGACGAGTTTATTCGAAGTCTCAAAGACGACGGATTTACGATAGTCCTTATCGAACACGACATGCGTCTTGTTATGAGCATCGCCGACATCATCTCAGTTATCGACCACGGCGTAAAAATCGCGGAGGGGAGCGCAACCGACGTACAGAACAACCCTCAGGTGATTGAGGCCTATCTCGGCAAGCGCGCGGTTTAGGAGAACGGAGCAGACACGATGGCGCTTCTAGAAGTACAAGGACTTGAGGTTCACTACGGAAAGATCAACGCGCTCAAAGGCGTTTCCTTCTCCGTGGAGCAGGGCGATTTTGTGACCCTGATCGGCGCCAACGGTGCGGGTAAGACAACCCTGCTCAACACGATCACTGGAGTTGTCCCCGCGAGTGCCGGTAGCGTCCACATCAGAGGGGAAGAGATCACCAATCTACGCAGCGACCAGATCGCCCGCCGCGGTATCGCCCACGTTCCCGAGGGACGAAAGATCTTTGCCGAACTAACGGTCGAAGAGAACCTTCGGATCGGCGCGTACATCCTTTCCGACGGCGTTAAAGTCAACGAGTTGGTCGAGCAGAATTTCGATCTGTTTCCGCGACTCGCCGAGCGGCGGAAACAGGAAGGCGGTACGCTCTCGGGCGGGGAGCAGCAGATGCTCGCGATCGCCCGGGGCCTGATGAGCGATCCGGAACTCATCCTTCTCGACGAACCGAGCCTTGGCATCGCCCCCGTCCTCGTTGAGCGAATTTTTGACCATATCGTCGAGATCAACACCCGCGGTCGAACGGTCGTGCTGGTCGAGCAAAATGCAAACCTGGCGCTCCAGGTCGCCCGTTACGGCTACGTGCTCGAGACGGGTCGTCTCGTCCGTCATGACGAGAGCTCCGTACTCGTACATGACGACGCGATTCGACGTGCCTATCTCGGCGTCGTTTAATTGAGCAAAAACATACAGCGCACGAAGGAGAACGGAATGACAAAGATAGAACGCGTGGATGCCTCTCTCGCAGGTCGTGAGTACGATCGCCCGCCGGTATCGTTCTGGTATCACTTTGGCGTGCAACACGCTCCCGGCGAGCGTATCGCCGAACTATCGCTCGAGTACTTGCGAAGCTACGATCTGGACTTTCTCAAGTTGATGAACGACTACTTCCCGCCGATGCCCGACGGCCTCGAAGAGATTTCCGACGCAGCGGGCTTGCGGGAGATTCGACGTTTTGATGTGTCCAAAAGCGACTGGGCGCAGCAGCTCAAGGCGATCGACATCCTCGCCACGGAACTCGACGGCGAGGCGTACTTTATCGATACCGTTTTTGATCCGTACCAGGTTCTCTTGCGGAGTTATGTCGGCGAGCACCTCGATCGACTTATCGACGAAGAACCCGACGCGGTTCTGGCCGCTCTCGACGTCGTAACCGAAAACGTCATCGATTACTGTGACGCTGCGCTTACCCGCGGAGCCGCAGGAGTCTTCCTTTCGACATTTTCGGCGTCCAAGCAGATGCCCAAAGAGCGCTACATGCGCTTTGCCTATCCCTTTGTAGAGCGGGTGTTTACGGCGATCAAGGACAAGGCCATTCTTAACACGGCGCACCTCCACGACTACGGCATTTTTGTCGACGAGATGGTTGGATTGCCCGTCGATGTGATCTCCTACGAGGACACCGATCCGAGCAATCCCGATATCGCAACGATGCGCGGCAAGTGGTCGGGCTCGATTATGGCCGGTATGGACAAGAACCGCATTACCAGGGTAACGCCCGCCGAGGCACGCCGGAACGCCGAGACCGGCATGCGCGCGGGCGGGGCAACCAAGTTCTTCCTCGCACCGGGTTGTAGCTTCCCGACCTGGTTTTTTCCGCAAGCCGGTCACGCGATCGTCGACGCCGTAAAACACGCGGGACGGTGATCGCTCCGGTTCTATCGATAGACTGCGGGAGCTCCGCTACCCGCTGTTCGTTGGTGGAGTGGACGACTCCGCCGTCAGTCACGGAACTGACGCGTTTTTCGACTCCGTGGATCGTTGACCCGCCTCGCGCCGAGATCGACTTAGCTGAGTTACGTACTCGGCTACGTCAATCGCTCGACGAAGCCGGTCGCGTTGTCAAACTCACTCCCGCCGCGCTCGTTGTATCGGCGCTTCTTGCCTGGGTTCCCGTCGACGAGGCGGAACGGGCAAACGGGAACGCGATTAGCTATGCCGACCGTCGTTCGCTGGCAAGTATCGAAGAAATACGAAACAAACTCGCCGATTTTGCCGATCACGCCGGCAGGCCCCTCTCGCCGGAACTTCTTATCGCCATCGACAACTCGTTTGACCACAGGCCCGCCGGGTGGACGTCGCTCAAGGACTGGATCCATCATGAGTTGCTCGGGGCTCGCGCCGGAATCGACACAATCCACGCTTCGTATTCGGGCTTTATCTCAGATCGAGCGTACCGTTCCGTTGGTCGAAATGAGCCGCCTTTTGCGTCGGTTGAGCCGCCCGATACGATATGCGGCACAGTCCGGGATTGTGGCCGCCTCAGCGGTGTTCCTCTCGTCCGTGGTACAAGCGACGGAAGCGCGGCGTTTTATTCGATTGCGGCGGTGAAACGAGTGTCCGGGATAACGCCGGCGATTCTTACCAGCGGAACGACCGAGGTCGTCATGGCGCCACTCGACACGCCCGCATCGGGAAATCGCGCTCCCTTCCCTCGCGAGCTTGTCACCAATCCCGCCGTACCGCGTCTCCTCGGTGGCGTTACGTTCATCCGCGGCGGATCGACCGGCACGGTCGGCGGATTCCGAACGTTTCTGCATAACCAAATCGGCTGTACTCTCGACGATGGCGACGCCGATCTGGAGAGAGCTGCTGCCGACGTCCCACCGGGGTCGGGCGGACTGTGCGTTTTCCCTGCGCTGGAGGGTGAGCGACTACCGCAATCGATACCCGGCCACTCGGCGTCGATCGTCGGTCTACGCGCCCACCACCGTCCCGCTCATATCCTGCGCGCGCTGTGGGAGGCGGGTGCCTACCGAGTAAACGGGATTATCTCCGAGATGAAGCGGACCGGGTCGACGATAAATGAGCTATGGGTAACGGGGGGCGGCGCCGGTACACGCGCCGTCAATCAGATTCGCGCGGATGTAACGGGGCTTCCCGTCAGACGCCTACCGTGGGCGGAGGCGACAAGCGTAGGATCGGCGCTGTTTGCCATGGTCGCGCTCGGCGAAGATCCTCAGGCGATCGCAATCGACACCGCGACGCTCGACACGCACTATCCCGATCCACGTCGATCGTACGGTGATTTTGAGCGAAGCTATCACCGGATCGCCCGCGCGCTCGCCGAGGAGGTCTCCACATGAACGTTTATCTTTCCGGGATGATTGGGAGCGGAAAGACGACCCTTGGAACTCAGCTTGCCCAACGACTATCGTTTGGGCTTGTCGATCTCGATCGAGAGATGAACGCCCGGCTTGGATATTCGTTTCACCGGCTCGTCGGCGAAAAGGGCTGGCTTCCCTTCCGCGAGTTGGAATACGCGATTTGCTCCGACTTCGCGGCTCTCGACCACCACGTCGTATGTTTGGGAGGCGGTACGGTCCGCTATCGCTGGAACACGGACGTACTTCACGGTAGCGGTGTAATGGTCCTGCTCGAGGCCGACACTGATGAACTTGTTCGGCGGGTCCGACTTGCCGATCGCCCGCGCGTTAACGCCGGAACGACGCTCGAAGAAGACATCGTCCGGATGTGGACCGAACATCAGGATGTCTATCGGAACACCGCGGATTACATTGTGCGGTCCGACCGCGGGAGCCAAGGCGAGGAGCTCGACGAGATCCTATCAGTTGTCGTCAACGATGAGCGGTTTGTTGATGCCCCGATTCCCACCGAGCTGGTGAAGCGGTATCGTAGGGCATGAACTTTAGGCGATTGGGAAAGACTGGGATCAAGGTATCGGAAATCTCCCTCGGCACCTGGCAGGTGGGGGGAGGATGGGGCGCCTCGTTTGACGACGCGGTCGCGGACCGTATCATCAACGATGCCATAGACCACGGAGTCAACTTTATTGATACTGCGGACGTCTACGACGACGGGAAAAGCGAGGCCGCGGTCGGCCGAGTTGTCCGGTCCCGGAGTGAGCGAGTATTTGTCGCTACCAAATGCGGGCGGCAGATATCTCCCCACGTCAGCGCCGGCTACACGCCGGAAGCGCTACGACGATACGTTGAGGACAGTCTGCGCAACAGCGGGCTTGAGCGACTGGATCTCATTCAGCTCCACTGTCCCCCGACGGAAGTCTACTATCGACCCGAGATATTCGGCTTGTTCGAAGACCTTGAACGGGAAGGAAAAATTGCCAATCTCGGCGTGTCCGTCGAAAAGGTAGAGGAGGCGCTCAAGGCGATCTCCTATCCAAATGTCCGTACGGTCCAAATCATCTACAACATGTTCCGGCTGCGCCCGGCTCAGGCGTTTTTTCCCGCGGCGCTCAAAAACGACATCGGCGTGATCATACGCGTGCCGCTGGCGAGCGGTCTGTTGTCGGGCAAACTCCGTCCGGATACGAAGTTCGCTCCCGGCGATCACCGCGCGTTTAATCGCGACGGTGAGGCATTTGACAAAGGCGAGACATTTAGCGGTGTACCGTACGACCTGGCGCTGGCGGCGGTTGAGAAACTTCGGGCGGTACAATCAGGGACTGCGTCGATGGCTCAATGGGCTCTCCGGTGGATTCTCGATTCTCCGATGGTAAGTACCGTTATACCCGGCGCTTCCCGGCTTGAGCACGTCGCCGCCAACGCAGCGGCCGCCGATCACGATCCGCTCAGCCGCGGCGAGCTCGCCGCGATCGAAGAGATTTATGGACGCGACATAGCTCCCCACGTTGAGGCGCTGTGGTAACGATTATCCGGCCGCCGGATCCGGCGCGATAAACAATAGAGTTTCATGGAGCCCAACGAGTACGATCGCCGAGACGGCGACAAACGGCCCGACGATCTCAAGCGAAAAAACCTCGACGCCGACTCCGGTGACGGCCATACAACCGATTGCGCCGACGTTTGCCGCCGCGATTTGAAAACCGACTGCGTGTGACGCAAGCCGGTTTCCGACCCGTCCGGGGGTTTGGGCCATCAACATCGGAAAAATCGGGGCGAGAGAGAATCCAGTAAGGACGAGCCCGATCGGCGCGAGAATAAGCGGACGCGGAATCCATATCAGTATCGTCCCGGTCGTAACGCCGAGGAGAACGGTGCGGAGAAGACGGGTCGTGTCGATGCGTTCGGAAAGAACACCAAATAGTATTCTCCCGACCGTGAGGGCACCGTAGTAGAGCGCGACCGCGGTACCGGCGTATTGAACGGGGATACCCCGAGAGATGCTTAACAGGCTAAACGCCCACTGACCGGCGACAACTTCCAGACCGGTGTAAACAAAAAAAACAAGAACGGAGACAGCGATAATAAGGCGCCGCCGTCGTCGCTGGTTCTCCTCCGACTCCAGTTCCTGGGGCGTCGGCTTTTCGGCCGGCGGGGGAATATGCCATTCCCTCCGGCGCGCAATGACAAGGACAAATGCGATAGCCGCAAGAACGGCAAAAACGGCGTACCCGTTTTGCCACCGATCTCCGGCGACTACCAGGGGCGTCATCACCATCGGACCAAGCGTCGCCCCGACGCCGTACGCGGCGTGAAGCCAGTTGAGATCGCGGGGCCGAAAGCGATGGGCGCCGTAGGCGTTCATTCCGCCGTCGAGCAGACCGGCGCCGATCCCCATAATCACGGATGCGCCGATGATGATCCACCACGTCGAGCCGACATAGTAGACCAAACCCGCGGTCGCAAGAGCGCCGAGCGAGCCGACGAGTACCGTCGGATAGCCCACACGGGCGATGATGACGCCGAGGACGAGCGAGGAACCGGTGTAACCCGTGGCAAAACTCGCCAAAAGAATGCCGAGCGAACCGAGCGGGACGAGAAACTCCGCGCTCATCGACGGCCAGGCGACGCCGAGCATTCCGTCGGGAAGTCCGAGGACGACAAACGTGCCGAAGGCGAGAATAAGAATGCTGCGTGGGACCGCTTCTTTGATGTTCATTGTAAAGTGTACCCCTGTTTGTTGAGGACGGCTCGTAGATCCGTGCGGATCGACAAGCTGATTCGTCGAGCACTGTGTTCGGACCACGAGTACTCATCTTCGGGGATCGTGGCCGTCGTGGTTCCGTCGCGCCGGACTCCGTTTACCTGCCGGTCTCGATAGATCCCCGTCTCTTTCATCGTTGTGTCGTATCGCGCGTACACCGCCGAATCCGTATCCCGGTACCGTTCAAAGTGTACAAACGCCTCGCGTTCGAGTCTCGGTTTTGTCGGCGTCTTTTTGTCGGCATACCCGAGGGTAAGGCCGGCGATCGGAAAAACGAATCGCGGAAGTTCAAGCAGCGAGATGACCGCCTCCGTGTCGTTGCGGAGGCCGCCGATGTAACATCCGCCCAAGCCGATTGACTCAGCGGCCAGAAGCGCGTTCTGCATGGCAAGAGCCGTATCGATCGCGGCAACGAGAAAACTCTCAACGTGGTCGGTGACCTGCTCGTAGTTTCGGCGTTTTGCGACCTCGTCGAGCCGTCGTCGATCGGCGCACCACGCGATAAACACCGGAGCTTCCCGTATATGTTGTTGATTACCACAGAGCTCGGCAAGTTGCTGTCGACGTCCACGATCACGTACCACAATTGCGCTCCACATCTGCAGGTTGGACGAGGTCGCCGCTCGGATCGCCGCGTCGATACACACGGATATCTGCTCATCGCTTACCGGACGCGAGGAATAATGACGAACAGACGTGTGCGCGTGGATCACGGATAGAACATCATTTGCTAGTGTCATCTTCGTCCCGGCATACCACGGAATTGCGTTTCTGAACAGTACGATCGCTTGCCGAGGGTAGGATTGTAGCGCACAATGCCGTCATGACCTCGGAAACCGTGCACCTGCAAACAGCGCCTTGGGTTGCCGCAGTCATATTCGCTCTTATTCCCGTCGTGTTCTGGATGATATTCCTGTACCGTCGCGATCGGGACAAGCCGGAACCTCTGGGAACAATTCTCCTGGCGTTTGGTGCCGGGACGCTTTCTGCCGTTGTTACGCTGCTGTCGGGGTTGTTTCGAACCTACGGACCGTTTATGGGCGCCGTCGTGTTTGCCCCGATCGTCGAAGAAACGTTCAAGTTTTTATCGGTGTACCTGTTTATCTATCGACGCCAGGAGTTTGACGAACACGTTGACGGTATCGTCTACGCCGGTAGTGCCGCTTTGGGATTTGCCGGTCTCGAGAACATTCTGTATGTCCTCAACGCGGCGCAGGGCGGTCCGTGGGAGTTTTGGAGCACTGCGGGGTTGCGGGCGGTCCTTGCCGTTCCCGGACACTTTTTGTTTGCGTCGTGGTGGGGATATGCTCTTGGTCGGGCCAAATTCGCCGCCAGCCGTGACGAGGCCAACGCGTTTATCCGCAAAGGAATCATCCGCGCAATCGCGAGTCACGCGATCTACAACTTTGTTGTCTCATATCTCTTTGGCCTGGCTGCTCTGGTAATCGTCGTTATGACGGTTATGTGGCGTCAGTTCTTCAAACGATTGCGTCGCTTACGGACTCTCGATGGCGCGTGAACTTTTGCTCCGCACAGGCTACAATCGGACGATGAGTTCGCGGTACGCTCTTGTGGGTATTCTCGTTGCGACGATTTTTCTCCTTTCCGCGTGTATGGCCGGTGCCTACCGCGAATCCGCGACTGAGCAGGCGCCATTTGATGTCGTCGGCGACGAGCCGCTTCCCGCGGTTGCGGGAGAGGCGCTCGCTTTGGAAGACGCCGGCCGATCGATGCAACTCGCCAGTGCCCCGACAACCGTACCGGAGCGCGAGGAGTCGCAGACCCGACAACGGGTTTTTTCCGCCGATCTCCAGCTGCGAGTCGCTTCGGTCGAGCAAACCCGCAATGAACTGCTATCGATGGTTCAACGGATCGACGGCTACGTTGAGTCGTCGCAGGCCGATTTCCTGGTTCTGAGGGTACCCGCGGAACTATTTGACGACTCGCTTAGCTCGATCGTTGAACTTGGCGAGCTGATCTCGCGTTCGATCGAGACCGCCGACGTGACCGATCAGTTTGTCGACATGGAACGTCGCTTGACGATTGCGCGCGTATCGCGCGAGCGATTGTACGAGCTCTTGGAGCGGACGACGGACTCCCAGGAGCAAGTCGCAATCCTGCGTGAGATTCGGCGCCTCACCGAAGAGATAGAGGCGCTCAACTCGCGCCTGGACGCGCTCGCGTCTCTCGTTGCCTATTCCCGCATTACCGTTCGGCTCGTCCCCCGATTGTCGGGTGACGATATTCTGATCGGGGAGATCCCGTTTCCGTGGATCGCCGCACTTGATCCGTTGGTTCCGACGATTGGGCGGGCGCGAGCTCGGTTTGACGGAGCGCTCCCCGCCGATTTCGCCGTGTTCGAAACGGGTCGAACCGTTAGCGCCGAGAGCGCCGACGGCGTTCGTGTCCGCGCCGGCGGTATCGAAAACAGCCCCCGCGGTGACGCCGCTTTCTGGCAACGCGCCCTTGAGTTTCATCGGGGACCGCTCTACGCGGATGTAGACTCGCTCGCGATCGGCCCGTTCCTGGGCATCGAGTTTGAAAGTCGCGACCGTGAGCCGTTTTTCTTTTGGGTAATGGCGGCGGCGACCGATCGCGAGCTCCTCGTGATCGAAGTCTTTTTTCCAAGCGCAGATGCCCGCGGACGACATCGCGCGGCAGTAGAGTCCTGGGTCGAGGAGGTGTCCCCGTGATGCGATCGCCCTCTCGACGGCGCCTGGGTTGCCTGCTGTGCTTTTTGGTGATCTCGATCGCAAGTTCCGGCTTCGCTCAGGAAAACACGCTCGCGACGTTTCTCGAGGTTCGGGCGCTTTCCGGTGATCGAGAAGCGGTCACGGAGCAACTCGCCTACTGGGTCGAGCAAAGCGGAGGATACTACACCTATCGTTCCGATTCGGAGATCGTGCTGCGCGTTCCGCCCCCGGCAATTGAGAGTATTCGAAGCGTAATCGAGGAGATGGAGGCGGAGGTGATCGGATTTGATCCGTCAACGCTCGACTACCGCCGCCAGATCGCCGAGGCCGAGGCGGCGATCGTCGCCCGCACCGAGGCGTTGGAACGCCTGCTCATCTACATGGACGGTGCATCGATAGGAGCGACACTCGATTTTGAGCGAGAACTACGCGCTCTCAACGCCGAGATTGAATCCTACGCCGGCTCGTTGCGACGGATCAGAAACGACATTCGGTTCACGCGTGCTCGCGTCGTTCTCGCCGGTTTTGACTCCGTCCTCACGAGCGGGGAGGGTTCATCATTTGCCTGGCTCAACGACCTCGGCATATATCGATTTCTCGACGACGGAGACCTCTTGGACGGGTACCGCCGATGAGGGGCAAGGCGTTATTCGGGTTTATCCTGGCAATCCTCGCGGTACTGCTGACCGCCTGCGTTACACCGGCGATATCCGTCGCGACGCCCGCCGGATTTGCGCCGTTTGAGATGGACGACGGATGGGGGGCGATCAGCCCCGAGGGGGTTCGTATAACCGCGCGTCTTGTGGATAACTCGCCGCAGCAGGATCTCGAGTTCTGGGGCGAAGCACTGGAAAGACACCTGGTAAGCGCCGGATACCTCCTGCGCCACGGCGACCGCTTTGTTGCCTCCGGCGTAGACGGTCAGTTCTTTGAGTGGATTGCGCCGGTCGGGACCGAGGACTGGGTATACCTGACCGCCGTGATCCCTTACGAGGACGAACTCGCAGTTTTTGAGGCCGCGGCTCCATACGAGTTGTACGTCCAGTACGAGGAAGAAATTCACGAGAGTTTGCAGACGGTGGGACGGCCGTAACGCTCATGCGATCCCAACAAAAAGTGTGCCATAATAGGGGGCCAAATGATAAAAAGTAGCGCTCACACTCTGGATGATCTCGTCCGGGCAAGTTCGTTGCTCTCCCGCGAGCACGAGTTCCGGCCGTTGGTTTCGGTCCTCGTCGATCAGGCTATCGATATCACCAGAGCCGATCTCGCGGCGCTGTACGCCTACGGAGACCCGACCGAACCGCGGGGTGATCTCAAGCTCATCTATCGCCGCGGAAATGTGGACGCGCCGCGAACCCTGTCCGCGCGTGCCGAAAGCGTCGAGTTTGTCGCGGAATGTAAAGAAGCCCTTGTTCTTCTCAAACGCGATCTGCCGTTTTTTGGCGATCTTTTTCTGCACGACTCGATGAACAGCGCGATCGCGCTCCCCCTCTTTACGCCAAAGGCGCGTTTGGGCCTGCTGGTCTGCAACTCGCGATCCGAGCAATTCTGGTACCGCGAAAAGTTCTCGTTTCTTGATTCGTTTACCCGTACCGCGGCCGGCGTTCTCAACAACGCTCGCCTGTACGAGGAAGTCCGCGAACAATACCGGACTGTGGATGCCCTCGAGCGCTACCAGGAGAGCATATTTACCTCGATGACCGACCTCCTCGTGACCACCGACGAGGACGGAACGATTCACTATTTTAATCGCGCCGCCGGCGAGCGCCTGGGATTGACCGAGGATGATATCGGCGTATCGCTGGAAAAACGGTTCACGAAATCTCTTCGGAAAGTCGTTCGGCGACAGTTAAACGAAACGCTCAGTAAGGGCAAGGAGATCCTCGGACTCGAGGGTATTTTTGATCGCGGAGACGGCGAGACGATCGATTTCTCCCTAAACGCGAGCCCGCTTCGCGGTCGGCGCGGACGCAACGAGGGCATGATCATCCTGTTTACCGATCAGTCTCGCGAGCGCATGCTCAAACAGGAGATGGATCTGGTGGTCGAGGAACGCCGAGTCGTCAAGGATATGTTTGCCCGCTACTTGTCGTCCGAAGTCGTCGATTCCCTTATGGAGTCGCCGGAACTCGTTAAACCGGGTGGAGACAAGAAGACCGCCACCATATTTTTTGGTGACATTCGTGGCTACACCTCGTTTTCGGAGACCAAACAACCGGAGTACATCATCGAAGTTCTCAACGAGTACTTTCGCGAGGCGGTCGAAATCATCATCAAGTACCGCGGCTACATCGACAAGTTTATCGGTGACGCGATTATGGCCGCCTGGGGCGTCCCCATGATGAGCGAAGAGGAAGACGCGATCGCCGCGGTGAGCTGCGCCGTAGAAATTCAACAGCTGATATCAAGCGAGAAACGGACGTTCTTCCGCGGCGAGGCATCCAAACTTCGCGTCGGAATCGGTATGCATACCGGTCCGCTCGTAGCGGGAAACCTCGGTAGTGATCGTCGAATGGACTACTCCGTGATCGGTGATACCGTAAACGTTGCCGCTCGCCTCGAGGGAGTCGCCAAGGCCGGACAGGTCGTGATCACAGACTCGACACGAAACCTCATCGGCGACACGTTTAAACTCAAAGAACTCGAACCCGTAAAAGTTAAAGGCAAAGAAAAACCGCTTAAGATCTTCAACGTCCTCGAGCGGGTAGCGTAGGTAAGGGGAGAACGGATGGAACGAATCACTTTAATGTTGGCCGGCTTTGATCCGGTTATGCTCGGGCTTATCGGCGGTGGAGCGATCGTTGTTATCGCGGTCGTTGTCCTCGTGTTGGTACAGTCCGCCGTTTTTCGGCGGCGACTTCGTGCCGTCGCGGATAGCCCCTCGATGGCCGACGATCTCGTGCTTTCGCGATACGGAGCGCGGCGATTACTCCAGGCGACAAAGCGGATCGAGCGTTTCGCCCGCGCCACGGGTCCGGCTGTAATCACTGCGCTTGGATTGGACCAGATCTGGCTCGCTCGCCTCGAACGCCGAAAATCCAGAAAAGACTTCGAGAGAATCCTCGAGTTTATTCCCGATCGAGGGCTGTTTGTTTGTTTTCTCGTGTCGCTCGAGAAACCTGATCTCGCCGCCCGCCTGCAGAAATGGATTGACGAAACCGAGGAGTTCCTCGGGTTGCGCCGAATCGCGCTATCCGGGAAAGGGCAGCAATTTGACGGGGCGCAGGCATTGGAGATGTTCCGCGAGCGCCTCGACGAAGTCCGCGAGATGACTGGTGATCCGGAGTGGGCGCCCCGATACTTTGCCGTTAAGGTGATGATCGCCGATGGAGGCGAGAGATCTGAGCGCGGGCTCTGGGACGCGTTTCACGACGCCCATCCGCTGGTGCGGCGAACGGTGGTCGAGGAGTTTACCAGCGCCGACGAGGACCGCATTATCGAAACCTTAAAGACGCTGTACCTCGACGATCCCGTGTTTGAGGTTCGCCAAGCGGCCAAACTCCGGTTAAAGACCGATTTTTCCGACCGTTTTGCCGTCGACCCGGGTGCCTTGGACAACCTGAGGGCGTTCCACCTCTTGCAGTTGCTCGACGACGATTCCGATGAAGACGAAGATCTTGCAACTCGCTATCTCGATTCGGACGACCTGGAGTTGCGGCTTCCGGCGGCCCAGAGCCTGGAGTCAAAAGGTTCGCTTGCGCGCATGTTCGGCGCGGTCACTTTTGGAGATCGTGAGGATTTGGAGCGTACCGAGCGCCTGCTCACCAAAGCTGTCGAGGTGCACGTCGACTCGTTCCTTTCTCGGTCGATGGACCATGCGGGGCCGGCGCAGCTTCTCGTCGCCGCCCGCCTCCTGCGTCGATTTGGCGATCCGCGGCTGATCGCGTCGGTGGTCAAGCGTGCGATTGCGGTCGACGTCGAGCTCGCCGAGCGTGAGGAGGTACTTCGGGCAGCGCTTGCGGCGGTCAACGAACGTGGCGACGAAGCCGCGCTTAAGGTCGTTCGCGACGAGCTGCGTCGTTCGGTACACAACCCCCACTTGAGTGCCCTTCTCCTCGAGTCAATTCCGGAACGCGCCGGGGGTGTTTTTTCGACTACCTTGAGGGAACTGCTCGTTGACGAGGAGTTTAGTTCTGAGGACGAACTCTCGGAGGCGATACTCCGTCTGGATGCGGAGAGCTTTGTACCGCAGACGATGGAAATTGTCACGGCGGGGCGCGAGAAGTACTCGCACCGGGTGCGGATTCGCGCGTTTCGTTTGCTCGGACGCTATCAGCAACCATATCTCGTCCAGTTTATCCTCGAACATCTGTCGGTCCTGCCGGAAGAGGAGGCCCGCGAGTTTGCCGTTACGCTCGCCGATTACTCGGGCAAGGTATTTGATCAACGCGTTGAGTCACTCCTTGCCGCTCCCGACGCCAAAGTCCGCGCCGCGATTATTCTTGCTTTGCCCGCGACGGGAAAAAAGGCGTTCCTCAAGCAGATTAAAGAGGGAGTCGGTGACGCCGATCCTGAAGTGCGAATCGCGAGTGTTTGGGCGATTGCCGGATTTGGCGACACGCGGAGCCTCACGCAAGCGTCCGAGCGCTTACGCGATCCGGTTGAGCGGGTGAGGACACAGACCGCACTGGCGATCGGACGATACGGGACCGACAGCGCGATCGAAATATTCAAATCGCTCGTTGCCGACGAGAACGAAGTTCAAACCGTCAAGGTCGCCGCGATCGAGGGGCTCGGCGCGAACGACTCGGTCAAGGCGGTAGATATCCTCGTTGATGTTCTCTCGTCCAACGAGGAGCTGATCACGCCGACGATCCTCGCTCTAGCGTCGGCGACCCAAAAGAAGGCGCTTGTCCGCCTTGTCGAGCGATTTAAAGATGCAGATCCGGCGCTTCGCGATCGACTGACGACGGTGTTTACCGCGATGGGCGAAGAGGGCGAACAGACGATGGTCGATCTTCTCGCTGAAGGGATCGAGTCATTGGCGCCACTTATCGCCGAGATACTCGAGACGACCGGCTACGTGGAGTCGACAATTCGGCGGCTTTCCCACCGCGAGCCGAGCGTACGCCGGGCGGCGGCTGAGGCGCTTTCCAACATCGGTACTATTCAGGCGTTCCGCGGGATCGTACTCGCCGCGCGTGACCCCGACGAGGAAGTCCGAATCCGCGTCACAAAGGCACTTGAACGACTTGCCGGAGAGTCCGGCAATAAGATACTCGCGGAGCTCAAAGAGGATCCGGACAAACAGGTGCGGAAGTACACGCTCTGGGCGCTCCAGCGAATCGAGTCGCGTTCGTTGACCGGCGACGGCGGTTAAACCGCGGATGATCTATCGTCGACTCGGGAGCACCGATCTTACGGTGAGCGTTGTCGGCGTCGGTACCTGGCAGTTCGGCGGTGAATGGGGACATGATTTTAGTCCTGCCGACGTCGACGCGATTATGGGGCGCGCGCTGGACGAGGGAATCAACCTCATCGACACCGCCGAGTGCTATGGGAATCACCTCTCGGAACAGCTCATTGGGCGACGCCTCGCGTCGGAGCGAGACCGCTGGGTCGTCGCGAGTAAGTTTGGCCATCACTACCACGGATATCGCGATCGAACGCGGCATTGGTCCGCCGTCGAAATGCGCGAGCAACTCGACGCCTCACTGCGCGCGCTTTGTACGGATCATCTCGACCTTCTGCAATATCACAGTCCGACCGATGAAGAGTTTCTCAATCCCGAACTCTGGCGAGCGATAGAGGATGTCCAACGCGAGGGAAAGGTGAGACATGTCGGACTCTCGGTGAGTAAAAACGACAACCTTTTACAGGTCGAGCGTTGCCCCGATGCCGGTTGTGAGGTACTCCAGATCGTCTACAATCGACTCGATCGGAAACCGGAAAACCACGTTCTTCCGCTGGCGCTAGATCTTGACCTTGGTGTCCTTGCCCGGGTACCGCTCGCGAGCGGATTTTTGTCGGGTAAGTACGACGAAACGTCGGTTTTTGCCGCGACCGATTGGCGCAATGAGATAAGTAGGGACCGACTTGAAGCGATCAACGCAGAAGTCTCCCGGGTGCGTGCCGAGGAGCTGCCGGCCGGAGTGGAGATGGCCGCCTGGGCGCTTGCCTGGCCGCTGCGCTCACCGGCCGTTAGTGCGGTGATTCCTGGTTGCAAGACGCCCGAACAGGTCTCAAAAAACGCGGCGGCGGCACTCTTAGTCAGCGATCCGCCCGCCCATCCATCCGCTCGCTGATCGCTAGTGTACCGGCAGGTTTTCGGCGGCGAGGCGCGCAAACTCCTCGATTTCTCCGGAAATGGTTTCAGCGTCTCGTAATCCGTCCTTGAGGTGATCTGGAACGCGTGTTGCCGCGCCGACGACGAGACCCAGAATCATGCCGCGGTGGACGTTGTCGCCGCCGGCATTGGCATTGGCCAGAAGCGCAGCCTCCGGCTGGTACCCATGACGTTCCGCCATCGACAGAAGCAGTGGTACTCCGTGCTCCGGGTAGCAGGCGTTTGCAAACACCGTTCGGATCGTGTCCCGTTCCGGCGTCGACGCGACAAAATCCTTGAGGTCGAACTCATCGGGGCGCATCTCGGTGTGGAGCCTCCACATCTGCTCGGTCGGAATTCCGCCCGGTCCACCGTGTCGTCGATACTCGCTGAAGAGCTCTTCGCCGGTAATTTTGGGGAGTTTTATGGAGCGGGCCCAGTGTTGGGTCACCGCTTCAGGGTCATCGCCACGCAGCAGGGCACGCAGGAGCGGAACGAGGATCGTGAGGGCGCTCGCGTTGTTCTCCGATCTATGGGTCAGGTTTTGATGTTCAATCGCAAAACCAACCGCCTGATAGTCGTCCGGTGAAAGCATTGCCACAACGAGAGGTCTCATCAGGCCACCGTGACTGCCGATCGACCACACGCGACGTTGGTGCTCCGCGGCGGCATAGGCCGGCATTCCGCGCGACCAGTTCTCAAACCAACGTCGGACGTAGATCTCCGAGTACGGATCCTTGTTGAGGCCCGGTGTTGTGAGATAGGACACAAAGTCGTCGAGAAAAACGGTCTCGTCGTACTGGCCGGCTTTCGCGATTGAACGCATCAGCACGCGCACAAGATGGGCTGCGAGGGTATTGTCTCCCGCCCGAAGGCCATGGTGATAGTGGTACCGCTCGTCGACCGCGACAACCGGATTACCGTGCTCGCTTTCTCGATCGGTGAGTCGAAACTCGAGCGGACTGTAGCTCGCGTCGTAGAAGCGCGCGTGTTCGTGGAGGATGTCATAGGGTCGCCCGAGTGCAGTTGCGGTCTTAACGTCAGGTCGGTAGGTCATACCAACCATAAACGCCTCGGGGTGGGGATGTGGCGGGTCGGCGTATCCGCTCACGCCGCCGTCAAAGTCGCGAGAAATGTTTCCCAGACTGTAGTACCAATGCGCGGGCATCGCCAGCGAGTCTCCGACAAAGAGACCCCACAGTGCTTCTCCAATTCGGCGTCGTCGTTCCTGTGCATCTGCAATCATGTTTCCGAAATTACTCATCGCGGGCGACAAAGGTCAAAGGCCGAGTTTTTTGGTTGACAATCACCATAAGCGGAGTTACCGTGGAATAACTGGTTAACCAGTTAACCATGAGACGAGATATGAAACGTAACGGAAATCTGGCGCTGTTTCGACAGATTGAACAACAAAAATCCTCCGATATGATCATCGAACAGATTCAGACTCTCATTTCCAGTGGCGCACTCAAGCCCGGAATGAAACTGCCCTCGGAACGAGCCCTCGCCGAGCGATTTGGCGTGGGACGGGGCCCGGTACGCGATTCACTGCGTAAACTCGAGTTCTACGGTCTCGTCCGGACCGAATCACATCGCGGTACCTTTGTTGCCCAGATCGGCGAAAAAGCTCTTCAGGGCTTGATCTCCGCCCTCCTGCGCGGTGGCAATCACGATATCGCCGCTCTCTTTGAAACTCGCGAGATTCTTGAGGTTCGCGCCGCCTACCTCGCCGCAGAGCGTTCGACTCCCGAAGATCGCGCGCTTATTACCCGGGCCCACCAGGAGTTCGAGCGCGTTATCATCGCCGGAAGCATGGCCCTTGAGGAGGATCACCTCTTCCACCTCACGATCGCCAGGTCGACAAAAAATCCCCTTTTGGCATCGTTGCTCGGGTATCTGACGCCTGAGATCATTATCACAAACCGCGATGCGAGCAGTCGCGAGGTTTCAAACATCGCCAAGCGACGGGAAACGTTGTCGGAACATGAGGCGATCGTGTCGGCGATCGTTGGCGGCCACCCCGATGATGCGGAGTCGGCGATGCGACACCATATGGACGCGCTCAAGAAACGTCGATTGACGGAGGACGAATCATCATGACAGCTTCTGAACGGGCGCAGATTTCTGCGTTGGCCACGCAGATCCGACGCGACAGCGTTCGCATGATCACGCATGCCGGTTCGGGTCATGTCGGCGGTGCGCTTGGCGTTGCCGAGATCATGGCTGTCCTCTACGGTCGTGTTCTCGCTTATCGAACCGATGAGCCGGAATGGATCGATCGCGATCGTATTTTTCTCAGCAACGGACATATCTGCGCGGCGTGGTATTCGGTGCTCGCTCGAGTCGGCCTGCTCCCGATCGACGAGCTGGCCAGCCACCGACGACTCGGAAGTCGCCTGCAGGGACACCCCGCCCGCGTCAAAATGCCGGGGCTCGTCGAAAGTTCATCGGGTCCGCTCGGTCAAGGACTCTCCGTCGCCCACGGACTTGCCCTGGCACTTCGCCTGGACGAATCCCCGGCACGGGTGTTCTGCATTCTCGGCGACGGCGAGATTGCCGAGGGAATCGTCTGGGAAGCGGCGATGAGTGCCGGCCATTACGGCACAACCAATCTGACCGCAGTCGTACTGGCCAACGGAATACAAATCGACGGCGATGTAGAGGAGATAAAAAACCTCGAACCGCTTACGGCCAAGTTTGAATCGTTTGGATGGCATACGATCGAAGTTGACGGTCACGATCCGTCCGAGGTAGAGGCCGCGCTATCCGATCAGGACAACGATCGACCGACGATGGTCATCGCCCGCGTTGAGATGGCCAAAGGCGTTCCCGAATGGGAAGGTCTCGCCAAATGGCATGGAACGCCGGTCTCGAAGGAGGAGGCGACGCACGCCCTTGAGGCGATCGGTCCGGCCGCAGGCTACGCCGATTTCTCGATACCCGGGGACACGGAGGCGAGCGCATGAGTACCGGGCGGGAAAAGCGGGCAATGCGCGACGCGTTCGGCGACACGCTTGTCGAACTTGGACGTGAGGACAAACGGATCGTCGCCCTCACTGCCGATCTGGCCGAGGCGGTCCGGGTTCACCATTTTGCCGAGGAGTTTCCTACGCGCTTCTTCCAGATGGGAATCGCTGAGAACGACATGATCGGCACCGCCGCCGGACTTGCGATCGGCGGTAAAATACCGATCGCAACAACGTTCTCGATCTTTGCGGTCAGCCTCGCCAATCAACCGATCAGATTGTCGGTGGCGTACAACAAGCTCAATGTTAAGATCTGCGTAAGTCACGGCGGCGTTACCGTTGGAGGGGACGGGGCGACGCACCAGGCGTTTGAAGATCTCGCCCTTATGCGCATGATTCCGGGAATGACGGTGGTCATTCCCGCCGACGCCCACGAGGCCGCCGCTGCCACTCGCGCGATCGTCGCCTGGGAGGGTCCGGTCTACTGTCGATTTGGTCGAATAGCGTCACCGGTGTTTACGCCGGAGGACCAGCCCTTTGACATACGACGGGCTCCGCTCATTCGAAGCGGTGATGACGTCGCCATTTTTGCCGCCGGTCTGATGGTCGCGAAGGCGATTTCGGCCGCGGAGCAACTGTCAGATGAGGGAATCGAGGCGACGGTCGTTAACGTTCATACGATCAAACCGCTTGATCTCGAGACCGTCGACCGGGTGGCCGCGAGCTGCGGGTGCGCCGTGAGCGCCGAGGAGCACTCTATCCTCGGTGGGCTTGGTGGCGCGTTGGCGGAACGATTTTCGGAGACGACGCCGATACCCCTCGAGCGGGTCGGTGTGCGGGATACCTTTGGAGAATCCGGGGAGCCGGAGGAAATACTCAAAAAGTACGGACTCACCTCGCAAGAAATAGTGCGGCGAGCGCGCAAAGTCGTTGACCGTAAGCGTCGCCGTCGTGAGGCGTGAGTTCAGTCTCTAAGGAGGTTCGTATGAAACGAACAGTGTTGCTGGTTTTGGTCGCGCTACTTCTGGTACCGACGCTCGCCTTTACCGCGGGTCGGCAGGAGACGGACGAGCAGGTCGTTCGATTCTGGTATCATTTTGATGATCCCGAAACCGCGCTCACGCCGCTGATCGAGAAGTTTGAAGCAGAGAATCCCGGTATTCGAATCGAGGCGGAGCGCGTACCTTGGGACGCCTACTATCAACGCTTATTGACCGCGGTCGCGGCGGGTGACCCACCCGACGTCGCCCAGGTAAAGCTGTGGTGGCAACCACAACTCGTCGAGTTAGGTGCGCTTTTACCGTTGAACGACTATATAGCCGACTGGGACGGACGCGACGACGTCTACGATAGAATCTGGGAGCTAACCCGCTATACGGACGGGAATCAGTACCTCATGCCGCTCCAGATGGTCGTTCTGTACATGTACTACCGCGTCGACATGTTTGAGGAACTAGGTCTTGAGATTCCCGAAACGAGAGCGGAGTTTCTCGAGGTTGCCCAAGCGCTCACTCGCGATACCGACGGTGACGGCGAGATCGACGTCTACGGATTTGGTATTCGGGGCGCCCGCGGCGGTCATGACTGGTGGGGTAGTTTTGTTCTCTCCAGCGGAGCTGAGTTTTTTGACGCGCAAGGCAATAGCGGACTGACGAGTGCCGAGGCGATCGCCGCCAATGAGTGGTTCATCGATCTGTATCGAGAACACGGTGTCAGCCCGCCGACAACGCCAAACGACGGATTCCGCGAGATCGTCGCCAACATGCAAAACGGCGTCACGGCGATGACGATACACCACATTGGGAGCGCCAGCGGGATGCACGAGGCTCTGGGCGAGCGAATATCTGCGTTTCCCGTCCCGGAAGGGCTGACGGGGCGTTGGACGAGTTTTGGCGACGAGGAAAACGCCGTATTTGCCGCGAGCGAGGTACCGGACGCCGCGTTTAGATGGGCGGCGTTCCTGGCCGAGGCTGAGAACAACGCGACGTGGCAGCTTTCGAGCGGTCAGGTCTCGATAAACGAGAGCAACGCGGACGTGGACCACGGTGAACTCGAGCGCTTTTATCGGGCAACCACCGAATCGACGCCGTTTGCCGGCGTCCTACCCGCTCATCCGGCGGTCGCCGAGTTTGTCGAAAGCGTCTGGCCGGCCAACATGCAGAGGGCGTTTCTTGGCGAGATTTCAAGCGCCGAGATGATGGAAACGTTCGCCGACCACTTCGCCGAATAGCCATTCGATGGCCCATACGTGCCCGGGGTTGCTCCCCGGGCATAGTTTGTACGGAGCAAGACGTGCCAAGTACGTGGTCCCCGCGGCGTTTGCAGCCCTATACTTTTCTCACCCCAGCTCTGGTCGTCACGATCGGGATTATTCTTATACCGATCGTCTACACCGTTTCGCTGAGCTTTATGAACTACGTGATCTGGAAACCCGACGAGATCGGATTTATCGGATTGGCCAACTACCGGAACGCCTGGCAGGACGAGATTTTTATCATCAGTCTTCGCAATACCCTTGTCTGGATCGTCGGCGTCATCGGACTTCAGTTTCTTTTGGGATTTGCCACCGCTCTGTTGCTCAACCAGGAATTTCGATTTCGGGGGCTCGCCCGTGCGCTGGTCCTTATTCCCTGGGTCACTCCGAGCGTTATAACCGCACTGATGTGGCGGTGGATGTACGACGGCAATAGCGGCGTCATTAACGACCTACTCGTTCGGGTAGGGCTAATCGAACGATACGTGCCGTGGCTCGCTCAGTCCGAGACCTCGCTTGTCGCGATTATGGTCGCACTGATGTGGCAGGGATTTCCGTTCTTTGCCGTGATGATCCTCGCCGGACTTCAGGCGATTCCACGCGAGCTCTACGAGGTAGCCGACGTTGACGGTGCGTCGGTCATCCAGAAGTTCGTGAGAATCACCGTACCGATGATTATGCCAATCGTTTTTACGACGATCCTTCTCCGGACGATCTGGGTCGCAAACTCTCTCGATATCATCTTTATCATGACCGGCGGTGGGCCGGGGTACTCGAGCTACACATTGCCGTTGTACTCCTACATCCAGGCCTATCGCGGTCTCGATTTTGGAACCGCCGGAACGGTTGCCGTCTATCTGACGATACTTTTGCTCACCGTCGTTGTTTTATACGTGATTCGTATATCGCGGACCGAGGACCGGTTTCGATGAAGCGCTTGTTCCTTGTCTACGTCCCCGTGTTCGTCATTTTGTCCTTCGCCCTGTTTCCCTATATATGGGGGTTTATCTCTTCCATTACTCCGGAAGGCGAGATGTACATCGAGCGGCTCAGGTATGTTCCGCGCAATCCGACTCTCGAGAACTATGGACGACTCTTTGGTCGGATTAACTTCCTGGGCAATCTGTTGGATAGTTTCCTCGTAGCGAGCTTAAGTATGCTCTTTGGCCTCGTCTTCAGTGTCGGAGCAAGCTACGCCTTCTCTCGTTTCCGCTTTATCGGCCGGCGATTTCTCCTCATGCAGTTTCTCGTTATCAACATGTTTCCCGTTGTGCTCCTCCTCATTCCCCTATTTGTGATCTTTTCGCGTCTCGGAATTATGGACACCTACATAGCGCTCGTCCTTGCCTACGCGACGTTTACGATCCCGTTTTCTACGTGGATGATGACTTCGTTTTTTAACGCCATCCCTTACGAGCTCGATGAGTCGGCTATGATCGACGGATGCTCCCGTTTTGGTGCCCTCGTCCGGGTCGTGTTTCCGATCGCGATGCCCGGAATCTCGGCGACGGGTATTTACATCTTTATCACCGCGTGGAACGAATTTGTCTTTGCTTCCGTACTCACCAGTCGATCGGTTCGAACCATTCCAATCGCCCTTCAAAACATGGTCGGCGAGTTCCAGATCGCCTGGGGACTGCTCACCGCCGGTGGGGTGGTGAGTGCGATTCCGGTATTGGTTCTTTTTTTCTTTATCCAGAAACAGCTCATCGCCGGCATGACGGCGGGCGCCGTAAAGGGGTAGGAATCGGACTCACGACGCCGTGCTCCTCGATAGATCCCGCTTTAATAAACGGGTGAACAAACAAGACGTGATCAGTTTGGTCTCAGGATCAGCAAGATGTATTCCATTGGCAAAACGAGCCAAAAATTAGACTAATTTGACCGACACGACGGTCTCGTGTACGCTGATTTTGCTATGAAAAAATGTGCTGCGGTCACGATTTTGTTGCTCGTTGTGGTGTTGGCTTCGTGTGAAAATGGGGATGGTAACGGCGATGAGACTGCGCTTAACATTGGCGTGGTCGTTGTCGTCGGCGAACGTCTCGATCGTGACGTCGCGGCGATGGAGACGCTTGCCGCCGAGCGTGGACACACGCTCACCGTCCACCAATCGCTCGACACAGATCTCCAGGACGCGGCAATCGCCTCGATGATCGGTCAGGGCGTCGACGCCCTCGTTGTGATGGCGCAGGATGGGACCTCGCCCGTCGCCCAGTCATGGCCCGGAACTGCCGACCAATCCGGTATACCGTTTATTAACTTTGATCGCCTCATACCAAATGCGACCGGAATAGATTTCTACGTGACCTTTGACGACGTTGCCATCGGACGGATCCAAGGCGAGTACATTCGTGATAACACGAGCAACGGCGACAGCATCTTGATGTTTCGCGGCGCGACAACCGACGGGAACGCCGACGAGTTTGAGACTGGGTCGCTTGGCGTCCTGCAACCGCTGTTCGACCTCGGAACGCGCACCCTCTTCGGCGACCAAGTCTACGTTGCGGAAAACTGGGATCCGGGGGTCGCAAAGACGATCGTCGAGGGGTTTGGCGATGTCCCGGCCATCGACGCGATCCTCTCGCCAAACGACGGGGTGTTTCTCGGATACACAAGTCCCGGAACCTCGGGCGGCATCTACGAGGGGTTGCAGTTTTACGAGCTCACGGGGACCCAGTTCGAAGCGCTTACGATCGTTGGACAAGATGCCCAGCTCAACGCAGTTCAGGCGATTGCGGGCAGCCCGCAGATTATGGATATGACGATCTTAAAGGACTACCGTCAGTTGCTCCCGGAGCTTTTTGACGCCGTAGAAGCGCTTGTGGACGGACGGCAACCCAGCTCGGTGCAAACGGTGAATAACGGCGTCGCCGACGTACCGGCATTTCTCGGTGATCCCGCGGCGCTCACCGCGGAGAACTACGTTGAGCTCGTCGTCGACACCG